>DYVS01000024.1:0-15264 GCA_020743075.1 Butyricimonas virosa | reverse complement strand
ATCTCGAATTAGCTTTTCCATGAATTCACTAATAGATAGATTTGGTTCGTACGTGGATGGGTATTTCTCGAAATAGGGGATGTAAGTTGTGTTGGACTCTTCTTTTGCTGGAGCAAATAATCGCAACATATCAAAATGAAGAAGAGCCCTTAATGCTAAGGCTTCGCCTTCAATTGTGTTTTTCTCCATTTCTCCTCCTGAAAATTTTGAGGGATCTTCACTGCCGATTCTACTTAATAAGTTGTTACTGTTAGCAATGGCATTATATGTTTTGGACCACATCCCGTCAATGAGAGTTTTAGCATTTTCATCCTCATATTTGTAATTACTCATACTCTCGTATGAATCCGGTAGATAATAAGCATAGTAAACTTGGCCCAAGACATCAAGAGTTCCCCAAGTCATTTCTTTTCCGTACATGGCGTTTGATGCCATATTTTTATATATTCCATGCAAGGCATTCCGGTAGCCTGCGCCTGTTGCGAATAATTGATCTTCATCCAAACTGTCTTTTGGGGTGACAGTTAACCAATCGTTACACCCGGTTAGGGAGAACAAGATAGAGATTCCTATAATTAATTTCGTAATATTCATGATAGATAATAATTTAAAAACTTGCTCTTAATGAGAAATTGATCGTTCGGGCAAAGGGATAACTTAATCCTCGTTCTTCTTTTACACTTGACCAGCGAGCGATGTCTTCAGCTCCAATTTCGAATCGCACTACACTTAATCCGGTACGTTTAAGCCATTCTTTGGAAAAGTCATAACCAAGACTGATTGAGTTTAAAGATACCATATTGTAATCTTGTACGAAACGGGATGTCGGTCTTGTAGATGCGGGACGTCCGTCTCTTCCGCTTTCCAATTTTTTATATTTAGCAATGTCTCCTGGCTTTTGCCATCTGGAAGTATATACTCGTTTATCCACGTTTTCCGAATAAATATCAGCGTTTTCTACTCGGTCGACCAGTGTACTATTATAACGCTGGCCTCCAAATTCGTACATGAAGTTGGCAAAAAGAGAAAAATTCTTGTAACTTAAATTTAACCCAAATGATCCTTGTGCATCGGGTTCTGTAGTACCTAAAACAACTTGATTAGAAGATTGCCATGTATCTGAGCTAGAACCATCCGGGTTGAGGAAAACTTCTTCTCCGGTTGCAGGATTTATTCCTAATGAACGAACTCCCCATATTGATCGCATGGATACACCTTCCACATATTTTGTGAATGGTTTATTCGTTGTTCCATTATATCGATTACTAATATCAGAAAAATGTTCATCAACTTTTTTGTTGTATGCTTTCAGACTTTCGGCTATTTTCAATAAGGTATTTTTGTTGTGTGATAAGTTTGCATAGATTGCCATGTGTACATCTTTTTGACGGATGATTTCACCTCTAGCTTCGATCTCGAATCCTCGGTTACGAACCTCTCCGATGTTGTCTTTATAGGTGGTAAAACCCGTAGAACTGGGAATGGTGACACTGTTGATACAATCTACGGTTTTTTTGTTATAGTAACTGACTTTGGCATATAACAGGCGGTCTAAAATGCTAACTTCAATACCGACATCCAATACATTCGTTGTTTCCCATTTCAAGTCTTTATTACCAAAAGCACTTAGGGCGGCTCCTGCTCCCGTTTGATACCAACTTTCGTCATCCAAGGTGTACATCGTTTTTGCTTCGTAATCTGAGAAATTTACGTTACCAGTTTGTCCGTAGCTACCTCTGATTTTTAATTCTGAGATGTAAGCATAATTTTCCATGAAGGGGTAATTGTGAATGTTAATACCTATTCCTGTTGACCAGAATGGGGCATATTTTTTATCAGCACCAAATTTGGATGAACCATCAATACGTCCTGTTAGGTCAAATAGGTAGATATTCTGATAGCTATAGTTGATCGTTCCGAAAGCTGAAAATAATCGGGAACTACCTTCGTTTGTAGAAGGTTTTTGATAAATTTCTTGGGCATAATTAGGTGAGTGTAAGGCACCAGAAGGAAATCCTCTGTATTGAGTAGATGAATTATTAGATGAGGTTTCTTTGATATTTGTACCCATCGTAACATTAATATTATGTTTGGAAATACTACGGTTGTAAGAAATGAAAGCGTTCATATCCCAACTAAAATAATCGCTACTACGTTGTGTTAACTCTCCAGAAGTTAGTTGTGTTAAACTAAGTGGCTTTGAATTTCTTTTTGAAAGAGGATCGAGAAATTTTTCTCCTTTTGTAAAGGTTCGGGTAATACCAATAGTTGCTTTCGCTTGTAGATGGGGAGTAATGTACCAATTGGCGTTTAGGTTGTTAATAATTTCTTCCGTTTTACTTTTATCGAAATTAAAAAGGGTAGATTCGTATAAAGGATTTTCCCGGTCCCTATCAGCCGTATTTTTGTAGTTTTTTAAAGTTGGTGTATATTCTCCATTTTCATCTTTGTAGGAGTCATAGGGTTGGGCCCGAGAATATTTAGAAAAATCTCCATAAGGTGATTCTTCGGATTTGGTAATGGTGTAACTTACTTGATTCCGAATTTGTAGAGAGCCAATACGATAATCTAGATAAAGTGCTGCTCCGGTATTATCTCGGAAAGAACCTTTCATAACTCCTTTATTCGTGTTGTATGATAAGTCTATTCCAAAGCGAATGTTTTCAGAACCACCTTCAACAAACAAGCTGTGTTTGTGATTAAACACTGTTTCCAGAGGTTTGGATAACCAATAGGTATCAACTCCGGATTTGATATTAGCCAGTTTGTCATAATATTCTTCTTCTCCTTCAAAAGTTGTATCCCCATTTTTGTCTTTATAGCATCCGGCAAGTTCTTCCAAATCAAGTTTTTCTTGTGCATTTAATAGATTGTAATCTGATAAATCAGGGAAAACGACGGAGCCGGTCATATTGTATGAAACATTTATTTTTCCGGGTTTGGGTGTGACGGTTGTAATGACAACAACTCCATTGGCGGCACGAGAACCGTAGAGTGCTGTTGCGGCAGCATCTTTTAAGATGGTAATACTTTCAATTCGATTCGGGTCAAAATCGTATAACTTTTGTACATTGATTTCAAAACCGTCCATGATAAAGGTTGGAAGATTCGGATTGTTCTCCAAATTACCACGGGTTGTATAGTTGGGATCCAGTTGTTTGATACCTGTTCCTGAAGCTCCTCGGATAGACATTTCAGGAAGGGTGTTCGGATCGGATCCCCATTCATTGTTTTCTTGGATACGAAATGACGGATCAAATGCTTGTAAAGCTTTTATTACGTTAGTTTTAGACACTTTCAATAATTCATCTCGTTTTACTGCTATTGTGTTTCCGGTAAAGCTCTCTTTATTTACATTGGCGTAACCCGTAATGACAACTTCGTCCATTTCGGTCACGTCTGGTTTTAAACGAATAACAATTTCTTTATCGTCATCTTTGGGAGCTTGTTTCACATGGATCTCTTGAGTTTGCATTCCGACAAATGATACGACTAGAATGATAGAATCTTGATCGGCTATTTCAATCTTGAATTTCCCATCCATGTCAGTAACAACACCTAGACTGGTGCCTTTTAGCAGGATGGTGGCTCCAGGTAAGGTTTCTCCTTTGGAATCACTTACAGCACCTTTTATGGTTCGTTTTTTTTGTAAGGTAGATTCTTTAGCTTTGACGGGACGAATGATAATAACGTCATTTTCTATTTCATACGTTAATTGGGTATTTGAGAGAATCGATTGTAAAAATTCTTCGATGGTTACATCTTTGACATTGATATTACGTTTCCCAAATTTATTTACTTCCTCTACACGGTAGAGAAATCGATAGTTGGTTTCTGTACGAACCTTTTTTATTAATTCGTCAATTGTAGCTTCTTGCATTTTTACGGTAATTCTTGCATTTTGTGCGAATGCCTTTGTTTGAGATACCATGGTAAATGTGACCATGAAAAAGAAACTTAATGTAAAGAGATAAAACATTTTTCTTAGCCTTTGATGTGATTCAAAGGTGAGTTTTCGTTTTTTTTCCATAACTTTGATTCTTGATAATTTTAATAATCGATTTTAATAGGACTGTTTATAAATTGATTATGCTGGGGGAATTCCCCAATTCCCCCAATTTTAATTTTTAATTTGATAAATTTCTTCAACTGTTACATTATTCTCGTTAATAATAAAGTGTATAGATGTTGCTTTTTCAAGCATTTGGAGAGTTTGTTTGAAATCACTATAGCGTTCGAGATCTCCTGTAAAATGGAAATCTTTAACTGCAGGATTTGAATAAAATACATTAATGTTGTACCAACGAGCCAGTGTTGTCATGATGTCTTCAAGTGGCTGGTTTTCAAAAACAAATAAGCCATCTTTCCATGCAGAGTAAAGAGAGGCATCCACGTTTCGGGTATTTATTTGTTTGTTTGTTTTCGTGTATACGGCCTGCTGATTGGGTTTTAATTCCACACTTTGTTGTTTGCTTGATATTTTTACGGCACCTTGATTTAGCGTTGTTTCTATCGTCCTTGCTTCTGGATAAGCTCGTATGTTAAATTGTGTACCGAGAACTTTTATTTCTATTTCATCCTTGGTTTTGACGATAAATGGTTGTTTCATTTTTTTTGCAACTGCAAAATATGCTTCTCCTGAAAGTATAACTTCTCGGTTCTCTTTGTTAAAATGCATGGGGAATGAGAGCTCTGAATCTGAATTTATCCAAACATGAGTACTATCGGGTAAAATTAGTTCGTATTCTCCTCCGCGAGGGACTTGAATCGTATTGAATTTGTTTATGTTTAGAGGCTGATTATCACTTCCCGAATATTCGAATGTATTGCCTCGATTGATCGCTACTAGGCCATTTTCTAATTTTAGTGTTTGTATGGTGTCTTGTGGAGTTAGATGGATTTGTTTTCCTTCAGGGGTAATAAATATTGCTTTCGGACTACCGGAGTGAATTCCTGCAATAATTTTCGACACTTGGTCTGATTTTGGGGTATTGAATAAAACAAGAGAGACTCCGATGATAATTAAAATACTTGCAACAATTCCGGATATCCATGTTAGAGAATGCTTTATGAGACTGTATTTGGGAATTATTTGTTGTTGCACATGTTTCCATGATTTTTCTAAGTTTAATTCTTTGACGAATTGATCTCTTTGACTCCTGTTTTGAGGGTCAAGGATTTGTTTGTAAAGTTCTTGTGTCGAGTGATTTTCATTTCGCCATATCTCTAACTCTTCTCGTTCTTCAAGAGATAGAGTGCCAGTTATCTCTTTTGCAAGAAGTTGTGCGATTTTATATTCTTTATCGTATATTTGCATAATTAGTATATTGTCATCTTTATCTGTAGAACACGTAATCATGCGAAAAGGATGAATGGATCTTCCTTTTTTTTGTAAAAATTGAGTATTTTATCAGAATGAATTCTTCGTACGCCATTTTTTCGGATACAAGTATATTTAAAATAATAGTATTGGCGTTGAAAATTAATCCTTTTTCGAAAGAATTAGGAATGAAATGTCTTTTGAGGGAATTCTGGATATTAATGAGAAAGGAGGAGCGTGAATGAACTCCTACAGAAGTTTTTGTTCAACTTCTAGGGATAGTTCGTTCACGCTTCTTTTTAGGAAGTTATTTTCCTCTACGTTTCCACCATAGTCCAAGACTAAGAATGATGATAGAACAAGGTAATAATCCTATAAATAGTAATTTGATCCATAGAGATGCGTTTTCCGTAAGATAAATTTGATCATCAGACGGGCGTGGACGTCTAGTATCAACAGGGAACTCTCCGTTTGAAAGCAGACGAAAGGATTCAGTTATCATTGTAAAATTGACAGAAGGGATTCCTTCTCTAGTACGGGATAATTCTGAATTGCTGAAACAATCGGAATCTCCGGTAACGATGATTCGTTGAGTTTTTCCGTTGATCTCCCGAGATAAATATAATGCGATGGGAATGGATTTTTCAACTTCCCCGATAGTAGGATTGAGAGTTGCTGTTGTCTCGATAAAATTAGTGGTTTCAAGTTCATTCCATGAACCCGTGGAATCTGTTTCAATGAGAGGAATAATCTCAAATCCTTTGTTCGAAATTTGTTCAATACCGATTGCACCAGGCATTGAAACTTTACTTCCATTATATTTTAAATAACGAAGTTTAGGAGTAAGGTTTATTGCTTGTGTGGCAATGTTTCCTAAAATAAGATCTTGGGGATAATCTTTGTTTTGTTGAACGAGAATGCCTGGCATGAAACGTAAGCCGAGTTGTTCAAGTATTGGATTCATATTGTTTTGACGTCGGCTTTCGCCGGCGATGATTAAATTACCACCGATACTAATATAGTTTGAAATTGCCGTTAATTCTGAGGGTGAAAGAGATTTTTTTATATCAGAAATAACGAGAATGTCGATCTCTTTAGGAATACTTTGTATATTTTCAAGAGATAAAGTGGAAATATTGAATCCTTGATTGAGTAGAGAATAGCGAAATGTTTTATTTTCTGCAAAAGCGGCATATTCTTGTTCCCCGGCACTATAAATGTTACGTTCTCCGTGGCCAGAGAGAAATGCGACATGAGGAGAGGGAACAACCATTCGCTTTAGAGATGCCGTGATTTCTGTTTCACTGGGAAAAATGACATTATCCCCGAAAAGACGTAAAAATGATTTTTGACCGTTTCCTCTTTCGAAAATTCTAACAAAGCGATAATCTTCTCCTGAAAGATCAACTTGTTGATTGATTTGCTCGGGAGTTAGGACTTTAGAAAAATTAATGTTGGAGATGTCACTGATTCTACGAGCTCGTTCTTCATCATTTAGGTTGGGATAGCGTGTATCTAGAAGTGGAAAATAAGTTTTGTGATAGTAATAGACATATTTCATCTCGATTTCCGGTTTAAAGCGAATATATCTTTCGAAACGATCGATATCTTCGTTATAGCTTTTGGGAAGACCGTAATAGTAGTGCTCGGAAAGTAAATTTACATATGTGGTTAATGTTAATGGACCGTCAAGTTTTTTCATGACGTCAATACTGCTTTGAGTTAAGGTATTGTCTTTTGTCTCGGTCGCATCGTAATAACACATTAGCTGGGGGCGAGAGCTGGCATACCCGATTCCTAGTGCCAAGATAATAACACAGCCATAATGTGCGATATTTTGAATAAGTTTTTTTTTCGTCCGTTCAGCTTGTAATTTGATGATTGATAGAGAAATAAATAAAACTATGACAAGTATAAAGTAGAGAACATCTTCGCTACAAATTAGCCCTTCCAGGAATGTATCGGAACGTCCGGACATGGATAACCAGTATGTGATGTCCCTGATAAATGGGATTTCTTGACCTACATTATTGATAAAGTTTAATACAGACAATAATGCAAGAGTCCCGACTGCAGCCACAACTTGATAGGAAGTTAAGGTGGACATGAAAAGTCCGATAGCTGCATAAGCGGAAAGAAGTAGGAAAATTCCGAGTACTCCTGCTAAAGCATAGGGAATATCCATGTTTTTAATTGTAAATAGGGAAAATAGAATGTAAATGAATAGGAATGCAATAAGGACAAGGATATACACGATAATTGCGAGATATTTCCCAAAAATGATTTGTTTATTGGTGATGGGAGATGAATAAAGTAATTTAATAGAGCCTCGGTTATATTCTTGACTCATAAGCCCCATCGTAAGTAACGGGATGTAGAGATAGAGTTGTCGTTGCATACTAGAGATAACTCCGTCCCAACCGAATAAAAGCGAACGAGTAACTCCGTAAAGGCTGTAATCAAGTGCCTGTTGGCGAAGCTGATCAAGATATGCGTCACTAAATGCCATGCCGGCTTGAAATGCAAAAATGATTAAAACAAGCCATGCGATTGGAGAGTAGAACAAGGTGTAAAGCTCGTTCTTCATGATTTTTATGATGGTTTTCATATAATAAAAATTCATTTTAATGTTTTGATTTTCCCAGATAATTGGGCAAAAATATTGTCAAGGGACTGTCTTTCTAATGTAATCTCTTTTAATCCCCAATTATTGGAAACACTTAATTGCACGATTTTTTCTGAAATATTATTAGAGGCGTTGAAATGAACTCGGTAGTGATAATCGTCTATTTTTTCTACTGCGGATACATCTTCAATGGTTTGTAGCATAGACATGGATGGTGGGGTATCCATGGTAAGAATAACACTGCTTGGAGCCACGTAGTTATTAAAATCATCTATCGTACCAGCAAAAACCAGTTTCCCGTGTTCAATCATTTGAATGTTGTTGCAAGTAGCCTGCACTTCGGGAAGGATATGCGTGGATAAAAGTACGGCATGATCTGCAGCAATTTCTTTTATTAAATATCGAATTTCTACAATTTGATTTGGATCTAATCCATTTGTTGGTTCGTCAAGAATAACGAATTTTGGGTTATGAACAATTGCTTGTGCGATTCCGACACGTTGTTGATACCCACCGGAGAGATTACTGATTACTCTATGACGGAAATGGGATATGTCGCAACGTTTCATTGCTCGTTCTACGGCGATGGATACCTCTTTTTGAGGCATCTGGCGTAAAAAAGCGCAATAGGTTAGATATTCTTCAACAGTGATGTCTGGATAAAGCGGGGCTTTTTGTGGTAGAAAGCCAATATGGCGTTTGGCTTCAACCGGATTGGTTCGAAGATTATATCCATTAAGGTAAACCTCTCCGGCTGTTTGATTCAGAACACCACATATAATGTTCATCGTGGTTGATTTTCCTGCGCCATTTGAACCAAGAAGGCCTAAAACACCTTTTTCTTTAATTTCGAAGTTGATATCTTGTATTGCCCATTGAACATTATAGCGATGCGAAAGATGTTCGACTTTTACGATAGAATTTTCCATGTTTTTTCAAATTGTTCTTGTTGAAATTATTGGTTAGACAGGGTAAGATTAATGTTTCTTCCTTTTACTCCATATCATCAAGCCTGTAAAAAGTAATATGCATGGGATAATGCCCATGGCGGTTGTTTTTATCCATGGAGAAGCTTTGCGGGAAATATTAATAGAATTGTCTGTAGGTTCGGGACGGAAAGTTTCAATGGGAAATTCTCCGTACGAAAGCCATTTAAATGACTCTGTAATGAAATCGAAATTAGCTGATCCAATACCGTTACGTTTGGTTGACAACTCTCCATTGCTGATACAATCGGCATCTCCTGTAACGATGATACGTTGTTCTTTTTCTCCAACCTTCTTGGTCAAGGCAAGTACGACAGGATAAGATTGTTCTTTTTCTCCTATTTGAGTATTTACAGAAAATTCTCCATCCACGAAATCTGTGGTTTCTAATTCGTTCCAGCTTTTTTGCGAAGTAGATACTACAAGTGGCGATATTTTATATCCTTTATTGTCCATCAGTTTTATTCCGGTTGCGGTAGGCATGATAAGCTTGAAGTCCCAACCCCGAATTCGATTATAGCGTAAGGATTGTAGAGCAGCTTCTTCTGTTAAAGTTGCTGTGATTAACGAGGGAGAAAATCCTTCGCTTAATTGTACGAGTGTTCCGGGCATTAATTCTACGCCCAAATGGGAGAGAAGTGGATTCATCGTTTCGAGACGTCCTGGTTCGCCTAGAATGAATAAATTGCCTCCGTGTTGGATATAATTTTTAATTTTCTCATTTTCTTCTGCATTTAGAGCAGTGCGCATATCCGAAATGACAATGATATCTATGTCTGCGGGAATTTCCGTATCCTTGATTGATAAATCAATTACATCAAATCCTTGATTGATAAGTGAATGCCTAAAAAAAATACTTTTGGCAAAATTGTAATAATAACGGTCTCCCGTGCTATGAAGACTACGTTCCCCGTGTCCGATTAAGAATCCTACTTTGGGTGATTTTACAAGAAAACGTTTTAATGCTGTTGTGATTTCCGTTTCGGATGGATGTTTGGGGATGTCATTGAATAACCGTAGAAAAGTTTTTTGCCCGTTTTCTCTTTCGATAACTCGAATGAAGCGATTACCTTCCGGTTTGAGGTCTATGATTTTTTGAATTTGTTCTGGAGAAAGGAACATATTAAAATCGACGTTCAAAGTTTTGCAAATTTTCTCCGCACGTTCTTTGCCTTCCAATTCCGGGAAATTTCCTGCATAAGAAGGTTCGGAAGGTGTATCGTAATAATACACGTATTTCATTTTGATTTCCGGTTTAAAGCGCATATATTGTTCAAAGCGTTCAAAGTCGTGTTTTAGCTGACTAGGTAGGGCTACTCCATAATTTTTATCTAAAATATTCATATACGTGGTTATCGTGAGTCCTCCTTTTAATTGTTTTACGATTTCTTGACTTCCATGAGTCAATGTGTTTGCTTTAGTTTCGGTGGCATCATAATACAGTTTGAATGTGGGTAAGGTGCTAAAACATCCTAATAATAGTGCAATACATATTGTGCAAGAGTAACGAGAATAGCTAGCTAAACGAGTCCGCTTTTTTCGTGTTGATTGTAAACGAGTGATGGAAAGAATAATGAACAACGTGATGATAATGACGAAATAAAGAACATCTTCACTACAGATCATACCTCGCAAAAAAACGTAGGATCTTCCGGACATGGATAGCCAATAGGTGATGTCGCGAACAAATGCGATGTCTTGCCCAATGTCTCCGATAAAGTTTAAAACAGCAAGAATGGCAAGAGTTCCCATTGCGGCAACGACTTGGTAAGAAGTGATGCTGGACATGAATAGTCCAATTGCGGCATAAGCGCATGTTAATAAAAATAGTCCGAGAAGACCGGATAATACAAAAGCTACGTTCATATTGTGAATAGTGAATATTCCAAATATGATATATAGGGACAGGATTGCCATTAATACAATTGCATAAATGATCATAGCTGAATACTTGCCAAGAATGATCTGCGTATTTGTGATAGGAGAAGAGTAAAGAAATTTTATCGATCCACTACTATATTCTCGGCTCATAAGTCCCATCGTGATTAATGGAATATAGAGATATAAAGATTTTAACATGGAGACGAGTAAACCGGAATACCGAGCGTAGGTTTCTTGCGTAACTCCATATAATCCGTAGCCTAGAGCCATACGTTTTAGCTGAATGTCAAATATATTGGAAAATGCCATACCTGCTTGGAAGGCAAATATGACAAGGATAAGCCAGGATACTGGAGAACAGAATAATATACGAAGTTCTGTTTTTGCTAATCTAAATATTGTTTTCATCTTTGTCAATTATCTTTTATTTATAAATGTTTTGCCGGACAATTGGGCAAAAGCGGTATCAAGAGAGTCCCGTTCAAGTGTAATTTCACTGAGACGCCAATTATTAGCGACACTCAGGTTTATTATTTGTTTAGTGATTTCTTGGTCAGATGAGAAGTGCATTCTGAATCGAGTGTTGGTAATGTGCTCAACCTGAGTTATTCCGGGGATTTTTTTTAGTTCTTCCAATGGTGGTGCTGCTTCAAGTGATACAAGGAATGTACAAGGGTCAATATAGTTATTCAAGTCATTAATAGTTCCGGCAAAAACGACATTCCCATGCTCTATCATTTGTATATCGTTGCAGGTTGCTTGAACCTCAGAGAGAATATGGGTAGATAACATGATGGCACGTTCTTTTGCAATATCCTTTATAAGATGACGGATCTCTATTATTTGATTGGGATCTAATCCATTGGTCGGTTCGTCAAGAACAACGAATTGAGGTTTATGCACGATGGCTTGTGCAATACCAACTCGTTGTTGATAACCACCTGAAAGGCTTCGAATCAATCTTTTACTAAAATGGGCTATTTGGCAGCGTTCTTTGGCTTCTTCTACAACCTTTTTAACCTGATGTTTGTTTACTAGGCGCATGAGTGCGCAGTGAGTGAGATATTCGTCAACAGTTAGATCTGGATATAGTGGAGGTTTTTGAGGCAAAAAGCCGATTTGTTTTTTAGCTTCAACAGGATTTTCTCTAGTATTGATTCCATTGATATATACTTCTCCTGCTGTTTGACTTAGTACTCCACAAATAATATTCATTGTGGTGGATTTGCCAGCTCCATTGGAACCTAATAAACCGAGAACTCCCTTTTTTTTAATTTCAAAGTTGATGTCTTTTATTGCCCATTGTATGCTATAACGATGGGAAAGATGTTCAACTCTTACGATTGTTTCTTCCATAAATTCGAATTGTGTTACTGATTTACATGTCTGTTTTCAGAACACACGAAGAATTGAAAAGGATGAATGGGACGTTTGTTTTTTATATTTTTTCTCCTAGCAAAAGGATGATTAAGATGTAAAAATGATCTTTTAACACTTCTTTTAAAGTGCTTAGGGCATTATATTTTAGAGTTTTGACGGAGTTTACAGAGATTCCTAGTATTTCTGCAATTTCTTTATTTTGTTTTCCTTCTAAGCACATTTTGATAATTTTAGAACTCTGTGGAGGAAGAGAATCAATCGCATGAGAAACGATACGATAGGTTTCTTCTTCGATTAAACGATTTTTAAAATGGTATTCGCGGTTAATAACTTCTTGATTTGTATAATCAATGGTTTCTTTTTTATCTCGAAGATAATTGAAACAGAGATTTTTTATTGAAACATACAAAAAGGTTTTCAGGTTGGGAATCTCTTCGTATGAGGTCCTCTTTTCCCAAAGTTTTATAAAGACTTCTTGTACAATGTCTTGTGCAACATCTTTATCTGACACGAAACGTATGGCAATAGCACACATTGAGGGATAAAATTCCTTAAACAAGGTTTCAAACGCTTTTATATCCCCGTTTCTTATTGATTCGAAAGAAATGGTATCTGCCATAGTATTTAGTTTCTCCCTTAGAATGTAACAAAGGTAATAAAAATGAATTAGAGAATTTATATCGTACAAAAAAATGTCACTAGAAATGGTACACTTAAATCCACTGTTATCCCGTGAACGATTGATATGATTACAAATTCTTTTCCGCAGAATTTTGTGATAATCGGAAGTGTGGTATCAGCGGTGGTTGCTCCTCCCACGGAAATAGGGGCTAGTTTACCAAAATAGCGCACGAGTAGAGGGGCGGCTAATAAGGCTATTAATTCACGGAGGATATTAGATACTAAGGCAATTGTGCCGAGTTCGGCACCTTTGTATTGAGTGATAAAAATAGTCGAAAGGGAATAATATCCGAATCCGGAGCCTACTGCGAGACAATCGGTGAGGCTTTTGCCGCTTAGAACGAGGCTGATTAAAGCCGAGCCTACCAGAGTGCCGATAATCGTTGCCAATGGCACCAGAATGATTTTAAAGTTCTGGTGTTTCAATGCTTCTAGAGCTTTTTTGTCACTTCCAATGCTGATGCCCACGAGAAACATAAGTACATATAGGGCGTAAAGAGTGGGTTCTTCTGCTGTTAGCAGGGCGGGAACATCAACGAGTCGTCCGAGTAATACTCCGGCAACAAAAAAAGAGACTATGATTATACTACCTTTCATGGATGGAATTATTTCGTGGACATGAAGAAAAAACGATAGACACCCCAAGCGCATAATACGCTTCCTGCGATTGCTGCTAGTGTAATAAGTAAAGCTTCTAAGCCGATAGAGTCGAGATTATTCATTACATCCTCGTTAGCTCCAACCGTGATGCCTAAAAGAAATAGGAGGAGAAATATGGCATAATTAATGAGTTTTTGCACGAATTTCAAATTTCTCTCTTTAAAAGCATATCCTAAAATGATGCCACAAACCATCAAGCTAATAACTATAATCATGATTTTAGATTTCTTTCCGCAAAACTACGATTTATTTTGTAAAACTGCTATATTTATAAATTCGTACTTAAAAGTGTAACATTAATTGAATGTGTCACGTTTATCTATTCTATGTTAAATCTTTAAAATGTTGTTATGAAAAAAGTGATTTCGTCTATAATTGCCCCCAACCAAAAATTTTTAAGTTTGGGCTTGTTGATTTTGCGTGTATTGGTTGGGATAACTATGTTGACTCATGGTTTAGCCAAGTTGACGTCGTTCTCCGAATTGTCTGCTACCTTCCCGGATCCAATAGGTTTAGGAAGTACTTTGTCATTGATTTTGATTATTGGAGCCGAAGTTGGATGCTCCTTATTCGTTATCGTGGGAGCTTTTACTCGATTGGCAACAATCCCGTTGGTATTTTCTATGTTGGTGGTTATATTTGTTGTGCATGCCAATGATCCATTTCAGATGAAGGAATTACCTTTCCTATATTTAGGTATTTATATCTTGCTGTTTTTTACGGGTGTGGGGAGAATGTCTCTTGACTCGATAATTTCTAAGAAAATAGATGTAAGTCTTCAAAAATAAAGAGATAAAGCAGGAATCCTAAGGGATTACCTGCTCTGTTCCATCTAGAATGGGAATTACGTTTTCGTCTTCTTCTAGTATCGTTGCTGCTAAGAGCCAATATATTAATAGAATAATGGCGATGGTGATTCCGACAATCGTCCAAGGGTTAGTTTTTTTCTTTTTCATGCTTGCTAATATTATAAATGTTTTGTTAAGCATGAACGTAAATCAATGTATTTTGTTTGTTTATTTGAGAATATTCTTAAATATGTAGGTTAAGAAGGAGCGGTATGGGTAATGGCTTGTGGCCTAAAAGAACATTATAAACAAAAATCAGCCACTTTGTAAGTGACTGATTTCCTGAGGTCGGTAGCAGATTTGAACTGCTGTACACGGTTTTGCAGACCGCTGCCTAACCGCTCGGCCAACCGACCCTTTTGCGATTTTGCGTGGCAAAGATAAGGCGATATTTTGGATTTTGCAATACCTTACTGCAATTTATTTGGATAAAGTAACACTCGTGGCTGCGATTTTTCCTCCTAGTGGCGGGTTTAGTTTTGAAACCTTGATAGTTACATGGGAAATTTGCGGGAAAGCGTTATAGAGTGCATCAATCATTCTTTGGGCCACGTGTTCCAACAAATGTGAGGTAATCATCATTTCTTTGGCGATAATCTCGTAGGCGGTGAGATAACTTAATGCGTCTTCGATGTTATCTGTTTGGGCAGCTTTGCTGCAATCTGTTTCGATACGGGCGTAAACCATGAATTTGTTTCCCACGACACGTTCTGTTTCATAACATCCGTGGAAAGCGAAAAATTCCATTCCTTCAATTTCGATGATTCCATCCATAATTGTTAATTTTTGTTTCTAAAAAATATTAGTACCTTTCGTTTTTAAATACAAAAGAGCCGACGGGGAATGTCGACTCTTAAGATTACATTACTAACTACTAACCTA
>DYVS01000023.1:0-19068 GCA_020743075.1 Butyricimonas virosa | reverse complement strand
TGAAGGAGAAAACGAGAGGAATATTTTGCTGGGAGAAGCGAAGGGTTTACGAGCTTTTATGCATTTTGATCTATTGAGATTGTTTGCTCCCGCTCCAGTTACAGGTGATGATGCTGTGCGTATCCCGTATGTTTCTAAATATTTGACTTCCCATCCGCAGCATTTGCCGACCTCTGTCATTTTGGATAGTATTATTTACGATTTAAAGCAGGCTCAGCAATTGTTGGCCTATAATGATACTTTGTACAATTATAAGATGATGGAAAGTGCAAGTATGCGTTTTGATGGGAATGTTACAGGATCGGCACTTGGTGGTGAATTTTTTGCGTACAGGGGAACACGTATGAATTATGTGGCAGCAACAGCTTTGCTGGCGAGAGTTTACCAGTATAAGGGAGATAAAGCTACTGCTTATCAGTATGCAAAGGAAGTGTATCGTTTTCAGAATGAAAAAAATTGGTACAGGTTTACACCTGAAAGTAATATCAACAACCCGGATGTACAATATCGTCGTTGTAAATTGTTTGATGACATTCTATTAGCATTCTATAATACAAAAATTTTCGATGTTTATAATGATTGGTTTTCATCTTTCTATTCATCTTATTCCCAGTTTCCGGTGAAAAATAGAAACGATTTATTTCTCGGTGAAGCTTCCGATTTTCGGTATAACTACTTGATTCATACGGGCGGGTATTCCTTGAAATGGGTTCCGGTAACAGATGCTTCAGCTTTGTGGAATGTACAGTACCAGTATCCTCTTTTGCCTGTTATTCGTATGAGCGAGATGTATTATATCATGTGTGAATATTTGGCAGAGACTGATTTGCCTCAAGCCGCTTCTTTATTGAGTAAGTTGAGATTAGCAAGGGGTACCACAGAAGTGAGTTCATCATTAACGAAAGATGAGTTTTTGAGTCGTGTGTATATGGATGCAACGCGAGAATTCATAGCGGAAGGGCAAACGTTCTATTTGTACAAACGTCTAAATAGGAATATGTATAATGGGAATTATCCGATTGATATGGATGGAGGGAAAAAATATGTAATTCCAATTCCGGATAGTGAAACTAATATTCAATAAAGAGTAGAAAACTATGAAAAATAAAATATTTGTTATATGGATAATTGCCCTTGTGTGGGTAGGGTGTGATCGGAGAGAGATTCCCACGTTTGATACCAAAGAGTATTATATTGAGTTCGAGAATGCGACTGTTGATTCTACGATTTTTACCTTTATTTATCATCCGACTGCAGACTATTACGATTTGCCGATTGTCATGCAAATTGCGGGAGAAGCTGCGGGACGGGATTTGGCATATAAACTTTCCGTGAACGAAAAACTTTCTTCGGCGGAAGTAAAGCATTATACTATGCCAGAAAAAACTGTTATTCGTGCGGGGCATTATCAGGATACCTGTTATCTTCGTTTAAATAAAACAGAAGATTTGGATGGTAGAAAGATAAGATTGGTGCTCTATTTGGAAGAAACTTCCGATTTTGCCGTGGGAAAACAGGAAAATGCTGCTTTTATTATTCAATTCTCTAATACGGTTGATCGGCCTGCATGGTGGGATTCTACTATAGAACAATACTATTTGGGAACTTATTCCG
This sequence comes from Butyricimonas virosa, assembly GCA_020743075.1. Lineage (GTDB taxonomy): Bacteria > Bacteroidota > Bacteroidia > Bacteroidales > Marinifilaceae > Butyricimonas > Butyricimonas virosa_A. Next base: position 17,454 of record DYVS01000023.1, on the reverse strand, counting down.
AAAAGAAGTTTATTCTATTCCTTCAAGTGACAGAGGCTGATCTTACAGGGGCTAGCGATAGTCAGAAACGAGCAGTTGCTTTGAAATTTAAGCAATATTTGATTGATCATAAAGGAGAGCCGGAGACGTTGGAAAATAACGGCCAACCCATGACGGTTCCTGTACGAGGATTGGAGTAATAATAATCGTTTGACAAGATGAATATGAAAATGATAAAACTATTTTCAGGATGTTTTATAGCGATGTTGATGCTATACTCCTGTATTGATGATAAAGGTAATTATGATTACATTGAATTAAAAACAGTGAAAATCAGTAATGTATTCAGTAATTGGTCTGTACCTCTGGGAGAAGAATATGTTATTAAACCAATTATTGATTATAATGGGGTTGATTCGTCGGAATTTGCGTATACTTGGGTAAGTGAAATTCAAGAACAGTGGCAAGACACGATTTCTAGAGAAAAAGAATTGCGATATACATTCAAGGAAATTGCTCGTTACATGACAGTTTTGGCCGTAGAACATGTACCAACGGGATCGTTGACAACCATACAGATTGATTTGAACACGGTATCTAGATATTCTACAGGATGGACAATTTTGTCGGAACGGGATGGTAAATCCGTGTTGAGTTATATTCGTCCGGGACAAGAGGGAGAGGGTAAGATTACCTATGAAATATTTCCAGATATTTACACGACTCTTCAAGGAGAAAGTTTGGGAACAGGACCGGTCCGGATGGGCCGACATTTTTCAGACGAGAGTGACCAGATTTTGGTTATTCAAGAAAGTGGAGCCGTGGAGGTGAGTGGTTTGGATTTTTCAAAAGCGATTTCTACACGAAAAGAATTTTTAGGAGAAAAATATCCTATTGGTTTTGAGCCTAGACAAGCGGAGTACGGTAGTAGATTAGAGGCAATTTTGGGTACGGATGGGAATGTTTATACTCGTATAAATCCGAATGGTAGTTTCCAAGTGTGCCAATATAATGATGTTCCGGCTATTAGTAATTCTAAAATAGACGTAATGTATTACTGTGCGTATTTGGGGTACATTTATATGTACGACAAATTGAATCAGCGGATGATTGCCATTTATGATGAACCTCAACTTTACACGGGAGACATTATTTACGTGGAAATGCATCCGGACAGTACTCATTTGGAAACGTTCACTCCTCTTGATCGAATGGGTGAGGGAACCGAGGTTGCATTTATCGGCTCCTTCAGCGTGGAGGGAGCTGCCGGACGTGATTTTGTTCAGATTTTGAAAAAAGGGTCAGAATATTATTTCCAGACGTATCAAGCATCAAAAAGATCTGGTGAAACAAAGATGTTTATTTTTAACGGTAAAGAAGAATTGTTTGTTGGTAATGGTTTGGTGAATGAAAATTCTAAATACTGTATGGATGGGTCTTCGTACTTCTATTTTACTGCAGGAAACGTTCTTTATTGCTGGAACAGGATCGATGCTCCTTTTCCTTATTATACTTTTCCAGCCGGATCTACGATTGTGGATATAGAGCGTTATGCGAATGGGGACGATCGTGAGGAAATGGGTGTTGGTTTGGAGAATGGTGAATTTTATATTTTAGATGCTTCTTATGAGGCTATCAGCGGTCAGAAAGAGAAAGTATTATATAAGGCTGACGGCTTGGGACGTATTGTGGATATTCAATACAAATACGGGGATAGCGATACTTTTAATGAGGAATCGAGATTATAGTTTCTTTTCACATGGGGATAACCGTTGTGGTTTCCTCATGTGAAATTAATTGAAAATTAAATTAATTAGAGATTGTGAAAATAATCTCTAGGGGAGTGTTTGTGTAAAAAATGAGTCATTGTAAAAAGAAATTTATGGAAGAACCAATTGTAAAAGTGGAACATTTATCCCATCGTTATAGTGTGCAGTGGGCGATTAGGGATATAAATTTTGAGATAAACCAAAAGGGAATTTTAGGACTTTTAGGTTCTAACGGTGCGGGAAAATCGACCACGATGAATATTATCTGTGGTGTTTTGAACCAAACAGAGGGAACTGTTTACATTAATGGAATAGATACCCGTGAAAATCCAGTAGAAGCCAAGAAATATATTGGTTTTTTACCACAGAAACCACCTTTGTACACGGATCATAACGTGGATGAATATTTGACATATTGTGCTCATCTTCGGTTGATGAATGATAGGGAGGTAAAGGCTGCCGTGGAGTTGGCAAAAGAACGTTGTGGAATTGTTCATTTCAGCAAACGTTTGGTAAAAAATCTTTCGGGAGGTTACCAGCAGCGTTTGGGAATAGCGCAGGCGATTGTGCATAATCCGAAACTAGTGGTATTGGATGAACCCACGAATGGATTGGACCCGAATCAGATATTGGAGATCCGGGAATTAATCCGAGAAATAGCACAGGATCATGCCGTACTACTTTCCACGCATATCTTGTCCGAAGTGGAGGCAATTTGTCATACGATTAAAATGATTGAACATGGGAATTTAATATTCTCCGGTTCGATAGATGAATTTCATAATAGTGTTAAATCCAATAATTGTATTGTTCGGTTGGAAAATGCTCCGGCAGAAGAGGAGTTGAGGAATATTCCGGGTGTTATTAAGGTAAAAAAAATAGATGAACGTACTTTTCGGGTACAATTTGAACGGGAAGGGGAAGAAGAAGCGAAACGAGTGGCAGAAATTTGTGTGAACCGGGGATGGAGGTTAAGTGAAATTCAAATGGAAAAAGTGTCGATGGATGAGATTTTTGCCCAACTATCGGGAAAGCGAGTGGTTGATAAATTTTAATGTTATAGTGTATGAAAACAATATATAGAATAGCGAAATCAGAATTAAACTCTTTGTTTTGTTCGCCGATAGCTTGGTTAGTATTGGTGATATTCACATTTCAAGTGAGTATGGTCTTTACGGACAGGCTTATATGGGAATTGAAAGATTTTGTACTTAATAACCGGGAAAAAGACGGATTGACAGTCTATTTCTTGCTTTCAGGTTTTGGGACACCTTTGTTTCCTGGCGTACTTTCTTATTTATACCTTTATTTCCCGCTGCTAACAATGGGGTTGATGAGCCGGGAATTTAGTAGTGGTTCGATCAAGTTATTATATTCTTCCCCGATTACCAGTACTCAAATCGTGTTTGGTAAATACCTTTCCATGATGTTTTACGGGTTGATAATGTTAGCTATAGTTACGGTTTATGTGGTATTCTACATGTTTGTTTTGAAGGATTTTGACTATCCTGTGGCTATTACCGGTTTAATAGGAATTTACCTAATCATGTGTCTTTACTCTGCGGTTGGATTATTTGTTTCTTGTTTGACTTCTTATCAGGTTGTTGCGGCTATCGGTACTTTTGCTGCGTTGACTATTTTACAAGTAATAGGTGGAGTATTGCAAGGTGTTGATTTTTGGAGGGATGTAACTTATTGGATTTGTAGTGGTCCTCATGGGCCAATAGCTGGTTTGATAAATAGCGGAGATGTTTTGTATTACATCTTGATGCCCGTTTTGTTTATCGGTATGTCTATTATGAAATTACAGTTTGCGAGACAAAGTAAACCGTGGTACGTGAAAGTGGTGAAATATATGGCTTTGTTTATCGTGATTGTGGGTATCGGTTATGCGACTTCTCGTCGGACGACAGTGTGTATCACGGATCTTTCGCGTGATGAACAATTGACATTGACCCCAAAAAGTCGTGAAATATTGAAACGTTATGATGGACAGGAACTGACGTTGACAACTTATGTCAATATTTTGGACGAGCATATGGCGGCCAAACTATTTCCAAGAAGTCGGATAGGGGATATGTCTGTGTTCAGTCAATATTATCGCTTCAAACCGGACATGAAGTTTAAATATATCTATTATTATGATCATGTGTTGAACGGGCATTCCTGTTGTGCTCCCGGAGAAGATTTGGAAGAGGCGGCCCGTAAACAAGCTGAGGTAAATGGGTTGGATTTTGATGATGTACTTTCTCCCGAAGAGATGAGAAAGATTCATGATTTAAGCGGTGAAAACAATCAAGTTGTTCGGATTCTTGAAGATAGTGAAGGAAATTGGACTTATTTACGTATGTTTAATGACCTGAATCCTAACCCGAGCGAGCAAGAGATTTCTGTTGCTTTATTACGCATGAAGGAGGGTGCCGTGAAGATGGGAGCTCTTTATGGGCACGGAGAACGTGAAATGAACAAGAGTGGTGATCGGGAAATGGGATGGCTTTTCACGAATGGTTCCAGCCGAAGTTCATTGATCAATCAAGGATTTGACCCGGTAAGTATTCCGCTCACGGAAGATTGGGGAATTCCTGATGATGTACAGATTCTTTTAATTATAGATCCTAAAGAATCCTTTTCGAAAGTAGAATTGAAGAAGATAAGGGATTACGTGGCAAGTGGTCGTCATTTAGTTATTGCCACAGATGTCAATCGTTCTACAGTGATGAGTGAGTTACTTTCTGACTTTGGAGTGCAAGCTTTGCCCGGTATGTTAGTTTTACCTCGTAAGGATGAAGATCCTATAAATATAAATGCTGTTTTTACCTCGCAAAGTGGGATGATTAATCCGACGTTTGCACGTTGGTCGAGTAGAAATTATCCGTTAAGTATGATGGGGGCTGTAGCCTTGAATTACACGACGGATAAAGGATATAATGTCGTTCCGCTAGTTGTTTCTCCTGCAGGTTCTTGGACGGAAGTGGAAACGACAGATTTTGCGGGAGAAACTCCGGTTTTTAACTCAAAAGCGGGTGAAATTAATCAGCAATTGCCCGTGGTATTGGCGTTGACTCGTCAAGTGAACGGTAAAGAACAACGAATCATGATTTTTGGTGATGCGGATTGGATGACAACAGGTGAATTCAGTAAACAGAGAGTTTACGGGGTTGCAAACGGACAGTTGACAACACTGATGTGTAGTTGGATGGCCGATTATCAATACCCGATTTATTTTCCTCGTCCGGCTCAACCGGATAATCATATAGCATTGTCCTATCAATCGAGAGGAACCTTGAAATTGGTATTTGTTGTTATCTTTCCAGCCGTGATATTATTGTTGTATTTTTTGGTATGGTTTAAGAGAAGGGGTAAATAGTAATTTTTAAACAAAAAAATGATGGAATCTATTGTAAAAGTAGAACACTTGTCTCATCGCTATACGGTGGATTGGGCAATTCAAGATATAAATTTCGAGGTAAACCGTAAGGGAATATTAGGTTTGTTGGGATCTAACGGTGCGGGGAAATCAACGACAATGAATATTATTTGCGGGGTGTTGAATCAGACTGATGGAACCGTGTATATTAACGGTATTGATACCCGTAAAAATTCAGTGGAAGCAAAAAAGAATATCGGTTTTCTGCCCCAGAAACCTCCTTTATATTCTGATCACACGGTGGATGAATACCTCACTTTTGCTGCAGAATTGAGACTCATGGATCCTAAAAAGATTAAACAAGCGGTTGAGATTGCCAAAGAACGTTGTGGTATAGCTCATTTCAGCAAACGACTTATTCGTAATCTTTCGGGGGGATATCAGCAACGTTTGGGGATAGCGCAAGCTATTGTGCATAGTCCGAAGTTTGTAGTGTTGGATGAGCCGACGAATGGTTTGGATCCGAATCAGATTTTGGAAATACGTAAGCTTGTTAAGGAGATTGCGGTAGATCACGCTGTCTTGCTTTCCACGCATATTTTATCGGAAGTTCAAGCAATGTGTGATGATATTAAAATGATTGAGCATGGGCATCTTGTTTTCTCCGGTACCTTGGAAGAGTTTGATAATTACGTGAAACCGGATACTTTTATCGTAAAACTCGATAATCCTCCTGAGGATGAAGAGATTCTAGCTATCCCCGGGGTGGTTCGTCTCAAACATCTGGACAAAAATACTTTAAGAGTTCGATTTGACAAGAGGGAAGATATAACAGAAATCGTGGCAAGTGCTTGTGTTAATAACGGTTGGGGATTGTGCGAGATTACTTTGGAAAGAATCTCTTTGGAAGAGATCTTTGCTCAATTGTCAGGAAAAAGATTGATAGATAAATTTTAATAAGTGTTATGAGAGCAATATATAAAATAGCAAAATCGGAGTTAGGTACACTCTTTTATTCTCCGATTGCCTGGTTGATATTAGTGATATTCGTATTTCAGATTTTTAGTTGTTTTGCGAATTTGTTGGAGTATTCTGTGAATATGAAGACTCTAGATCAAGTACAGGGATATCAAAGTTATATGCTTTTTGTCATAGGAGGTTTTGCTCCTTATATGACAATACAATCTACTCTCTATCTCTATATCCCGTTGTTGACCATGGGATTGATGAGTCGGGAGTACAGTAGCGGTTCTATAAAATTACTTTTTTCTTCCCCCATCAGTAGTTTACAAATCATTTTAGGAAAATATCTTTCCATGTTAATTTATGGTTTAATCATGATGGGTAGTGTATTGGTATTGGTTATTGTCGGTTATTTTTCGATCAAAGATTTTGACCTTTCACTTGTGCTTTCCGGTTGGTTAGGGCTTTATTTGTTGATGGCAACTTATGCGGCGATCGGGCTTTTTATGTCCACTCTGACTTCTTACCAGATTGTGGCAGCTTTGGGAACGTTGACTCTTATTAGTTTTCTTAACTTTATTGGCAGTCTGTGGCAACATATAGAAGGAGTTCGCGAGGTCATGTATTGGTTTTCGCTTAAGGGACGTGCGGATGAGCCTATTCGGGGACTTATTTGTAGTGAAGATATACTTTATTTTATTCTTGTGTCTGGAATGTTTCTAGGTTTTTCAGTCTTGAAATTGCAATTTGCCCGTCAGAGTTGTTCTATGAGTGTGAAAGTTGGTAAGTACGTGGGATTAGTAGCTTGTGTGGCTTTGTTCGGTTATATTTCCACGATCCCTCAACTTAAGTGTTTTTATGATGCCACGGCCAATAAGGATCGCACGATTACTCCGAATAGTCAAGAGATATTGAAACAGGTGGATGGTGGCCTGACTATTACCTCTTATGTTAATCTTCTTGACAAGTTTGGTTATCTTGGTATGCCTTCTAACTGGTTTAATACCCGGAATATTTTCGAGACATTTACTCGTTTTAAGCCGGAGACTAAGTTGAAGAGTTATTATTATTACGATAATGCAGCCGGAGCAAATGCCTCGCGTGAAGAGATGGATAAGGCGATTGAGCGACTTGTGTTGACTTCTGATATTAATTCTAAAAGTATACTTACACCTGAACAGATGCGAGAAAAAATAGATCTTTCTGCCGAAGAGTATCGTTACGTGTTTCTTTTAGAACGTGAAAATGGCCAAAAAGCTTTTTTACGTATGTATGACGATCAGGGAAAATATCCTTCCGAAGCGGAAATTTCAGCTGTGTTGAAAACGATGATTTCCAAAAGTCCCCGGATAGCTTTTTTAGGAGGACATGGAGAGCGTAGTATACATGACCGGTCTGGAGTAAACTATACCTCTTTCACAACAGTTCTTGATTCTCGTGGTGCTCTTATCAATCAAGGATATACTCCGTGTACACTTACACTTTCAGCCGGAGGAGATATCCCTGCCGATATAGATGTATTGGTTATTGCCGATTTACGGAAGGCTTTAACGGATGATGAACTGATTCAAGTAAAACGTTACATAGAACGTGGCGGTAACTTGGTGGTGCTGGGCGAACCGCGTCGTCCGGAATATATAGCTCCGGTTTTGGAGCAATTAGGGCTTGCGTTTGTTCCGGGAGTGTTGGTACAACCTCATGAAGGATATGCGGCCGATTATCTTTGGGTAACCTTCACGCCAGAGGGGGCCGAGTTAGAGCCAATTTTTGCTCGTATGGTAGAGTTGAATAACGTGCTAACAATGCCATCTGCTACGGCTATTTATGAAACAGAAAATGTCGGATTTGAAGCGATCCCTGTATTTACAACGGGAACGATGAAGTGTTGGAATGAATTGGAAACTAAAAACTTCTCTCTTGAAGATCCCACATTAAATGAGACAATAGGTGAAAAAGAGAATGCTTATGTGACGGGCTATGCTTTGCGGCGTGATGTGAAAGGAAAAGAACAGCGTGTCTTTGTTCTTGGTGATGCGGATTGTATCAGTAATGCAGAACTTGGAATTGATAGAGAATTCCGCCGTTCAAATTATGCTCTAATAGATGGGATGTTCCGGTGGTTGGTGTATGATGAATATCCCATTGATATCAGTCGTCCGGCAGCTAAAGATAATGATGTATATTTGACTCCGGCAGGATATGCTTGGGTTAAGATTTTCCTTCGTTGGGTTTGTCCGGCAATACTTGTATTGCTTGGTTGTCTGATTTGGTTCTCTCGGCGGATGAAATAGGTATTTAGAAAAGAAAACATCTTTCTGAAAGATCGTGTCTGAATTTTTAATGTCCGGCACGGTCTTTCTTTTTTATTTACTAGTATCTTTTTCTTTTTTGAAAGATGTTGTTTCTCGGATTAAGCGTTAAATTTGCCAGAATGGATATTGAAATTTGGAGTACATGCAATTATCAGAAGATCAAATTATAAAATTGGCCCCGGATGCTGCATCCGTGAAAGCAGGGAAAGGATTAGCTTCGGTGGCAAAGTGGGTGTTGCGGGGAGCAAGTGATCGAGCGTTATGGGGACATTGTCAAGGAAGCGGGAAGAATCCTTATCAGACGCAGGTCGATTTGCAGAATATCGCTTTCAAATGTTCGTGCCCTAGCCATAAGTTTCCTTGTAAACACAGTTTGGGACTTTTATTTTTACATGCTTCTCGGCCGGATTTATTCATGATTGGGGAAGAACCCGACTGGGTGAAGGAATGGTTGGAGAAACGGGCAGGGAAAGCAGCGGAGAAGAAGGAAAAAGCGGATAAACCCGTGGATGCCGAGGCGCAAGCGAAGAGGCAGGAGGCTCGCCACAAGAAAGTGTTGAATGGGGTAGATGATTTACAAGGGTGGTTAAAGGATCTTGTGCGAAGTGGTTTATTGAATGTGCCGGAGCGGGCGCAATCTTTGTTTGCCGGAATTTCAAAGCGTATGATTGATGCTCAAGCTCCTGGTTTAGCGGGGATGATGCGACAGTTGCAGGAGATTCATTATTTCGGAGAGGATTGGAAGTACGAGCTGACAGCAGGAGTGAGTCGGGCGTATCTTGTGTCGGAAAGTTATAAGCACCTCGATAGGTTGCCCTTGGAATGGCAGGATGAAATTCGTACCCTTGTGGGGTATCCTCAGACTAAAGAGGATGTATTGGCTAACGGGGAACAGGTCTCCGATGAATGGTTGGTGGTTGCCTCGGAAAGTCAACAACAAGATCGGTTGACGGTGGAGTATAATTGGTTGTACGGCAGGTTGTCCGGTCGTTATGCACTTTTCTTGCAATTTCTAGTGCCGGGGGCTTTGGCGGAAATGGCTTTGTTGCCTGGTAGTGTTGTCGTGGCAGACGTGGTATACTATAAGGGCGTGGCTTCGACTAGAGTATTGTTCCGTGAACAAAAAGGTACGGGCGAACCCTTTATCCCGTTGGGGAAAGGATGCTGTACGGGGATTGCGGGGGCCATGCAGATCTATCGGGAGTCTGTGACCCGTAATCCTTTCACGTATGAAGTGCCTGTATTAGTAAGTGGGGTGCGTTTTGTAATACATGAGAAGCAGGTTTGGATTACAGATAGAGACGAATATTTGGTTCCACTAACCGTGGGCGAGGGTTGCAAATTGAAAGGTTTTGCAGTGACCGGGGGACGAGAATTCACGGGATTCTTCCTTGCCGGGGAGCGGTCATGGAGAGTGTTATCGTTATGGATAGAGGATAAATATTACACGTTAAGTAATGAGTATAACGGATAATGTCATAAATATAGCCTTATTGGGAACGGCTAATCGGGAAATGACTTCCGGCGAGTTACCGGAAGACCTTGTTGGGATATTGGAACGGTTGAAAGAAAATGCGGTAGATGGGGAAGAGATTTTCTACAAAGGGGCGGCGGCTTTTTTCGCTTACTATCGTTCAGGGTTGGAACCTTTGAAGTTGAAAGACCCTGTTCCGATTTCGGAGGCGGGGCCGGAAACGAGACCTTATGTCGGGCAGAAAGCGGCTGCGATATTGAGTATTCTGCTAGGAGAAAAATACGTTAATATGTTGCTTTTTTGGTACCGAAAAGCGGTAGAACGGGAGCAATTGATCCCGCCGGAATATCTACCGCAAGTGTTGGCAAGAGTGTTTCAACCGGGGAGCCAAACAGCGAAACGAGAACGGCAATTACTGATCTCTTTGGTTGGTAACCGGGGACGTTGGTTACTACCGATCATGGGATATGCAACATTGCAGGAAGAGGCTGATGATACATGGGAAACGGCTACTCATGTCGACAGGAAACTGATTCTTTCACGAGTACGTCGAGAGAATCCCGTCCGGGGAATCGAGATGTTACGGGCAGAATGGAAAAACGAATCAGCCCAGCATCGTGCGGAATTGTTGACGTGTCTGGAGATTAGCTTGTCTGTGGCAGATGAGGATTTTTTGGAGGAAGTACGGGGTGGTGACCGAAGTTCTACCGTGCGGGATGAGGCCTTGCGCTTGTTGCGCATGATTCCTGAATCCCGGATTTTGCGTTTGTTTGCCGAGACGTTAAAGAAACATTTACATTATCGTCGTTTGCTTGGTTGGGCTGTGGATCCGATTGCCTATTCGGAAGAATTCAAAAAATTAGGAATCAACGAGGTGAGTAGTAATAAAGGCGAGAGTGATAGTGATTATATTTTGCGGCAAATGGCACAATTCATGCCTCTGTCCTTTTGGTGCGAGTTTTTCGATTGTGATCCAGAGACAGCTGCCCAGCGGATGCGTAAATCACCCCCTTTCTCAAAACATATTTACTTGACAGATACGATTTTGGGCTATAAAGACCGAGATTGGGCCTACCACGTGCTGAAAGATGAACGGGTACTCCAGTCGCCAGACTTGATGCAATTGGTACCCCTGTTATCCGTGGAACAACGGGAACAACTGAATTTGAGCGGAAAAGTCGATCGGAATTTTTATATTAGTCAATGGTTTGGTGAGGATGACAGTGAGTGGGGTGAGAGATTTTCTCAAGGTGTGTTGAAGATGATTTATGGTATGGACTACTGTTATTATGACCGCCCGACTTGCGAGGCGTTGGCTTTACGCCTTCCGGCTTCGATGTATGATTATGTTGTCGCTTTGGGGGCATCACGGGAGAGTAGTGCCAGTCACTGGGAGTTTACAGTTCGTCTGCAACAATTGTTATTAATGAAAAAGGATATAATACAAGCGTTCTGATTTTAAATTTTAGATGCCAGCCGTATGGGGCGGGTGCTTTTTCTGGGATCCTCCAGTTTAAAATCATAAATCTAAAATTAACAAGAGTTTATTAGAGACAAATATTAAAAAGTAAAAATATGGGTTTATTATTAAGACAACATGCGGAACAGCAATTCGAGGAAGAGTTGTACGAGTTGAAGAAGAACGAGACAAATAAAGTGCCGGAAAACTGGCAACTATCCCCGCAATCGGTGGTTACCTACTTGATGGGTGGGAAACTGGCAAACGGTTTCGAGGTGACCCCGAAGTATATCGGGCATCGTCGTCTGATTGAGATTGCGGTGGCCACGTTGGTCACGGATCGGGCATTATTGTTGTACGGTCTACCGGGAACAGCCAAGAGCTGGGTAAGCGAGCATCTGGCGGCGGCTATATCCGGTGATTCTACCCTAATTGTGCAGGGAACGGCAGGAACGGGCGAGGAAGCCATCCGTTACGGGTGGAACTATGCCAAGTTATTAGCCGAAGGTCCTAGCGAGGGGGCGCTTGTGCAAACTCCTGTCATGCGTGCAATGAAGGATGGTAAACTGGCCCGCATCGAGGAGTTGACCCGTGTCGGTTCGGACGTTCAGGATACGCTAATCACGATTCTTTCCGAGAAAACGTTGCCTATTCCCGAACTGGATCGTGAAATACAGGCTATCCGGGGCTTTAACGTGATCGCTACTGCCAATAACCGGGACAAGGGGGTAAATGACTTGTCAAGTGCTTTAAAACGCCGTTTTAACACGGTAATTTTGCCTTTGCCCGACACGATCGACGAAGAAATCGACATCGTACGTCGCCGGGTGGAGAGCTTCGAGGCTGTTATGGACCTTCCGGCAGAGAAGCCTGCGTTGGAAGAGATTCGCCGGGTGGTTACCATTTTCCGGGAATTGCGTCAGGGAGCAACCGAAGATGGTAAGACCAAGTTGAAAACACCCAGTGGTACGCTGAGTACGGCTGAGGCCATTTCAGTTGTTAATAACGGTTTGGCCATGTCCGGGTATTTCGGTGACGGTCGGTTAAACGCCACGGACCTTGTATCGGGAATTATCGGGGCGGTTGTGAAGGATCCCGTGCAGGATCAGGTGATATGGCAGGAGTACCTAGAAACGGTTGTGAAGGGACGCGATGGCTGGAAGGACATCTACCGGGCATCTCGGGAGATGTTATAATGACTATGTAATATACACAATGGTGGATGGAATACATTTTTTAGGCATACGACATCATGGTCCAGGATCTGCCAAGAACGTGAAAGCATATTTGGAGGAACTGGAGCCTGATATTATTTTATTAGAGGGCCCCCCGGAGGCAGAACCGCTTTTGGCGAGAGTGCTTCATGAGCAGATGAAACCGCCTGTGGCTTTGTTGGCGTATCAGCCCGACGAACCTCGACGGGCCGTGTTTTATCCTTTTGCCGAGTTCTCACCGGAGTGGCAGTCCATGTGTTATGCTGTTAGAAGAGAAGTGCCATTGCGCTTTTTTGATTTACCTCTGGTACATCATCTGGCCTTTTGGAAAGAACGGGAGGAACAATCTGTGAACGAAAAATCCGGCGAAGAGGGGGTGTGCGATGAGATACCAGGGGAGACATCCGAAGCGAAGATCTCGGGAAAAGCAGTGGTGTCAGCCGTGTCGGAATTATTACCTGTTGATCCTTTTGCTCATCTGGCGAAAGCGGCCGGATACGATGATCCGGAATTATGGTGGGAAGTGAACTTTGAGAATCGTCAGCATAACGAGGAGGTGTTTGCTGCCGTGAAAGAGGCTGTTTCGGTGTTACGGGAGTATTTTCCCAAGACCGATCGGGAGACTTTGTTGCGGGAAGCGTGGATGCGTAAAATGATCCGGGCGGCCCAAAAAGAGGGTTTCAAACGTATAGCCGTAGTGTGCGGGGCTTGGCACGTGCCGGGTCTGGAGAAAATGCCCACGCAGAAAGAAGACAACGAGTTATTGAAGGGATTACCGAAAGTGAAGGTGGAGTGTACGTGGATTCCGTGGACCTACGATCGGTTGTCTTTCCGGAGCGGTTACGGGGCGGGAATCGTTTCCCCGGGGTGGTACGATCATTTGTGGCATTATCCGGATGACGACGGAACCCGTTGGATGAGTAAGGTGGCTGCCCTTTTCCGGACGAAAGGTATGGATATTTCCGTGGCACACGTGATTGAAACCGTACGTTTGGCACAAGTTGCAGCGGCGTTACGTGGTTTGCCCCGTCCTTCTTTGGAGGAATACAATGATGCTGTGACCACGGTCATGGGATTCGGTGACCCAATCTTGTTGCAGGTGATCCGGGAAGCTTTGGTGATCAGTGATCGTATGGGGAGCGTACCGGATGATGTACCTAAAGTTCCGCTTCTTGTAGATGTTGAAAAATTATTGAAGCGTTTGCGTTTACCGCTTACAACTGAGGTGAAGGAATTTCAACTGGACTTGCGGAAACCGATGGATTTGGAACGGAGTATCTTTTTTCATCGGTTAAATTTGCTTGGTATAAAAATGGCCCATCCGTTGCGGGTTGACGGAAAGGGAACTTTTAAGGAGGCGTGGTCTGTTTATTATGAGCCGGAGCAGACCCTTGCCGTGATCGAGAAAGCCGTATGGGGAAATGCCTTGACAGAGGCTGTTGTCGCCTATAATACCCATTTATCGAAAGATATCACATCTATATCCGACTTGGTGGACTTGTTGGAACAGGTGATTCCTGCTGATCTACCAGCTCTTGTGGAAGAAATGACTTCCCGCTTGGACACACTTGCTGCTTCGACAACCGACGTGTTGGAGATGATGAAGACTATTCCCGGTATGGTGAATGTGGTTCGTTATGGGAGTGTGCGGAACTTGGATTACAGGAAAGTCAACGATATGCTGAATGCTATGATGGCCCGCGTGCTGGCCGGAGGAGTGCTGGTTTGTACTAATGTGGATGAAGATACCGCTGCGGAGATCATGGAGTGTCTGGTAGCGGTGGATTATGCCATTGCCACGGCGAACCAGCCGGAATTGACGGAGATGTGGATTGAATTGGTGAACAAGATCCGGGAGGGGCAAGGCTCTCATCCCTTGTTGTCCGGTTATAGTACTCGTTTGTTGCGGGATAAAAATATCCTTGGATACGAGGAAACAGCCCAGACATTGAGTTATTACACGTCTCCCGGTAACACGGCATCTGATACGGCATTTTGGTTTGAAGGATTCCTTAAGTCTTCGGGTACTATCTTGTTGCTGGACGATCAGTTATGGGATCTCGTAAATAGCTGGTTGGCTAGTTTGAACGATGATAGTTTCATGGAATTACTGCCTATACTCCGTCGGACTTTTAGTGAATATAGTCTGCCGGAACGTCGTAAGCTCGGCGAGAAGGCCAAAGGCTCTTCTTCCGTAAAACGTGTAAGTATTAAGAGTGGGGTGTTTAACAAAGAAGATGCTAGGAAGGTGATACCGTTAATGGAACAGTTGTTGGGAATTGATGGATTTTGTGAAATCTGAAATCTAAAATTTAAAATCTAAAATGGAAGAAGCTCTTTTAAAGCGATGGCGATTAATATTAGGAGGAGACGAGGCGGATGGAACGGGGGTTTCCCTTTCTGCAGAGGAGAGTCGTGTGGATAGTGCCTTGAATGCTTTGTACGATAGTGACCGTAAAGGAGGATTGAATGGTTCGGCACCCAAGGTGAGTCGTTGGTTGGGAGACATCCGGGAATTTTTCCCGCAGACAGTTGTACAAGTAATTCAAAAGGATGCAATCAAGCGATTGAATCTGACTTCGTTACTGACCGAAAAAGAGATGCTTGAATCGGTGGTGCCGGACGTGCATTTAGTAGCAACATTGATGTCTTTGAGCCGGGTGATACCGGAGAAGAATAAGGAGATTGCTCGAGAAGTGGTGCGTAAAGTGGTGGATGAATTGATGAAAAAGCTATCGTCACCCATGCAACAAGCTGTTACCGGAGCGTTGAACCGTTCTAGTAGGCGGAGAAATCCACGTTATAATGAGATCGATTGGAGGACGACGATCGAGAAGAATTTGCGGAACTATCAACCGGAGTACAAGACGATTATTCCGGAGGTGCGTATTGGTTTCGGTCGAAAACGCCGGGCGTTGAAGGACATTGTGTTGTGTCTTGACCAGAGTGGTTCGATGGGAGCGTCCGTGGTTTATTCGGGCATATTCGGTTCCGTGTTGGCCTCAATCCCGGCCGTACAGACTCGCATGGTGGTATTTGATACTTCGGTAGTTGATCTGACCGATGATTTACAAGATCCCGTGGACTTGCTTTTCGGTGTGCAGCTGGGAGGTGGTACGGATATTGACAGGGCCTTAGGATATTGTCAGACAGTGATTACCCGTCCCACGGATACCGTATTGGTTCTTGTGACCGACTTGTGTGAGGGGGGGAACGAGCGGGAGATGCGTAAGAAGATGATTTCTCTTGTGCAGAGCGGAGTACAGTTGATTGTGTTGCTAGCTTTGAATGATGATGGGGCTCCTTTCTACGATAAGGAAAATGCTCAGTTTTTGGCGGAACTGGGTGTTCCTGTGTTTGCCTGTACCCCGGACAGGTTTCCGGACTTGATGGCGGTGGCCTTGGCAAAGCAAGATGTTGGAATGTGGTTATCAAAAAATATACAGTGAAAGAAAAGAGAAATAGAACGGAAATCGTGGAACGATGCGTGGAATTGTGGGAAGTTTCAGTGCGGGCTACTCATGATTTCCTCGTTGAAGGAGATATTGATTTTTACAGGCCTTTTGTGCGTGAGAATTGCGAGAAGTTACCATTACTACTTCATTATGAAGGGGACGATATTGTGGCTTTTTTAGGTTATGATATGACATCCATTGAGATGCTTTTCGTGGATCCGGATTATCGAGGACGAGGTATTGGGCGTGACCTCATAGAGTGGGCCATTGAGGATGTTCATGCGGAGAGAGTTGCCGTGAACGAGCAAAACGTACAGGCCGTGGGCTTTTATGCCCAAATGGGCTTTGAGGTAGAACACCGTACGGAAACGGATGGTTGTGGGAAACCTTACCCGATTTTGTACTTGCGTTTGAAAAATTCTCCACAGCGAATGGTAAAGGTGACGGGGGACAAGAAGACCTATCTTCCTCTTCTATTGGATGCAGACCCTTGTGAGGCGATGATCGACCGTTATCTGGAAGAAAGCGATATGTTCGTTTTGGAAAAAGATGGGAAGGTGATTGGGGAAGCGGTGGTTGATGGGAAGGGGGAAATCAAGAATCTTGCGGTGTTGCCGGAATATCAGGGAAAATTGTACGGGATGTATATTATTTCTTCTTTGGTCGATTATTATAAAAATCATTTTTCCCGTTTGTGGGTGGGAACAAGTGAAAGTGGTGTGGGATATTACGAACGTTATGGTTTCGTGCGGGATCATGTGGTGAAGAATTTCTTCACGAATAATTACCCAGAACCGATTATTGATAACGGAATACCTTGCGTGGACATGACTTATCTGTATTTGGAGATTCGTTAAAATGGAGTGAAACGTGTAAGGTTTGTTTGTAATTTTTTGTATTTTTGGTCCGGAAATCATTTAATAAGACGATATTATGGGATTCTTTAATAAAATATTCGGAGGCGGGGGAAATGAAGGGAAGAAGGAGACTTCAGCAGATCGTATGCTGAGGATTATCAAGGAAAAAACAATGACAGAGTGTGTGACGCTGATCCCGGAAAAGGGAACGACTAAACCTTGGGAGAGCAAGATCGGGGGCGTGCCTTACATGCCCAAGGGGTTTGACTATCCTTACGAGGAGGTCGGAAGTACGGTTGTCACGGAAGGACAGGCTCCCGTGATGGCTGCGAACGTCGCAGCCGGGCCATTTGCCGGATTAGATGGGAGTACTGCTGCTGCTATGCCTTCTGCGGCTTCGGGAGAGACTGTTGAGCAGGTGGAGGAACGGAAATTGTTACCCTTGCGTTTTTTAGCGCAGGTAAATTTCAGCGAGATGCCTCCGTTAGAAGGTTTCCCGACAAAGGGAATTCTCCAGTTTTATATTGCGGGGGAAAATGTCCATGGGTTGAATTTCGAGAACCCGGAAGAGCAGAAAGGGTTTCGGGTAATCTATCATGAGGTGG
>DYVS01000022.1:0-5934 GCA_020743075.1 Butyricimonas virosa | reverse complement strand
TAATTAGTGAGGAAAAAATGATTCCGGAAATCGTTGATTCTACGATTATTCAGGAAGGACGATTTCTTTTTGAACAACAGGCTCGTGAGCCACAAACTGCTTTATTGAGTATTGTCGATCAAAATAAAGCGGTATGGACATCCCAGTTCATTTTAGAAAAGGGAAATATTAAGATTATTGGAAATGAGCAAGGAAATACTCAAATTTCCGGTACTCCGAATAATGAATTATTACAAGAATATTTGAATCGTTGGTATGTCCCGTTCAATAAAATGAGGCAAATATCCAACGAAGTATCCCGCCTGGAAAAAGCAGGGCAATTAACGTCAGCCGTGTATGATTCGTTAGATAGAATCAGTAGTGGTTATATGCGGGAGATGCGTTTGCTTGCGTTGGAGTTTGTTAAAGAAAATATCAATACCCCTGCTGGTAGAAGTCAGGTCATTGAGATCGTGGGGCTTCCCGAACGTTTGCTGGTAGAGATTCCGGAGAAGGCGGATTCTGTTAGTTTACGTCATCCGTTAGTACAGAAGATTGTAAAGCGGGTTAATACTTACAATGCAGTTGCTGTTGGGAAAACGTATCAAGATGCAGTAGTTTTTGATACTCAAAATCAAGAGGTTCATTTATCTGATTATATTGGGAAAGGTAAGTATGTCCTGATTGATTTTTGGGCTTCATGGTGTAGACCTTGTTGTGCCGAAATGCCCGAGTTAAAACGATTGTATGATCAATACAAACAACAAGGATTTGAAATTGTCGGGATCTCTGTGGAGCAAGATAAAGATTCATGGAAAGCAAAAATAGAAGAATTACGGATGGATTGGCCACAATTACTGGATGTGAAAGAAGAAGCAGCTCGTAAATATGTTGTGGGAACTATACCCCATACCGTATTGATAGATCCTTCCGGGGTTATTATCGCTAAAAATTTGAGAGGAAAAGAATTAGGAGAAAAAATAGCACAAAGTATAAAAAAGTAATAATTAGTATGGAAAAGTATATTATCTTGTTTTTATTGTTCTGTGGAATAGTAAGTACAACCAACGCTCAGATTAGAATGCAGGGAACCGTTAAACATTACAAAGGAGAATGTTTGACTATATCGTATCACGAGGGGAGAAATGAACTGGTAGACACTCTTCAAGTAGGGAAAAACGGTAAGTTTGTCTATCAGCACGAACAACATCTTCCGGCTTCGTTATCTGTAATGGAGCAAAAAATTCCTCTTTGCTTGGAGCCGGGTGATCAGTTTAGTGTAGTGATTGACTTGAAAAAAGAAGGTAGCGAGCGTGTTGTTTTTAAAGGAGATCGGTCGGCTGAAAATAATTACCAGTATGCGATGTCTCAATTAGCTTCTTTACAGGAAGAACTGATGTCCGGGGAATATGTTGCTTTTAAAGATTACCGGAAAAAGTTGGATGAGAAAGCCCGTATTGCTCAAGAGCGGTTGGAAAAGGTTACGGATGAACGGCTTCGGGAAAAATGGGCTCGTTTGCAAAATGTATTGCCTTTGTATATGGGATTGGATTATTATGGAATCGTGCATCGTGCTAATCCGGATAAAGTCGTTGCAGATCCGGACTTTACCGCTTTTATACAAAGTATTGATTTGAACGATCGTGACCGGGTGGATTACAATGTGATTTTTGGAGTTATCAACTGGTATTTGGATAAAGATAATAAAACAGATACCCGTGATCGGTTTATTCGTTATCTTGAGATGGTGGAAAAGATGATCACTGATCAGCAAGTTCGGAACGAACACGCCACGGCTTATATGAATTGGAGATTAAAAGGGGAGAAAGTAACTAATATGCAGGAAGTTTTTGATAAATATAAAACGATTTGCACCGATACAGCTTCGATTGCGGCTTGTCAGGAAAAACTGAATGTATATCTGAACTATTTTAAAATACGCAATGGGATAGAGGCTCCCGACTTTGAAATGGTGGACGTAAACGGTCAAAAATGCCGCTTGTCTGATTTTCGGGGAAAAATGGTGTATATTGATGTTTGGGCTACATGGTGTGCTCCCTGTAAAGCTGAAATTCCTCATGTGGCAGCGTTACACGAGAAGTTCAAAAATGATGACCGGATCGTGTTTATAAGTATTTCGGTTGATACTAGAACTAAGGCTTGGAAGAAGATGGTTGAGGAGAAAAACTTGGCTTGGCAACAGTTTATCGTGGAAGGAGGAACGGATTCTTTTTTCTATAAGCAATATGCGATTGAATTTATTCCTCGTTTTATGCTGATTGATAAAAACGGGATAATTGTTGAAGTCGATTATATGAAGCCTTCTGTTCCCGGATGTGCCGATCATATAAAAGCTATATTGGACAAATAAAACAAAGGCGGGTGATCCCCGCCTTTGTTGAATATATATAAATTTAATTGAAGAAACCCACGGTTCAGTATATGAACTTCCCGAGTCCGCTGATAATCGTGAGCTTATTACCTTTTCCCTCTTCGTTGTCGTAGCAACGGCCAACGATTTGGGCATCAATATTAAAGCTTTTGGAGATGGCGATGATGTCGTCTGCAATTTCTTCATCCGTGTAGATTTCCATGCGATGGCCCATGTTGAACACTTTGTACATTTCGTCCCACGGGGTTCCCGATTGTTCTTGAATCAACTTGAACAAGGGAGGAACGGGGAACATGTTATCCTTCACGATGTGCATATTCTCCACGAAATTCATGACCTTGGTTTGGGCACCACCAGAACAGTGAACCATACCGTGAATTTGTTTCCGGTATTTGTCAAGGACTTGCTTGATAACCGGGATATAAGTACGGGTCGGGGATAATACCAACTTTCCGGCATCAATTCCTAAACCTGCGATTTCGTCTGTCAGTTTACATTTTCCGGAATAAACGAGCTCTTCCGGTACGGAGTTATCGTAGCTTTCCGGATACTTCTCGGCCAAGTACTTGGCAAAGACGTCATGCCGGGCAGAAGTCAGTCCGTTGGATCCCATCCCACCATTATATTCCGTTTCATAACTCGCTTGTCCGTAAGAGGATAATCCGATAATCACGTCGCCTGCTTTGATCCGGTCGTTTGAGATCACGTCCGAACGTTTCATCCGGCAAGTCACGGTAGAATCCACGATAATAGTCCTAACGAGATCTCCCACATCTGCGGTTTCTCCCCCGGTGGAATAGATATTGACACCCAATTTCCGGTATTCCTCGATTAACTCTTCCGTTCCGTTGATAATGGCGGCAATCACTTCCCCGGGAATCAATTTCTTATTTCTTCCGATCGTGGAAGAGAGTAAGATATTATCCACGGCTCCCACGCACAGTAAATCATCGATGTTCATAATCAAGGCATCCTGCGCAATCCCTTTCCACACGGATAAATCTCCGGTTTCCTTCCAATACATATAGGCAAGTGAAGACTTTGTCCCGGCTCCATCGGCATGCATGATGTTACAATAACTTTTCTGCCCGCCTAGATAATCGGGGATAATCTTACAGAAAGCCTTTGGGAAGATTCCTTTGTCGATATTTTTTATCGCATTATGCACGTCTTCTTTGGATGCAGACACTCCTCGTTGGTTATATCTTTCGTCTTTTCTCATAACAATTGAAAATTGAAAATTGAATGTTGAAAATGAATGATTCATCTTCAAGGATTCAAATTATCTTGATGTTAGCACTGACTTATTATCTCTTCGCAAAGGTAGGTATAATTTTCAATTTTCAATTTTCAATTTTCAATTAATTGCTCGTTTATCCAGTAATTCCATGAAACGTTCTTTGTAAGAATCGGAAATAGGGATGTAGAGTTTTCCGAACACGATGCGATTACGTTCGATGGTTTTAATTTTATTGATATTGACAATATAGGAACGATGTACCCGGATGAATATATCTCCTGGAAGATGGTCCTCTATGCTTTTCATGCTCATCAGGGTGAGTATGCCGCCCTCCTTGTCCTCGGTTTGAATGCGAATGTAATCTTTTAAACCTTCGATGTAAAGAATGTCTTTCAACTGGATTTGGATCAATTTGTAATCGCTTTTCACGAAAATGGAATCCGGTGCGTTGGCAGAAACATTCTCTGCCCGGCTCATCTCGATCCATCGTAAAGCTTTCGTGGCTGCCCGGAGAAATTCCGTGTAGTTGAATGGTTTCAGCAGGTAGTCCAGCGCATCAACCCGAAAGCCTTCCAGCGCATACTGCTCGAAAGCAGTGGTGAATATGATTTTTACTTTGTTACCTACGAGGCGGGACAGTTCCAGCCCGTTGAGTTCGGGCATTTGAATATCCAGAAAAACCAGATCTATCGGCTCCTTCTCTATGACGGAAAGTGCTTTTACGGCACTATCACATTGCGCGACCAAATGCAAGAACGGAGTCCGGTTCACGTAGCTCTCTAGCAAATCCAAAGCTAACGGTTCATCATCCACGATGAGGCAATTCAGTGTCATATCCTTTCGTTTTAAAGTTGAATAAGTAGTTCCGTGATAAATCGGTTGTTAAGGATTTCTGCCTTAAAGATATATTTCCCCGGATAGAGTAATTCCAAACGGCGTTTTAAATTCGTTAACCCGATACCGGAACCACTCCGGTCGTTATCTTTTTTAGGATAGTTACTGTTCTCCACGAGACAGTTGAGTCGGTTGTCTTCCTGTAATTCGAATTTGATGTTGATCAATGATTCCTGTGTGCTGCTGACCCCATGCTTAAATGCGTTTTCGATCAGTGGGATAAACAATAGCGGGGCGATCATGGCCCCGTTGCCTCTTTCCGGGATGGAAACTTCCAGTTGTGTACTTTTGGGCAAGCGAAGACTCATTAGCTCGATATAGCTTTTCATGAACTCGAATTCTTTATCTACCGACACGAAATGCTGGTTATTCTCGTATAGGACGTGACGCAACATACGACTAAGATCATGGACGGCATACTGTGCCTTGTCTTGGTTGATAGCGATAAGCGAGTAGATATTGTTCAAGGTGTTGAATAAAAAGTGCGGGTTCAACTGGCTTTTCAAGTTTTGAAGTTCCGCCTCAGCCTGCGCCTTCTTTAGTTCTTGTTTCTCGTTCTCAGTTTCATACCATCCACCTGTCATTTTGATCGCTACGCTAAGGGCCACGGTCAATGCCATGAGCATCATATCCCGGGCGATAAACACGTACCGGGGTGGTCTGGGTAGGGACTCTTGTAACTCTTTCAAGGCTTTCGGCGTGGGTTCCGATAAATGTTGCCGGTGAAAGTCCTGCCAGAAATGAAGGCTGGCTCCCAAGAGCATCACGAGAATGATATTACTTAAAATGAATGCCGATACTTTTCGGCGGAAAAGCTGTCGTTCGATCAGCCAAAGAAAATTCGTGTAAAATATAATAAGGCAACTTAACGGGACGAAACAGTATCCCAAATATCTATTCAAGGTAATCGAAACACCCTCTCCGCGATAGAAGAAAAAGGGAAGGGCAAAGAATATACCCCATCAAAGCACGTGGATGGCACCCGTTAATATCTTCTTGTTCCGTGTCTTTTGCATTATATCGTCTTTCTTCACTTGCAAAGGTAATAAAAAGTTACAAGTTACAGGTTTGCAGGTTACAAGTTTATGGAAGAAGTTCTGTCGAACCGGTAACTTGAAAACTTGCAACCTGTAACTGCCGGGTCTCCCGGCAATCTATTCGTATCGTATGGCATCGATTGGGTTTAACTGGGATGCCTTTTGTGCCGGATACCAGCCAAAGAATATTCCGGTAACCGTGCAGACCAGGAAGGAAAGCACGACAGAATACATCTGGATGTATATGGGCCAGCCGATAGCGTATTTGATAATAAGAGATGAACCGATACCAAGGACGACTCCGATAATACCTCCCGTGACGCTGATAATGACCGCCTCGATCAGGAATTGAAATAGGATGTGTCGTCCTTTTGCCCCGATAGACATGCGAA
>DYVS01000021.1:0-14933 GCA_020743075.1 Butyricimonas virosa | reverse complement strand
TTCGAATCAACTTCGGTACAAAGACGTTCACGAGCGTGTTTGTACCGAAGTTGATAGGTTTTTGTTCTGGGATTATCTGGTGATTACCTTAAGTATTCATCCTTCTTTCATTTTTTGTTTAGTGAACGAGTTTCAGCCCGACCACTCCCGTCAGGATTAGAAACACGAAAAGGAGACGGTATAAATTCGTGGAGTCGTGGAAAAAGAAAATTCCCAATAGAACGGTACCGACGGCACCGATCCCGGTCCAGATCACGTATGCCGTGCCGATAGGAATGCTCTTTTGTGCCAAGTAGAGCAGGAATCCGCTTAATCCCATGGAGACGACGGAAAGGGCGATGAAGTGGTAGAAGTATTTCTCGTGTAGTCCGGCAAGTTTAAAGCCGAGGGGCCAGCCGATTTCCAGTAGCCCGGCGCATATTAGTAAAATCCATTGCATAGGTGTATTTATTAAGTGTTATGGGGTAAAGTTAGGATGGCGGGAATGGAAAATACTTGATATTTATCAAGAAGTTGGTATATTTGCTTTTGTAATAATAATACGTTGTATGATTGATGAAAACGTCTTGGAACGATTGAAGCCTTACCTGACGGAAGTGAGTTACCCGAAAGGGTATGTTTTGTTCAACAGTGAGAAGCTGGAGAGGAATATTTACTTTATCAAGCGGGGGATGGCTAGGGCGTTCGTTGAGGCGGATGGCCGGGATATCACGATCTGGTTCGGGTAAGAGGGTGACGTGATTATATCTGCCAGAGGGTACGTGTACGGGGAGAAGGGGTACGAGACGATGGCGCTTCTGGAGGATTCGGAATTGTACCGGGTGAACGGGATGGATTTACAGGATTTGTATCGTAACGATATTGTGGTTTGTAATTGGGCAAGACGATTGATTGAATGGGAGTTCGTGAGGACGGAACATCATTTGATAGCCAATCTTTCAGAACCTGCTGCCGACAGGTATATGCAGTTGTTACGGGAAAAACCAGAGATTCTGCGGCGGGTGCAGTTGCAGCATATCGCATCTTTTTTGGGGATCTCCTCGGAACATCTGAGCCGGATTCGGGCGATCACTAAAAACAGAACGAAGTAACGAAAAGTTTCACGAACTGAAACTGTCCCGTTTTTTCCGTGTATGATTTTGTCAACCATGAAAGAAAGGCTTGATAAAATGGAAATATATCGGTGTTTTTTACTACCTTGCACAAGTTTATGTGATTATTATAAGGAAGTTATGCGAGTTATTCAATATATAGGAGTGCTTCTTTTCTTTTTCCTCGTGTCCTGCGAGAAAAATGACGTGGAGCCACAGAAGACAAGGACGTTGATGGTTTATTTGGCGGGAGATAATAATCTTTCGGGACACATGCAGAAGAATATCAGTTCCATGATGTCCGCTTGGAAGGAGAGTTATAATGCAAATATCGTGATCTATTTTGATGCTCCCAATGCAGCACCGGAGCTTTACACGTTCCGATTTAAAGGAAAAGAGGTGGAGAAACAAGTACTAAAAACGTATGAGGAGATGGATTCTGCGGATCCAGAAGTTCTGAAAAAGATATTGAATGAGATGCAGGATTTATACCCGTCAGATTCGTATGGTTTAATTCTTGGTTCACATGCTTCAGGGTGGATTCCCTCTGGGGCATCTGGTCGGAGTAATCGGATGTTACATGCCGAGCCCGTGTTGACCCGTAGTTTTGGTAAGGATTATACCGGGTCAAACGAGATGGATACACGGGATATGGCAAAAGCAATTCCTTTTAATAAGGAGAATCTGGAGTTTATCTTGTTCGATGCTTGTCTGATGTCCTCTATTGAAGTGCTTTATGATTTGCGGGACAAGGCTAAATACGTGATTGCATCCCCGGCTGAACTGCCAGCACCGGGTTTCCCTTATGCCCGGGTGATGCCTTATTTCTGGGGAAAGGGGAAGGATTTGGAGAAGGATTTGGTGAAAGTGTGTGATGAATTTTGGGATTATTATAACACGTATAATGCAACTAATCGTTTTGGTACGATTGCTTTAATTAAGATGGACGAGATGGAGCATTTATTTGATCTTACTCGGGAAGTTTTGCAAGGGCAAAAAGAGAATGTAGCCACGATAAAACAAAATGCCGTTTACTGTTATCCTATGGTGGAATACACCAAGCATGATCGCTTTTTTGACTTGGGAGAGTATATGAAGTATATGACCGAGGACAGAGAAGGACTTTATAAAGAGTATCGGGACTTCTTGGATAACGAGGTTGTGATCTATAAAAAAGCAACGAACCCATTTTATTATACAGAAATACCGGAGGAAAAATTTAGCGGTATCGCAACTTATATTCCTCTAAGTATTAAAGTATGGCGTGTTGAAACAGAGGCTTATTGGAACTTCCCTTGGTCGAGAGTTTATGATGCGGTGACGGAATAAGTGATGTATCCATAATCCTCCTCGTTATTGCGAGTAACTTGCAGGGGTGTTGTGCCGTACTCTCCTTGGTATCTCAGTTGTATTTCAAAGAGAGATTAATCAAAAAAGTACGGTTCGTGTAGTTAACCTATCGTTGACCTATCGTTAACCTATCGTTAACCTACTAACGAGACTACGGCACAAGTATAGAGAGACATACCAATATTATAGTCATTGATTTGCTTCAGCGATCGTGTAAAACAGGGTTGCTCCCGTTTCAATCACTTCATCTGGGAAATCGTATTGTGGGGAGTGGAGTGGGGCACAGTTTTCCCCGGAACCCAAACCGAATATGGCTCCTTTGTATTGTTGCGTGAATAACCCGAAGTCTTCACCCCAGCTGAATGGTGTTTGTAATTCTATGTATGGCAGATTGTTGCGAAGAGCCGCATTTTTGATCATACCCACGGACTGCGGGTCGTTTTCATTGGCCGAGAAAGGTTCCAACCATTCCATTTCGTGTTGCAGATCGGGGGTTCGTTTGCATTCGGTGGCGACCAACTCTTTCAGTTGTTGAGCGTGTTGGTGTAAGAGTTTGTCGGTTTTGGCCCGGAGCGTGGCTCGGATTACGCTGTTTCCTGCCGATACGCCGTACGCCTCTTCACCGACGTGAATTTCCACGATCGTGGAGAGAAAGTAATCATCGGATTGAATATCGGTGTTATTCCAGCGCAATAATTCGTCAACAATGTTGAGCGTGGCAGGGATGGGACTGATGCCTTTCTGGGGTTCGGCAGCGTGTGATGTTTTTCCCGTGAGCGTGATGGAAACGCTTACCACGGCACACGTGAAGCTATCTTCTTTGCAAAGAACGGCAGAAGCGGGATAACCCGGGATGTTGTGTAGGGCAAATGCCTTGTCGATTTTGTAATAATCCAGTACTTTCGTGTCTAGCACGGCTTTTGAGCCGCTACCGTTCTCTTCTGCCGGTTGGAAAAGTAGCAGTACACGTCCTTTGGGCAACGGGCGTTCCGAGAGCATTCGTGCGAACCGGAGTAATATGGTCGTGTGTCCGTCATGGCCGCATTTATGTGCCACTCCCGGGGTTTGTGAATGGTGGGGTATATCGTCCGGTTCCTGTACAGCGACGGCGTCCATGTCTGCCCGGAACAGGACGGTGGGGCCGTCTTCCGAGAAGAAGTATTCAACGAGCAGCCCGTGGCCGCCCACGTGGCGAATGACTTTGGTAGGGTGGAACGCCTGTAATTTATCCTCGACAAAACGGGCCGTTCGTGCTTCGTGGCCCGAGAGTTCGGGGTGTTGATGCAGTTCTCGGCGTATCTGGTAAAAAGTATCTTTTTGCATAGCTTTTCAATTTACACCGCAAAGGTAAAATAATTAATTGTTCGTGTGGTTACATTTATTTTCTATCTTTACGCCGAATTATAAAAGCAAGCAGGCATGAAGTTAAATAAGTCGCAAGGGGATTTGTTGAAACGGGTGATCGAGCGATGGGAGGCGGACGGCACGATTGACGTGAGTACGGCGGATCGGTTGAAGGGAAGTTACACTGTGCGTTCTTTCGAGTGGAAGGAGTTGGCGAAGTACTCGTTTTGGATTGCCATCGTGTGCGGGGTGATCGCTGTGGTGTCGGTGTTGGCGGATCATTTGATCATGGATTTGCTTGAAAGATTGTTTCTTTCTTCTTATTCTTTGGCCAGCGGCGTGTTTGCCATGGGAGCGGCCTTGGTGTATTACTGGGGGTGGCGACGACGGAAACGGATGCCTTACAAGGTTTTCAGTAACGAGACAATTCTTTTTTTGGGCGTGTTGCTGACGGCCGTTTCGGTCGGTTACTTGGGGGCAGCCCTGGATAATGGGAGCGGGCATTTTTCCTTGCTTTTTCTGCTAGCGGCGGTGATTTATGCCGTGTTGGGCTTTTACTTTTCGTCGGTGCAGGTGTGGGTATTTGCCTTGTTGTCGCTGGGAGCGTGGTACGGGGCCGAGACAGGGTATCTGAGTGACTGGGGCAATCATTTTCTGGGACTGAATTACCCGCAACGTTACGTGGCTTTCGGGGGATTGCTGGTAGCGTGTCGTTTCCTGCTGGTCGGAAAGAAGTGGTTCACGACTTTTGATTACTCTACATACGTGGTGGGAATGTTTTATTTGTTTATCTCGTTGTGGTTCCTTTCCATATTCGGGAATTCGGAAAGCTGGATTCGCTGGTATTCCACGAAACAAGTGGAGTTATGGGCTTGGAATCTGCTGATTCTTCTAGGTTCGGTAGTGGCAATATTTATAGGTTTGAAACGGGATGATGCTGTTGCCCGTGGGTTCGGGATCACTTTTTTTCTGTTGGGTATTTACACGTTGTATTTCTCCCTGTTGTGGGATGTCATACATGCCGGGTTGTTCTTTTTTATACTGGCTGTATCTTTCTGGTTGCTGGGGCGTAAAGCAGAGAGGATATGGCACTTGGAATTTCTGCGTGATCCGAAGAAACCGAATGATGATATGAATTAAGTTATGGATACACTGGTAAGTTTAGGGTATTGGGGGTTGTTTATCGGTTCTTTTCTGGCGTCGACGGTGATCCCGATGAGTGCCGATGTGTTGTTGGTAGGCGTGTTGACGTTAGGAGGGAACGTGTGGAGATGCTTGGCGATAGCCACGGTGGGTAACTGGCTGGGAGGGTTGACCTCGTACTGGATCGGGTGGCTGGGACGCTGGGACTGGATTGAACGCTGGTTCAAGGTGAAACGGGAAAAGCTGGAGCAACAGAAAGGACACGTGGATCGTTACGGCGTTTGGCTTGCTCTTTTCACGTGGTTGCCGATCGTGGGAGATCTGTTTGCCATTGCCCTCGGATTTTATCGTGTCCGTCCGAAAATGTCTGCTTTCTATATGTTCGTGGGGCGTTTCGTCCGCTTTCTGGTGTGGGTGTTGTTGTATATCAGGTACGCTGATCGTTTTATCGAGTGGATCAGTTGATCCGGTGATCGTTACCAGCTACCACTGGAACCACCACCACCGAATGAACCACCGCCGAATCCACCAAATGACCCGCCACCGCTGCTGAATCCACCGAATCCGCCGCTACTGCCACCGCCCATGGGGAAGATGAAGAACCCGCCGCTACCGGAGGTGTGACCGGGTGAGTAACCACCGCCGCCCCGTTTCCGGAATATGAGTGACAGGATGATCACGAAAACAATGAATCCAATCACGATGTCAAAGGGACTGCCTTCATTTTTTTTCTTGTATTCGTCTGCGGTGTATTCACCTTTTGACAAGTCGATCAGCACGTCAGTGGCTTTGTCAATACCTTTGTAGTAGTTGTCTGCTTGAAAAGCGGGAATGATTTCATTACGGATGATGCGGGAGGCCGTCACGTCCGGAACGACACCTTCCAACCCGTAACCGACGGAAATGGCCACTTCTCCTTTTTCTCTTCCGGATTTGGGTTTAATCAGAATGACAATACCGTTGTCTTTTCCCTTTTGTCCGATACCCCATTTTTCCCCGAGACGGGCAGCGTAGTCGTTGATGTCGTGCCCGTTGAGTGAAGGTACGGTGACCACGGCGATTTGGGTGGAGGAGTTATTGTTGAAGTTTACTAGTTTTTTTTCTAGCGCTGCCCGTTCTTGGGTGCTGAATAATCCCGTGAAATCATTCACGATGCGTTTCGGGGTCATGGGTTCCGGAATATCCTGAGCATGAACGGAGAGCAGGGTTCCTGCGATGACGGTGAATAATATGAAGAGTTTTTTTATCATTTTGCTATAAGTTACAAATTAGAGAACAGGTTGTTCATACAAACCTGTGGTATTCCTTTACTGAAAGGAAATTTCGTCGGGAAGTTCGTTCACGTCGTCAGCCTGGTAGGGAAAGTACACTTTCAGTTGTTCCCCAGCAGAGATGACAGCTTCACAGATGCCTTCCGTGATCTTGCCTTCCTTGAATTTTGCAATCATGTTTTTCATGATTGAATCCCAGAAGCCTGCGGGTACTTTGGCGTTAATCCCAGCATCTCCCAGGATTGCGGATTTATGGTCAAGTAGGGCCACGTAGATCAGGACCCCGTTTCTTTGTACCGTTTTGTGCATATTTAAGTGGGCAAAAACATCGGCAGCCCGATCAAGCACGTCTATTTTACTATGATTTTCGATATGTACCCGGATTTCCCCGGACGTGTCTTTTTCCGCCTGCTTGATAGCGGTTACCATGGCATCTTTTTGTTGTTGGGTAAAGGCTTTTTCGGGAGACATAAAAATATTTTGGATTTTAGATTTTAGATTCCGGGCGCACAAGGCCCTGCTGATTTTAGATTTTAAATTTTAGATTGAATGATCCGCAAGGATATATAATTTAAAATTTAAAATCTAAAATGGATAAATGGTTAAAATTTAACTTCCGGAGCTTTTTCCGCACCGGCAGTAGCCTCGAAGTAAGGTTTCGGGAGGAAACCGAACATCCCGGCGATGATGTTTTTGGGGAATGAACGGATGTAGGCGTTATAACCTTTCACTTCCTCGTTAAACTTGCGTCTTTCAACGGCAATACGATTTTCTGTTCCTTCCAGTTGGGCTTGTAAGTCACGGAAGTTCTCGTTAGCTTTCAAGTCCGGGTATTGTTCGGAGATCGCCATCAAACGAGAGAGGGCAGAGGAAAGTTCGCCTTGCATATTATTGAACTTCTGGATGGTTTGCTCGTCCAGTTGATCAAAGTTTACCCGCATTTGCGTGGCTTTTGCACGGGCCTCCACGACTTGGGTCAATGTGTTCTGTTCATGCTCGGCGTAACCTTTCACCGTGTTCACAAGGTTCGGGATCAGGTCCAGACGACGTTGGTATTGATTTTCCACATTCGACCATTGGGAGGATACATTCTCACTCCGGGTTACCATTTGATTGTAACTTCCTTTGAACCACATGAAGATTCCAATCACGATGACGATAATTACTCCTATTACAATATAACTCTTTTTCATGTTTTGCTTTTATTTTAGTGTTACGAGTACAAATATAATGCTTTATTGATTAGCAATTGCAGAATGAGGATGTTAAGGTTTTAGATTTTAAACTTTTTTCCTTTAGTTTTTATCTTTTAGTTTTATTTATCACCCGGTCGTAGATGTAGAGCAGCAAAGTGGTACCTAGTCCGATAGCCAGTATTACCATCCATATGTCGGAGGGGGAATACTCGTTCCATAGTAGGTTGGTTAACTCATGAGGGGTGAGGTTGACCTGTTGGGCTACATGATCGAAATAGGCGTTATTTGACAAACCGTTCGGTAGTTGGAGGCCTTTTTCGGCAACAAACTGACGAGTGATCATCACTTTATCCGCCATGTTTTGATAGACTACACCGGAGATGATTCCGGCAAAGACGTTACCGATGAAAACGGGGATAAAGGAGTATCCCATGTAGAGGGCCTTTTTATCGTGTGGGGCGATTCGACCGATATATTCTGTGATTTTCGGTGATCCGGCCATTTCGCCCAACGAGAAGATCAGTATCGCAACTAGCGTGAACAGCACGTTTTGCGAGAACAGGGTGAGAGCCATTCCTATGGAACAGACTAAAAATCCCGAAATCATGGATTTAAGAGGTTTCATGCGCATCACGATACTTGACACGATAATTTGGAAGATAATGATGTATAGGGCATCGAAGTTTGTCACGAATTCGGCATCCATAACTCCCGGAGCCGGACTGTAGTTGGTGCTGATGAAAGGGATATACTTTTCAAAAAAATGGTACAACACGCTCGTGTCTATCCATTGCGAGATAAAGACGGGTAGGGTGAAGAAGAGTTGGTTGTACATGGTCCAGAATCCGGCCACGATGAGCAGGAATACCACGAATTTCAAGTCTTTCACGATACTGAACATATTCCGGAATATACCCCCGAAGGTGCGAGTGAGAGAAGTCTGTTGCACGACTCCCCGGTGGGGTTCCTTGTAAAAAAGAAGTAGCACGAAGTTCAGTGCGATAATACCAGCCGATATATAGAACACGAGGTTGGACGATCCTTTGAACAAAAGGGTGACCATCGGTCCGAAAAAGGCGCCTATGTTAACCATCATGTAGTAGATGCCGAACCCAATGGAGGCTGTTTCATCCGTTGTGGTCTTGGCAATCGTGGCCGAGATGATCGGTTTGAACAGGGCGGCACCCAGAGCCAAGTAAAGGTACATGAGGAATACTCCCGTGAACGTGGAGAACATGGGTAAGAGGATGAAGGCGGACGTGTAGATCACGAAAGCGAGAGCCAGTACTTTTTTGTAACCGTAGCGGTCAGCGATGGCCCCGGTCAAGACGGGCAGAAAGTAGAGTATTCCCGTTCCCACACCCATCAGGATTCCTTTTTGACTTTGCGTGAATTCCAGACCACCCATATCGGATGATCCCGTGAGGTAATTGGCAAAAAGCATGAAGAAACCATACCATGCCCAGCGTTCAAATAATTCAATAGTATTAGCTACCCAAAAGGTGCGGGGAAATTTACGAAACACGCCCATCTTTTACGTTTTTAATGATTAATTGGCAAATATAACGAATTCGACAGATGAAAGGAAGTAAACGTTCTTTTTTCTGAGAAATAAGCTGTTAAGACAAGGTTTTTTGCAATTATTCCAAGAAATATGGTGTAAACTGAATTATATTAACTATCTTTGTGTCGTGAAACATTGTGAGTTCATTTTGATCTTTATCTTCTTTGTATTTTCCGGACATGTTCCGTTCGGCTCTTTCCATCGTTGAATTGACCTTTGTAAGCTTTCTTTGTTCAGACAATTTCTTTGCCCGAGTAGGTTTATATGTACGAACCGAAAATGGCTGGAGGCAATTTTAAACGTAACAATTATTTATTATGACATTTAGAGAATTAGAAATTGCAGAGCCTATTTTGAAGGCTATCTGTGAAAAAGGATATGAAAAGCCCACCCCGATACAAGAGAAGGGTATACCCGTGGCTCTTGGTGGTGGCGATATGCTGGGAATTGCCCAGACCGGAACCGGTAAGACAGCGACGTTTGCTATACCGATCCTGCAACATTTACTTGCTGATCGTTCGGAGGAAAACCGTTCGGAAACACGAGGCAATAAAGGACGTCTCGTGGAAAGACGGGCTATTAAGGCTTTAATCCTGACGCCAACTCGTGAATTGGCAATCCAGATCGGAGAGAATATTGCGGATTACGGGAAGTACACGGGGATTAGGTATGCGATTATATTCGGCGGAGTGAAACAAGGACCGCAGACTGATCTGTTGCAGGCGGGAGTGGATATTCTTGTTGCTACACCGGGACGTTTGCTCGATTTAATCCGGCAGGGATACGTGGATCTTTCATCGATCACGCATTTTGTTCTGGATGAAGCCGATAGGATGCTGGATATGGGATTTATTGCGGATATACGACGTTTGTTACCTATGCTGCCGACAAAGCGCCAGACGCTGTTCTTCTCGGCAACGATGCCTAAAGATATAGTGAATTTATCGAGAAGTATTCTTTCAACCCCGACAAGGGTGGAGGTAACCCCGGTCTCTTCTGCTGTCGATACGGTGGAACAATGTGTCTATTTCGTGGAGAAACCGGAAAAGAAGAAACTTCTTGTTTCTTTGTTGAAACAAGAGAAAAAATCGGTGCTTGTTTTTTCCCGAACCAAGCACGGGGCGGATAATATATCACGCTTGTTGAAGAAGTCAGGAATCAAGAGTGAGGCGATTCACGGGGATAAATCACAAGGACAACGCCAGCGAGCTTTGTCGAACTTTAAGGCAGGAGCTATCCGGGTGATGGTGGCCACTGACATTGCGGCTCGAGGAATTGATATTCAGGAGTTGGAGATTGTCATAAATTATGATCTGCCTGATGTGGCTGAAACATACGTACATCGTATCGGGCGCACCGGGCGTGCGGGACATTTCGGTACAGCGGTGACGTTCTGTTCTGAAGAGGAACAGGCTAAGATTCGGGAAATCCAAGTTCTAACTGGCAAAAAAATCAATCGGTTGTCTTTTCAAGCATGATGATTGAACGTAAATAAAAAGAACGATCTGCATCACAGATCGTTCTTTGTTTTATGTAAAAATAATAGCTTATTTCACTAGATTCATGGTGTCCGTTGCGATAACCAATTCCTCGTCCGTGGTAATACTCATCACAATTACCTTGGAATCAGTGGTAGACAGTATTTTGTCTTGTCCTCGAACGCCTTTATTGGCGGCAACATCAAAGTGAACACCCATGTATTCCATGTTGGTACATACTTGTTCACGTACTTCACTGTCATTTTCCCCGATACCTCCGGTGAAGACGATCAAATCCGCTCCGTTTAGGGCGGCAGCGTAGCTACCCACGTATTTCTTCACGTCGTAAGCAAGAATATCAAGGGCGAGGCGAGCCTTGTCGTTTCCGGATTCAGCTGCAGCCTGTAAGTCACGACAATCGGAAGAAACTTCAGATACTCCTTGCAATCCTGATTTCTTGTTTACTAGGTCGTTTGCCTGTGCTGCGTTTAAACCTTCTTTCTCGCAGATATACAATAATGCACCCAAGTCAAGGTCTCCCGTACGGGTTCCCATGATCACACCGGCATTGGGAGTGAAACCCATGGAGGTGTCAACGGATTTACCTTTGTTGATGGCGGTTATGGATGAACCGTTACCCAAGTGGCAAGTGATGATTTTTTTCTCTTCAATATTCCATCCCAGTATTTTACATGCTTTTTCTGCCACGAACTTGTGAGAGGTGCCGTGGAATCCGTAACGACGGATGCGGTAATTTTCGTAGTATTTGTACGGGATTCCGTAGATATATGCTTCCTTGGGGAGAGTCTGGTGGAATGACGTGTCAAATACTGCTACTTGGGGTATACCCGGTAACAGTTTTTCCATGGTCTCGATTCCTTTTAGGTTTGCGGGATTGTGAAGTGGGGCCAATTCGCAGCAAGCAGCGATCTTTTTCTTGGCATCCTCGTCAACACGGGCGCTCTTGGCGAAGAATTCACCACCATGAGCTACACGATGTCCCACGGCATTGATGTCCGTCAAGGCCGTGATCACCCCATGTTTCGGGTCAACCAGAGCTTTCAAGATCAAGTCGATCCCGGCTGTATGGTCTGCAATAGGTTCTTCTACCACGTATTTATCTTTTCCTTCCGGTTTGTGGGTGAAACTTCCCACGGGTAAACCGATCTTTTCCACCAATCCTTTAGCGAGTAACGTCGGTTCTCCTGCCATGTCAAGCAATTGATATTTAATAGAGGAGCTACCGCAGTTTAAAACTAATACGTTCATTATAATTTAACTTTGAAAATGGTAATACTTGTTGAGTCTATAAAAGTCTATTTTGCCGCTGCCTGATTTACCGTGATGGCAACAAGGTTCACGATGTCGCTCACAGAACAACCTCTTGACAGGTCGTTAATCGGGGCTGCCATTCCCTGGAGGACGGGACCCACCGCTTCAATTCCGGCAATACGTTGCACGAGTTTATAACTAATGTTTCCAACTTCAAGACTCGGAAATATCAATACGTTAGCTTTACCGGCCACGGGACTGCCCGGGGCTTTGCTGGCACCTACGGATGCCACGAGGGCTGCGTCAGCTTGCATTTCACCGTCGATCATCACGTCGGGAGCCATTTGTTTAGCGAGTTCGGTTGCTTTTACTACTTTGTCAACCAATTCGTTTTTAGCAGACCCTTTGGTAGAGAAGCTTAACATGGCAACTCTCGGCTCGATTTTAGCGATAGCTCTGGCCGTTCCGGCTGTCGCCACGGCGATTTGAGCCAATTCTTCTGCAGTCGGGTTAGGCAACACGGCGCAGTCAGCACACACGATTAAGCCGTTTTCTCCGTATTCCGGTTTGTTGGTTAATAACAGGAATGCACCTGATACTACGGACATACCCGGTAAGGTCTTCACGATCTGTAATGCGGGACGTAACACGTCTCCGGTAGCATTTTGGGCTCCGGCAACTTCACCGTCAGCATCACCGCTCTTGATCATCAAAGTGGCAAGGTATAGCGGGTCAAGAACGAGTTTCAAGGCTTGTTCTTTTGTCATACCTTTACTCTTGCGAAGTTCAACCAAGAGGTCTGCATACGCTTCTTTTTTCTCGTGGTTTGCGGGATCGATGATCGTGGCTTTACCGATATTTTTCAACTCGAATTTCTCGGCCAACGTTTTAATTTCAGCCGGGTTACCGATCAGGATGATTTGAGCGATACCTTCACCGATCAGGATGTCGGCTGCTTTCAACGTACGTTCTTCTGTTCCTTCCGGAAGTACAATGCGTTTGTTGCACTTCTTCGCATTTTCTTTGATTTGTTCAAGGAGATTCATGATATTTTTATTTTAAATATATAGTTACTCGCAATCGTTAGCGCAAAAGTAGAAATAAATAATCAATTTGTAATGCAGACATTACAAAAAAGTTCATTTTCGGGGAAAAGTTTATTATTTACTCTTATTTCACTTTCCGAGTTTGAAACGAATACGCAATACTCCATCATTGAAATCGAACGAGATGATGCGAAAAGTGCCGATCTCGGCCGTGTTGGTGACATGAAGTCCGATGCAGGCGCATTGATCGTAATCCCCGATACGAATCACTCGTACTGTCTTGATTCCCGGTTCGGGAAGGCGGGTAAGGTTGATGCCTGCCGGAACCTGATCGATCGGGTAGAAGATTTCTTCCACGTTGATGTTTTGTTGTATAATGTCGTTTACTGCTTGTTCCACGGTGGCAATGTCTTCGGCAGAAGGAGCTGTCGTGAAATGGTAATCACATTTGGATTTCTTTTTCTCTATATGGGCGGAGAAAGAACGTTCACAATGGAAGTATTTGACCATCTGAGAATTTAATAGGTGTTCCGCCGTGTGCATTGGAGGATATTCTTGTTTGTTGTGTTCGTTGAGTTGGATTTCTTGTTCCATATATTAATTATTTTGATTGATTAAATTCACGACGACCTTAACCATAATATCTTTTTCTTCCGTATGGCTTTCTGCAATCATTAAAGTAAGAGCTACTAGGGTATTATCCGCAATCCTTTTTTCTCCATTAGGGGAATAAAGAATACCGTTATTTTCCATGAACCAAAGGAATAACATGGCTGCGATTCGTTTATTGCCATCGCTAAAAGAATGGTTCTTGGTTACCAGATAAAGTAACATGGCTGCTTTTTCTTCAATGCTGGGATAAAGTTCTATGCCATCGAAAGTTTGGTAAATAGTTGCAATAGAACTTTTAAATGATTGGTCTTTTTCATGTGCAAATAATTTGTTTTCTCCAAATTTCTCTTTTAGGCTTCGAATGGCTTCCATGGCGTTTTCATATGTAGCATGGAATCTGTCGCCTTTTGTTGTATTTTCAATGAAGAGTTGTTGATAATCGTATTTATCTAAGGTATCAAGGGCATAAACATAATCGGTTACGACGGCTAATAACCCTTTGGATTGGTCGGATGTTAATTGTTCTTGGTTTTTGAGTGTATTACCGAGAATATGAACCATGTCTTTTAGTTCTTGATACCGTTCGAGTTTTATTTTTTGGTTGATAGCATATCCTTTGATAAGGTAGTCTTTTAATATTTTGTTTGCCCAAATACGGAATTGGGTACCGCGTTTAGATTTTACACGGTAACCAACAGATATGATAACATCAAGGTTGTAAAGTGCAGTTTCATATTTTTGGTCTCCATCAGACCCCATATGTGCAAATTTTGCACATGTGATATGTTTTTTTAATTCTCCCTCTTTATATATATTATTGATATGTCGCCCAATGACTGTTCTGTCTTTTTGGAACAAATCACTCATTTGCGCTTGTGTTAGCCAAACAGTTTCTTTGTCCATCTTTACATCTAGCTTGATTTCTCCATCTTCTGTTTGATAGATAATAATATCATTCAAAGTAGGATTAAAATCAGCCGTGCATGTTGGTAGACATTCTTGTTCGTTGAGTTGAATTTTTTGTTCCATATTTTACTATTCTTAGTAATCTAATATATCAATAAATGTTCCAAACGTTTCGTTTTCTTTTCCGTCATTACAAATATTATGAAGCTGTCATGATTAATTAAACTTGCTCCATGCCCTTGGGTTCGTGTTTGTCAAAAGTGAGTTCGTATTTTCTTAATCTTCGTTTGGATTTGAATATCCATTTTTCCGGCTTCCAGTAAGTGAATTCCACGGGAGTGGTATTAGCATAGATATGCTGGATCCATTTTCCCCAGAATTGAAGGTCGTTTTCTTCAAACCTGTAATCGTCCGGTTTATAGTATTTACTACATAATTCAGCTCCTTCTTCCAGTACTATTTTGGAGTGTGGGTACACGACATGAGTGGTGTCATTTAGACGAGAGTCCATGTTTTCTCCGGTTTGCCAGCTTCCATATAACCGGAGCGTGTCGTAATTCACGATGATCCGGAGCGTGTCGTCCGTGTTGTTGATCACGTGGTATTCGTCTTGACACCAGTAATCGCATCCTGTAAATAGAATTGCCAACGAGAAGAGTA
>DYVS01000020.1:0-3126 GCA_020743075.1 Butyricimonas virosa | reverse complement strand
CAAATAGATAGTAACCAAACACTATAAATCATCACATCACTAAATGATCATATTGTTCCCAAAAACCGGGAAACGACTTAGAAACCACATCAGCATCCCGCACGATCAACCCGCAATACCTCACCCCCGCGGGCGCAAAGGCCATTGCCATCCGGTGATCCTGGTAGGTATCGATCTCCAACGTCGTACATGCATTCCGCACACGATCCCAACACAACTCGCCACGTGCGGGAATTTGTAAACCGTATCCCAATTTACCAGCCTCCCGCGTAACAGCCATCACCCGGTCACACTCCTTTATATATAACGTATCCAACCCTGTCAAATGAAAGGGGGTATCCGACAAACAACAAGCTACAATCACAGGAAGAGCCACGTCCGGCATCCCCGACAGATCTGCCTCAAAACGGGCAACACGATCGCTATTAGCCGACAAACGAACACCTCCAACTACTTTTTCCGTGGTTACACCCAACTGTCGCCACAAATCAACTTGACGAGCATCACCTTGTAAACTATCGATATACAACCCCGGAAGGAAAATTTCCCCTTCCTCGGTAATAGCCAACAACTCGTAAAAAAAAGAAGCTGCACTCCAATCGGCACTTACACGGAAAGAGACAGGCGCGTACACGCCCTCCGGAATTAGCACCCGTTTCCCTTCAAAACGGGTATTCACCCCGAAACAACGCATCATCTCTGCCGTCATGCGAATATAATCCGCAGAAATAACCTTTCCCTTCAAATCGATCACAAGCCCTCCCTTCAACAAAGGTGCAATCATCATCAAAGCCGAAATATACTGGCTACTCACGGCAGCATCCAAGCTGATCGTCCGCTCTCCCTTCAATACAGAATTACCAATCCACAAGGGAGGGAAGCCCTCCTTACCCAGGTATTCGATCTTCGCCCCCAATTCCCATAAAGCCTCCACCAGCACTTTTATCGGGCGTTGCTTCATCCG
Source organism: Butyricimonas virosa (assembly GCA_020743075.1). Classification (GTDB taxonomy): domain Bacteria; phylum Bacteroidota; class Bacteroidia; order Bacteroidales; family Marinifilaceae; genus Butyricimonas; species Butyricimonas virosa_A. The sequence goes on along the minus strand of DYVS01000020.1, from coordinate 2,162 downwards.
TTCCGATCCGGTTAATTCCCACACCCCTTCCCGCAAGGCAAAATAAGCTGCCAGGAAACGCATGGAAGTGCCGGCATGCCCAACATCCACGAGCCCCCCCGCCTGTTTCAATGCCTCCGCCAACACTCGGGTATCATCGCTATCTGACAGATTCTCCGGCATCCCGCCACCCGCCAACGCACTCAAAACGAGAGCCCGGTTAGATTCGCTCTTGGATGCCGGCAAAATAACCGTACCCTCTATTTTCTTCTGTGTCCAAGCGATAACTTTATCCATCCTTACAATCTTATATTTGCCTTAAAGCCTCCATGACCAGTTCCCTCGAACAATAATTATCAACAGAGAACTGTCCAACACTCTCGAGAAGTGTAAAATTCAGCCCTTCACGATCATTTTTCTTGTCATGCGACATTAATTCGCACAATGTATCGGCATACCCCATGACCGGATAAATGGGGTAATACCTTCTTATAAAATCACGCACCCGATGGAATATCTCTTCCGGGAAACCTTTCTCCCGCACGGAAAGATACAATTCTGCGATCATCCCTAACGCCACCGATTCCCCGTGCAACAGATTTTCATGACGCATGACGGAACAACTTTCAATAGCATGTCCTATCGTGTGCCCGAAATTCAAGGCTTTCCGCACACCCTTCTCCAACGGGTCCAAAATCACGATTTCATTTTTAACGGCAATAGAGCGCTTGAGCAAATCAAGAAATTCCTCCCGGTCTGGCTCGTCCGTATCACAAGTCAGTAATCGATCCAGATACTCCACGTCGGACAACAACCCATGTTTTAGCATCTCGGCAAAACCTGCCATCCGTTCCCGCACGGGTAAAGTTTTCAAGAACATAACATCAATAATCACCCGTTCCGGTTCCTTGAAAGTACCGATCTCGTTCTTTAACCCGTCAAAATTTATCCCGGTTTTTCCACCCAAGGATGCATCCACCTGCGCCAATAGGGTAGTAGGTACATAAATACAACGCATTCCCCGTTTGAAAGTCGAAGCGGCAAATCCTCCCATGTCCGTCACCATACCTCCCCCCACGCACAACAGAATGGAAGAACGACGAGCTCCTCGTTTACTCAGGACAGACCAGATGCGGGCTACACTATTCAGCGATTTGTTTTCCTCGCCGCAATCAACCACCGCCACGTTCAACGGTATCCAATCCACCTTTTCCAGCAGCTTATCGCAAAAACCTACCGTGTGCTTATCCGCCACGATAAACAATTGTTCATGCCTGACACCTCGTAACAATTCGGCAAGAACCATGCTCGAATCCGTTGTAAATATAATTTGTTCCATTTATCCCGTATTTCTTCACAAAATTACATTATTTTATGCATTAATCAAAAATACCCTTACTAAGCAACTTATGAATATTATTAAATTTTAAATTAATAGGTTTTCTCGTTATAAAAAAATAACTTTGAACTTATTCATTAAATGATTGGCACATGAACAATAACAACTCCATCTTGACACGAGTGGCTATCACTATAACTCCCAGGCTAAATAATGCTTTGTACTCCCCGTTATTCCAACAATGCGGGGGCATAACCGGATTCTTTCAAGAAAGTGATGCAAATATCAAACTTCTTTTCAAAGAGAATAACCTGACGAATATACAACCGGAGCGTTCCCTATGGTTGCAGCAAGCAGAAGAGGAGCTGAAAAACATGGAAAAACACCATATCCAAATCTGCGGGATTGAAGACCCGAACTATCCCCACCTACTAAAACATTGTGCGGATGCCCCTCTTGTTCTATTCTACAAGGGAACACTGAAAGCCGACGAAAGCAAGAATATAGCCATCGTGGGGACACGTAAAGCAACCGAACTAGGCAAAACCCGCGTGGGAAACATTCTTCAGCAACTGGCAGACATGGGATACCGTCCTAATATCATCAGCGGGCTTGCCTACGGGATTGACATTGCCGCCCACTCCGCCTGTCTCCGGCTCGGGCTGCGGGCACAAGCCGTAGTCGGACACGGGTTGCACATGGTCTACCCGGCATCTCATAAAAATATAGCGGAGAAAATACTGGCACAAGGAGGTACGCTACTCTAAGAATTCCCAACTTGTGCCCCCATTCATCCCACGAACTTCCTTCAACGCAATCGAATCGTAGCAGGCATGAGCGAGGC
>DYVS01000019.1:0-8720 GCA_020743075.1 Butyricimonas virosa | reverse complement strand
AAATAATCCGGATATTTCAGGCAGATACCATCCGTAACCCATTACTCCTACAATTAGGAAAAGAATCGTGAAGCCTAGAATTGTTAAGATAAAGAAGTGAAAAGATTTGCGTAAAGAAAAATATCCAATTAGGGCAAATAGTATGGTTAATGCCGGGACAACAAATGTGGTTAGGCTGGAGTGTTCCCCGATGGATAACGTTGTACGGGGAAAATAACAGGAGAAAAGTACAAGTCCGATAAGAATAAAAAGATAGACGCCCCAGGATGAGGTGTAACTTTTGTATTCAATTTCTTGCGTATTGTCCACTTTTTCTTGTCTCCAATGGCTATCTAGGTTATACACGAGTGAGGCTTTAGGATTCTTTTTGACTTTCGCCGCATAGCGTAACACCCAGGTAATCATGATTACGTTAAGGATAGCCCAACAGAAAACCCGGTACTCGAAACCGGAAAATAACGGCAGGTCTGATAATCCTTGTGCGATCCCGATCGTGAAGGGATTAAGGATAGCACCTGCGAATCCAACATGGGCGGCGACATAGACCATACATACTCCGGTGAGAGAATCATACCCCATGGATATGGCCAAGGGAACGATGATAATGACAAAAGCCAGCGTTTCCTCGCTCATGCCGAAAATAGCCCCGAAACAACTGAACAAGAGCATAACCATCGTGATGATGATGTTATTGACACCTAGTTTACGGATAATTCCGATATGTTCCAGTTTTTGGGTGGAACGTAAGAAGGAAAAAATACCCACGTCAATAGCTTTGCTGTTATTCATAATCCAGAAAGCACCCCCGATGATTAGGATAAAAGCGATAATTCCGGCTTGTTTTTCGAACCCGTTGAAAAGAGCTGAAAACACTTGCCATGTTTGCGGGCTTTTTGCAACCTCATGGAATGAATCGTTCACGATCACGGTTCGTTCTACGCCATTAACATCGACAGATTCTCGGGCATATTCTCCACCCGGGATAATCCAGGTTAGGATAGCACAAATAATAATGATCGAGAATACAATGGTGTAGGTATGTGGGACTTTTTTTAGCATAATAGACTGTGGTTTTTAGATTGAAGGTTCAAATTTACAAATATTTGCGAGAGAGCAATAATATGTGGCGTGGAATTCTTAAATTTGCATGAAAGAAGTAAATCATAACCGTATTGACTCACGTTTGTAAACTCGAATGACCGGAACCAAAAGTACATGACAACAGAGGTAGAGAAATTATACATAGAAGAGAATGATAACAGGTGAAAAACAAGATAAAGTATTTACCCGGGATTTCTTTCGAAAGGTAGGGAAAGCGATACATGACTATCATTTAATAGAGGATGGGGATCGGATTTTGGTGGGCGTATCGGGTGGTAAGGATTCGTTAGCGCTATTAGAGGTATTGGCCATGCGAGCCAAGGATCCGAAGCAAAATTACACGGTTATTGCGGCTCATATTGCGGTAGAGGATGTCGCTTATGAAGTGGATGGAGAGTATTTGAGGGGATTTTGTGAGCGTTTGGGGGTAGAGTATGTTTATCGTACTATTCGGGTAGATACTACCGTGAATCCCAAGAAACCAGCTTGCTTCGTGTGTTCATGGCACCGGCGTAAAATGCTTTTTGATATTGCCAAAGAATATGATTGTAAAAAATTAGCATTGTGGCATCACCGGGATGATGCCGTGGAGAGCCTTTTGATGAGCATGATGTTCAATGGGACGATTTGTAGTATGCCTGCCCGGTTGGAAATGTTCAAGAATACCTTCACGCTTATTCGTCCGTTAATCTATCTTTCGAATGACGAGACTTCACGTTATGCGGAAATGAGGCAATTTAAAAAGCAGAAAAAACATTGTCCCCACGAAAAAGCGACTAACCGGGATGCCGTGAGTAAATTGCTTGATCAAATGGAAGCAATTTCTCCTCATGCTCGGAGTAATTTGTTTGCAGCAATGCAAAATATTCGGGAAGATTACTTGCCTTGATCCTATTTTTTAGAGATTTTGTGCTGTGATATCGAAAAGTGAAATAAAATATTTTTTAATCAATCTTTTCTTATCTGCTCGTAGAGAGGGGAAGATAGTTTTTTCTGTATCAGATAAATGGCAGTAAGTTTTTAAATTAAAAATATTTGTAGGGAAAAATTGTTTTATTCAAAAAAAGGTCCTAATTTTGTCTTCAGGAGGTGAGGATTCCAGATATGATGGAATTCTTAACTAGATAAAGGCACTTATTGGAGGATAAGTGTCATTTATTTTTTTATGTATAAATCAATATCTTAATATAATAATTATGACAAAGAAGGTATCTTATGTAACCAAAGAAGGGCTGAAAAAATTGCAGGATGAACTGGACAATCTGCAGAATGTAGAGCGCCCTAAGATTTCTAAGGCAATTGGAGAAGCCATTGAGAAAGGAGATATCTCCGAGAATGCAGAGTATGATGCAGCGAAAGATGCCCAGGGGCTATTGGAGGCTAAAATCGCTCAGCTACAAGATGTAATTTCGAACTGTCGGATCATTGACGAGTCACAAATCGATACGTCAAAAGTTCAGATATTAAATAAAGTGACAATCAAAAATATAAAAACAAAAGCTACGATGACTTATACTTTGGTGTCAGAAAGTGAAGCTGACTTCAAGGCAGGTAAGTTGTCGATCACGACTCCAATCGCAAAAGCGTTGATCGGTAAAAAGTTAGGCGATAAGGTAGAAGTTCAAGTACCGGCAGGGACGATGGAGTTTGAGATTATGGACATTTCCATTTAATTGAAAATGAAGGCCAGCGGAGCTGGCAATCTAAAATCTAAAATTTTAAATCTTAAATAGATCATGGCTTCAATTTTCACGATGATTATTAACGGGGAGATTCCATCTTACAAGGTGGCCGAGGATGAACATTATTATGCATTCTTGGATATAAATCCCATGCAAAAGGGACACACGTTAGTGGTTCCGAAGAGAGAAGAAGACTATTTATTTGACCTGTCGGATGAAGAATTAGCCGGGATGATGGTATTTGCCAAAAAGGTGGCCAAAGCAATTAAGAAGAGTATTTCCTGCCAACGAGTGGGAGTGGCTGTAGTAGGATTGGATGTCCCGCACGCTCATATTCACTTGGTTCCTTTGGTTGAAGGTAACGAGTTGAATTTCTCTAACCCGAAGAAACAATTCCCGAAAGAGGAAATGGAAGCTTGTGCTAAGCTGATTAATAGCAATTTGTAAAAATATTAGACAATTTATCATGAGGGACGCGACCACGTCCCTTTTTTTATCAGAAGATGGAAAGGAAAAAACTATACAACGCTTACGAGCAACACGAGGGATATAATTGTTTCGGTTGTGCATCCGGAAATGAACATGGTTTGCGCTGTGAATTTTATGAAGAAGGGGAATATATTACTTGTCATTGGATGCCCCGTCCCGAATTTCAAGGTTTTTTTCACGTGTTGCATGGTGGAATACAGGCAACATTGATTGATGAAATTGCGTGTTGGAACGTTTTTGCGAAAGTGAAAAGTGCGGGAGTCACGGTTGAACTGATTACAAAATATCGTGCTACGGTCTATTCAGATCGGGGAGAACTATTTCTGCGTTCCCGCATCGTGGAACAAACTTCCCGTTTAGCGAAAATGCACGTGGAACTATTTAATGCTGACGGGACATTGGGAAGTGAGGCTGATGTGGTTTATCGAATATTTCCGGAAAACGTGGCTCGTCAACGATTGGGATGGACGGGAATCGAGGCATTTCATCCCGAAGAAAACAAGTAATTGAGCCCGTATCCCGTGTGACGGGAGATGACCCGGAATGCCATGTCGGTTTGACAATGTTTAACAAGAGTTTATTTTGAATTAATGTAAAATAATGTTATTTTGATTTTATCATGTTGTTATCATAAAGTAAGCCACTCCCATTCCGCTCCCATTCCTGTCCCATTCCGCTCCTATTATGATGATAAAAAAATTGTAATTGTATAGAGGATGTTAATATTTGTATAAGTGAATAATAACATGATGATTATTACATTAACTATGAAATTGGTTTGATTACTTGTTTTACATGAATCGAGCCCATTCGGATTCTATTTTTTCAATTCGAACAGGAAATGATTATCTTTGTCGGGAAAGGTTTGCACGTGATATGGTGACCGTCTAAATGTTGAAATAATGAATGATATGAGATACAAGAATGTGGTTTGGGATTGGAATGGGACGTTGTTGGACGACGTGAAGATTAGCGTGGATACGATTAACGTGATGTTGGAGCGGAAACATTTGGGGAAGTTGACGGTAGAGGAATACCGGTCTATTTTCGGATTTCCCGTGAAGCCTTATTATGAATCGATTGGGTTTGATTTTAGTCAGGATGATTGGGAGGAGGTATCGAGAGATTTCGTGAATATTTATAATGATTTGGCGGAAAAAGTGGAATTGACACCCGGGATTATTCCCGTGCTGGAAGGGATAAAGAGGAAGGGCATACGCCAATATGTATTATCCGCATTGAAAGAAGATTTATTGATAGGAATGCTAGAGCGATTTGGTATTCGTGAATATTTTGAGGGTGTTTGCGGGTCAAATAATATTTATGCGGATGGTAAGGTGGCACGAGGCATGGAGATGTTACAGATGTTCCCGATTGTTCCGGGTGAGACGGTTATGGTCGGAGATACGCTGCATGATGCGGAAGTGGCAGAAACCTTGGGCTTTGATTTTAGGTTGTATGCCGGAGGGCATAATAGTACGGAACGGTTGGCGGAGAAAGGGATCGTGTTGCAACGGATGGAGCAACTTTTATCGGAAGACTAATAGTCGATTATATCCCGAACAGGATAAATTTTAAATTATTTCTAAGGATGGATAATGCTCGTTGGAAGTGGGTTTTCACAGTCGTTTCTGCGATATCCATCTCTTCAGCGATTTCACGAACTTTTTTCTTCTCTACAACGTGTAGCAAGAGAACTTCCCGTTGTTTCTCTGGTAAGGAGTTCAAAATATATTCCAGTCGTTCGTGGATATCTTCATCGATTTCCGGGTCTTCAATACTAGAAAATAGCATGGCCTCGATGATTTTATCTTGATGTTTGTATTGAATATTTAGAGAACGGAGATAGTTCAGGCAATTATTTTTGACAATACCTAATAAGTAATAAAATACGGGTTGTGTTTCATTATAACGTTCGGGGTGGGACCAAAGGGAAAGAAAAGCATCCTGTACGAGGTCTTCGGCGTCATCCCAATTGTAAAGATAACGCATGGCGTATTGTTGCAACTTATTGAATGACGTTCGGTATAACTCATGAAAAGCCTCTTGATCATGTTTTTTAATCAAGTGCCCCAAGTCATCTCGTGCAGTAAGTTGATCCATCGTTGACATCTTATTTCAGGCAAAGATAAATTTTTTTTTGGTATCGTGTCATCCGTTTTTTAATCTCATGTTAATTAAGGGTAAAATGTAACGTTTGATTAAGCGTGTTGATTTATGGATAAGAAAATTAATATTAGCTGGGACATTCTGGTGAAAAGAGTACGGTGGGGATTGACACCGGAAGAGGAGAGTGCGTTTCAGGAATGGCTGGCTCAAGATAAAAGTCATGAAGTATATTTTGAACGGGTGCGAAAGGTTTGGGGAGCAGAAGAGCCTACCTCTTCCTTGAAATCGAATCTGTCCAAAGTGATGACTCATTTTGATGCTTACGTGGAAAAGGAGAAAGAACTTCGCCGTCGTCGGATAATGCGGAATGTGTATTGGTATGCAGCCTGTCTACTGGTTGTTTTGAGTGTGGGGGGAGGAATGTGGTTCTTTTCCCAGCATGATGAACCAGTTAAAATGGAGCCAAAGGTTGCCCAAGATATCCTTCCGGGAGGAAATAAAGCAATTATTCTGTTGGCCGATGGAGAAAAAGTGGATGTGGAATGGTTAGCAGACTCTAGCCGTTATAAAGTGGACGGGATAGAGGTTACGACGGGAGAGGGTAAGATTCGGTATAAGGGAAAAAATAATACGAAGGTAGAGTATAACACGATCATGATTCCGAGGGGGGGAGAGTACCAGGTGGAGTTGAGTGATGGAACAAAGGTTTGGTTAAATGCGGAAACCCAGTTAAGAATACCGACAGCGTTCGTGGGAACAGAAAGAAGAGTATTTTTAAAAGGAGAGGCTTATTTTGATGTGACGAAAAATGATAAACAGCCTTTTATCGTGGAGACGGATTTGGGAGAGGTTAAGGTGTACGGAACACAGTTTAACGTGAAGTTCTATCCTGAAGAAAAAGAAATAAAGGCTACGTTGGTTGAAGGAAATATTGGTTTCAAGAGCGAAGAAGTGGCCGAGTTGAAAATAAAACCCGGTTATCAGTTAAGGTTGGCAGAGGGGGCTAAGAAACCCGAGGTGAAACCCGTGAAAATTTACAACGAGATTGCGTGGAAAAATAGGATGTTTTGTTTCGAGAGCGAGAGATTGGAAAGCATTATGCTCAAGTTGGAAAGATGGTATAACGTGGATATCATTTTTGAGGACTCGGGATTGAAAAAATTTAAGTTTTCAGGAAATCTGAATCGCTATGATAATATAGATAAGATACTACATTTTTTCGAGGAAGTGTTCGATGTTAAATTTGCAGTAGAAGAAAATACAATAAAAGTGATGAGAAAATAAAAAAGCAGAGAATGCATTCTTTGGTCGGCAAACTTTAGATGGCATTCTCTACACGGTGATTAATATTAACAATTAATTTTACAAATGTATGAAAAAAAGGACACGTGACAGGCATGTGCGGTCTGTATTTTTGCAAAAAATTTTACTGGTAGTATTTTTAATGTTCTCTTTTTCGTTGTCTTACGCGACAACAGAGGACTCTACTAAGCTAGTTAATTTTACAGTGAAATCGGAGTCATTGAACAGTGCCTTGATCAAGTTTAAGGATTTGACCGGGGTCCAGATTCTTTTTAACGAAGAGCTTTTGGGTGATAAAGCTTGTAAGGACTTGAATCTGAAGAATGTTTCCGTAGACGTTGCTCTTGGGAAAATTTTGGAAGGAAGTGGATTTGTGTATTCTAAAGTTGATGGAGTATACATGGTGAAAAGAGCTTCCGAACAAAAGGATGCGCAAGCGAAACCGCACGTGTTTACCGGAGAGGTGGTTGACGTGAACGGAGAACCTTTACCTGGGGTAACGGTTGTCGTGAAAGGAACCACTTTTGGAGGGGCGACGGATGTGGATGGAAAATTTGAGTTGTCGTTTACCTTGGAAGGAGAGGTTACCTTGGTATTTTCGTTCGTGGGTATGGAAAGCCAGGAAATTGTGGTGAAAGACGAAAAGCCTTTGCGTGTGGTTTTGAAGGAGAGTTCAGAGAGTTTAGAGGAAGTGGTGGTTACCGGTGTGTTCGAACGTAGAGCAGAGAGTTTTACCGGATCGGCAACAACCGTTACCCGGAAGGAATTGTTGAAACGGGGAAATCAAAACTTGATCCAGAGTTTAAGAAATATGGACCCTGCGTTGAATATTTCCCAGAATTTATCTTTTGGTTCTGACCCGAATAAATTGCCGGATATGGATTTACGGGGAACTTCTTCGTTCCCGGATATTAAAGGACAATATACGTCGAATCCGAACTTACCTTTGTTTATTCTGGATGGTTTCGAAACGACTTTGGAGAAAGTGATTGACCTAGATATTAACCGGATTGAAAGTGTTACATTGTTGAAAGATGCGGCGGCAAAAGCAATCTATGGTTCTAAAGCGGCAAACGGGGTCATGGTTATCGAGACGGTTCGCGTACAATCCGGAGAGTTGCGGGTGAATTATATCGGTTCTTTGAATCTGGAAATGCCTGATTTGAGCAGTTATAATTTGTGTAACGCCAGAGAGAAATTAGATTTGGAATATCAATTGGGTGCTTATGAAGGGATCACTCCCAAGCAGGATTTTGAGAAAAAACAATTGTATTACCATAATTTGGCTGAAGTTGAGCAAGGGGTAAACACGGATTGGTTGTCGAAACCTTTGCGTAATGGAATCGGACATAAACATTCATTGAATTTGGAGGTAGGTACGAGTGAATTGAGAGTGGGAGTAGACCTTTCTTACAATAATATCGAGGGTGTTATGAAGGGTTCTAGGCGTAACACGATTGGAGGAGGGTTCACGGTAATCTATCAATATAAAAAATTATTGTTCCGGAACCAGTTCTCGTTTTCAACCACGAAGTCGGAAGATTCTCCCTATGGTGAATTCTCGGAATATGCCAAGTTAAATTCTTATTGGCGTCCTTATAATGAGGATGGTACATTACGTAAATATTTGGGAGTAGGTCCTGTACTTTCAGAAAACGTGTACAATCCTTTGTTTAATGCCACGATAAATACGACGTATAAGAAGAATTATACGGATTATACGAATAATACTTATTTGGAATGGAATATTAAATCGGGAATGAAACTTGTGGGACGTGTCGGTTTGACGAATAGAATTAGCGGGGGTGAAGAGTTCTTGCCGGGAAGCCATTTGAAATTTGTAAGAACGGCTGAGGATGATTTCTTCAAACGAGGAAGTTATAAGCAAACTTATGGAAAATCATTTTCTGTAAGTTCGGATATAAACTTGAATTATTCTCACAATTGGGACAAGCATATTTTGTTTGCTAACTTGGGTGCTAATATCCGTAGTGGTAATTCGGAAGAGTATATTCATTCGGCAGTCGGATTCCCGAA
>DYVS01000018.1:0-30125 GCA_020743075.1 Butyricimonas virosa | reverse complement strand
TCACCTCTCCTTGTGATCAATATTTACATGAAGGGGAAAAACAATTGAAAACAATCAAAGAAGTCATGGAATACAATCCGATTGCCGTCTTTACCCCGGGGAATAAGGTATATGATTTCTTTCCCGGTGTTAAAGTTCAAGTTTTTCATGGTTTCTCGATAGACAAACGTCCCGGAAGAGGCGATCATTTCCGTATCCGGGGATTATTTGATATATTCTGCACACAAGGAAGTACTTCCACCCCTCATTTTCTGGAACTTGAAAAACAATATCGGCATTTCAAGGTATATGAAACCGGTTGGAGTAAAACCGATCTGTTTTTTCCGCTCGTTCCGAAAGAAAAGAATCCGATACCGACAATCCTGTACGCCTCTACGTTTACACCGGGCATAACTTCTACTCCCCATCTATACAATGAAATAGCAAGACTAGCCAAAGAGAAAAACTGGCAGTGGTTAATTACCTTCCACCCGAAAATGTCCCCGGAAATCGTGGAAAAATACAAGAATCTGGCCCATGCATTAGATAACGTCAGTTTCTACGAGGGAGATAATAACGTGGAACTTCTGCAAAAAGCGGATGTCCTGTTATGTGATAGTTCATCCATCATCATCGAATTCCTGTTCTTCGACAAACCCGTTGTAACCTACAAAAACACGTCTCCGGGGAATTACCTGATTGACGTGAATTCTCCAGAACAGATCGAACCGGCTATCGAAAAAGCACTCACACGCCCCCAAGAATTAATGGATAATATCCGAAAATACACCGATAGTCATCAACCTTATAGAGATGGGCGCTGCTCAGCCCGTATTCTCGATGCCGTGGATGACTTTATCGCCAAGTACAAGGGGAAAATTAAAAGAAAACCGCTCAATCTTTTTCGAAAATTACAGACCCGTTGGCAGGTAAAGTATTTTCCTTTTGGACCCCGCTACACGGCCTCAAAGTGAACGATTTCAAACGCCCAAATCACTATATAACAAATAGATAAACAGTTATTTCATCCTCAATTTCTCGTCATAAATAGAGGAAAGTTTTTATCTTTGTGAAGATTAACAACACCAACAATCAAGTTATACCCCGAAATGTGGGGATATAATTATTCACCAAGATTAACAAACGATCAATTTATGATGGGAAAGAAAATTGCATACCTTGACCGCAATGAATACAACTACGGTCCCGCCCCGGAAATTGAAAAAGTTTTAAAAAACTTTGATCCGGACAAATTATGTTTTTATACCCGAATTTATGATGAAGGCAAAAAAAGTATTCTATCCGATTACATCGCCGAATTATACGATATCCCCGAGAAACAAGTCATTTTGGGATATGGCGGGGAAGATATATTAAAACAAGTTGTTCACTACTTCTTATCCGGCGGACAGGAACAAAAAACACTATTAATCCCTAAATTCTCATGGTGGTACTACAAATCCATCGCCGACGAAGTAAACGGAAGAACAATTTTCTACCCGCTATTCGAGGAAGGGAACACGTTCAAATATGACATTCAGAGCATTCGGGAAACAGTAGAACGGGAAAAACCGGAAATCGTATTAATCGCTTCCCCGAACAATCCGACCGGAAACTCCTTGTCAAAAGAAGAGTTACACGATATTCTCTCCTTCATACCACGGAAAACAACGATTGTCATTGACGAGGCTTATGCGTCTTTTAGCAATAAAGACACGTCATATATAAAACCGCTTATCGAAGAGTTTCCGAACTTACTGATCATCCGGACCCTCTCCAAGTTTTACGGGCTTCCCGGATTACGTCTCGGCTTTGCTTTTATCGGGAAGGATTTATCTTCGTTTTTAAATTACAGTACGAAATATTTAGGCTATAACCGACTTTCCGAAGAAATTGGTATTGCCGTATTGAAAGCAAACGATTATTACCAGAACGTGGCCGATTTGATGGCCGATGACCGGGAAACCTATATGCGAGAAATCGGAGCCTTGGAAGGATTCAAAGTGTATCGCTCGGAAGCAAACTTTATTCTGGTTAAATACCCGATTTCATTAAAATCTCAACTACAGGAAGCATTCAAAGCGAAAGACCTAATTATCAAATTCATGAATGAGGAAGACATTAACACGCATATACGAATCACGTTGGGTACTCGAAAACAAAACCACTTGGTTATAGATACGATCAAAGAAGTCGTGTCAACCCAATCCTAATCCGGCAACACGTATGAAAGCTATCATCCTTGCTGCAGGCATTGCCTCCCGGCTACGACCACTCACAAACGATCGACCGAAATGTCTGCTCAATATAGGCACTCGTTCTTTATTAGAAAGAACGATTGATGCCTTATTGGAAAATAATATTCGTGAAGTTGTTATCGTAACCGGGTACCTGCATGAAATGCTGGTATCCCTCGTGCAAAGCCGCTACCCTTCTCTGAACGTGAAATTCATTCATAATAAACTTTACACAACCACCAATAACATATATTCCTTGTGGTTAGCCTTGCCTGAAGTTCTACAGGAAAAAGAAATCATCTTACTTGATAGCGACATCCTGTTTGACCCGCTGATAATAAAAATATTACAGGATGCCTCTTATGATAACTGCCTAGCATTGGACAGTCATAAACTCGGGGAAGAAGAAATCAAAGTCATCGTGAACGGGAAAAATCAAATCACGGAACTCAGTAAAACGTGTTCCATAGAAAAGGCTATCGGTGAATCCATCGGCATTGAAAAAATATCCCATGCCTATCTCCTCGCCCTACACGAAGAGCTGGAACACATGATCATTCACGAAAAACTGGATAATGCCTTTTATGAATTAGCCTTCGAACGTTTAATAACACGGGGACAACACTTCTATCCGGTAGACACGAGCACCTATTTTTCTATGGAACTCGACACCCCCGAAGATTTTCACGATGCCATCAATCGAATACCCAAACACTTACAAGCATGAAAATTGTACTATTCTGTGAGCAAAAATACGCAATAAATATATTGCAACCTCTCGAAATTGAAGCCGATAAAGAAGGGGGACATTCCGTGATCTGGTACGTTCAGCCTAAAAATATCTCGGATTTCCCGTTAAAAGACGAGGTGAAATGGACAAACAACATACAGGAAATCTACGACTTCTCCCCGGATGCCATATTCGTCCCCTGCAACATTGTCCCCTACTATCTGCCGGGAGTGAAAATACAAATCTTTCACGGCTACGCTGCCGAGAAAAAGGATCATTGGGTAATCCGCCGCTATTTTGACACCTATTTCACGCAAGGTCCTTTCTTTACCGAAGGCTTTAAGACTCTCGCTCAAAAATACAAGGATTTTGAAGTTGTAGAAACAGGATGGCCTCGTCAAGACTGGATTCACGAAAATCTACACACTTTTGACACCGAAAAAAACACCCTGCTCCGAAAATACCATAAAAACAAATTAGTTTTATATGCCCCAACTTTTTCTCCGTCGCTAACTTCCCTACCGTTCATAAAAGAGGGATTGGAAAAATTAGCCCGGGAAAAAGACGTCCTGCTCATCCTGAAATTTCACCCGTTAACCCGGAGGGAGTGGATGGAAGAATACAGGCAACTGGCCGAGGAGTATGAAAACATGCTTTGGGTAGAAGATCACAATATCACGAAATACCAGCTCATGGCCGATGTCATGATTAGCGACACCTCGTCAACCGTGTACGAATTTTTGTTACTTGACAAACCGGTCATCACATACCGAACCATTGCAAAAGATATTTACTGGCAGGATATTCAGAACTCGGAAGACCTTTCCGACGCTTTCGATCTCGTACTCCAAGATGCCGTACTCGCATCTAAACGCAAATGGATCATCGATAACTACGATCCTTACTTAGACGGAAAAGTCTGTCATCGTATGCTTGACGCTGCGAGAGATTATATCTCACGCCACGGGGTACCCAGGAAACGAAAATTAAATCTTTGGCGTAAATACACCAGCATTAAGAAATTCGGTAAAGTCAAAAGAAGATAAACTAACTCTTCTTTTTGGCTTTTCGTTTGAGAACCTGTTCGTCATGGGCATGAGTCCACTCTTTCAGTAAACGGGTCATTTCCATCGCATCCGAATGTGTCAATCGGGCATATTCGTCCGCAATAATACCAATCATATCATCGGTTGCATTCAAGCGGTAAAAGTTTTTCAATCCCACCAGCGGAGAAATCGTCATGAACTTGATCCGGTTCAAGTCGACCAACATAAAATGAAATTGATTTCCTTCCCTTCGGATCAACGTGTTCCCCGGAGAATGATCAATAAAATAGATGGATTGCGTGTGAAAATGATACGTGAACCGGGTAAACTCACGTAAAATAGACTCCAGATCAGCCGGACGTTTCACCCGCAGATCCCGAAAAGTGTAATCATACTCTTCCTGTCGGGAAATATAAAAACTACGGGTTACCCCGAAAACATTTCGATAAACAATATAAGCAATCGGTTCCGGGGTATCAACACCCCTTTCTAACAACGTATTCGCATACTCGAACGAGCGTTGGGCCTTTCCCTTCCGCACGTAAGCATAAGCGAATTGATTAACGATATTGGGTTTTTTAAAGGATTTCACGTTAAAACGTTCTCCTTCCACATCCAATATCTTAATCACATTCCGTTTGTCATCAATAACCTCCCCTTCCTGATCAAAACGACGAGGAATATCCAGAATGGCCTTTTCCAATGACTTATATTTCGGATTAATTTGGCAATCAATCATTTTACCCGCTCGTAATTTATAAATGTGTAATCACATTCATTTTTCTCATCCGCCTTACCCACTTCTCTCTCCACTTCTTTCCAAACTTCGAGGTCAACAGACGGGATCACGGTGTCTCCCTCGCATTCTTGATGAACGACAGTAAGATACAACCGATCTGCTTTATCCCACAACTTCTTGTAAATTGTTCCTCCCCCGGTCACAAATACTTCATCTTCATTTTTCGTCAACTCCAAAGCCTCCTCTACACTATGCACAACCTCGCATCCCGCAGCCTCGAATTCCGGATTTCGGGAAATAACAATATTTCTCCGGTTAGGCAAAGCCCGACCGATCGACTCAAACGTCTTCCGTCCCATTAATATCGTATGCCCCGTGGTCAAAGCCTTAAAGCGTTTCAAATCAGCCGAAAGTCGCCATATCAACCCGTTATCCCTTCCGATAACATTGTTCTCTGCCGCTGCTACTATTATTGATAAAACCATCGAATTAATTTTAAATTTACGATTTATGATTTTAGATTGTCCCCTCTGGTCTTGAGCCATCTCACCTATCAACAGGGAAGAATCAGATCTGTCTTCGTCTTTGAGAATCTATTCTAAATTTTAAACTCTAAATTCTACATTATACCGAAACTGCTCCTTTTATATGCGGATGCGGGTTATAATCACATAACGTGAAATCCTCATATTTAAAATCAAATATGCTTTCCACATCCGGATTGATTTCCATTCGGGGTAAAGCACGAGGTTCGCGTGTCAACTGCAATTTCACCTGTTCGATATGATTCAAGTAAACATGCGTATCTCCCAACGTATGCACGAACTCTCCCGGTTTCAAACCGCACACTTGCGCCATCATCATTGTCAACAATGCATACGAAGCAATATTGAACGGCACTCCTAAAAAGGTGTCGGCACTACGTTGATAAAGTTGGCAGGATAATTTTCCGTTAGCCACGTAGAACTGAAATAACGCATGACAAGGGGGTAATCCCATATTCTCAATATCTCCCGCATTCCATGCACTCACGATCAACCGACGGGAATTCGGACTATGCTTAATGTCATGCACCACTTGAGAAATCTGATCCAGAGCAGTCCCGTCTGGCTTAGGCCACGAACGCCATTGGTAACCGTAGATATGTCCCAGATCACCATTCTCATCGGCCCATTCGTCCCAGATGCTCACCCCGTGATCATGCAAATACTTCACGTTCGTATCGCCATTCAAGAACCACAACAACTCGTATATAATTGATTTCAAATGTAACTTCTTTGTAGTCAGTAAAGGGAAACCTTCTTCCAAGTTAAACCGCATCTGATGACCAAACACACTAATCGTTCCCGTCCCCGTCCGGTCCTCTTTTACCGTTCCCTCCGTCAAAATCCTATCCAGTAAATCTAAATATTGCCTCATAATAATTGAAAATTGAAAATTGAAAATTGAAAATGTACGATTCAACTTTCAATAGATGATAGAACAAAGATAGCCTTTAAATTTTAAATTCTAAACTTTTCTCACGATCATTAGCCCGTGACGAACAGGCAACAGGATATTCTCCACCCGGCTATCAGCCTGTACCATTTCATTAAAATCCAAAATACCTTTGGTTTGGGCATCCAATTTCACTTGCGGGTCTGCCACCTTACCATCCCACAACACGTCATCCGCGATAATCATTCCTCCACTCCGCACCTTATCAAACACGAGCCGATAATATTCCGAATATTCTCGCTTATCGGCATCGATAAACACCAGATCAAACATTTCATCTAACGTGGGAATAATCTTGCAAGCATCCCCCACGTGAAAAACAATACGCTCCTGCAAACCGCTTTTTTCAATATATTGGCACGTGAAATCTTCCAACTCATCATTCACGTCGATCGTGTGCAGCACTCCCCCTTCTTCCAACCCAGCAGCCATCGAAATAGCAGCATACCCCGTGTATGTCCCGATCTCCAACACCCGACGGGCGCCAATCATCCGACATATCATTTTCAGGAACTGCCCTTGCAAATTCCCAGATAACATTCTCGGACGCAGTACATTCAGATGGGTAGCCCTTGACAACTCGGCCAATACCTCCCCCTCTGGCTCGCTATGCGCCAGTATATATCGTTCCAATTCAACATCCATTTCCAACATGACGGACTCTATTTATATAGTAATACTGATTGCTTTTCCACGTCGAAGACCTCCTTCGCCACCCGAATCAGCAATTCCGGTGTAATTTCCTCGATCTGTGCATAAATATCTTCAAGACTATCCACCTTATCGTAAATTAAGAAACTCTTTCCGATCGACAGCATCAAGTTCTCGTAATTCTCCGACGAGATAGCCAATTGTCCCACCATCTGAGCCTTTGCCCGTTTCAACTGCAAGGGCCCCAACTTTTCTTCATACAAAGCCCGCATCTCCTTCTTGCACAAATTCAGACACCATTCGGCATTTTCCGGGTCACAACCGAAATAAATCATTGATACTCCCGTGTCTGAATAAGGCGTGTACGACGCCTCGATATTATAAGCCAAACCGTACTTTTCACGGATATTCAAATTCAAACGGGAATTCATCCCCGTCCCTCCCAACAAGTTCATCAACAGCGATAAGGCCAACCGGTTATCCTCCGTGTAATCGTAAGCAATATTCCCGATTATACAATGACTTTGGTGCGTATCCCGATCCATCTCCACGAAACGGGGAGTGTAAATTTCCGGCTTAATCCGGGTCCTCAATGGAGTTCCGGCCTCGTAAGGCGAAAAATACTTTTCCACCAGACGCACCAACTTCTCGAACGGGATATCCCCAACCGAACTAATCACCATCCGGTTCGGGAAATAATTACGTTTCACGAAATCCAGCACCATACCCCGAGAAATCCGTTCCACAGAAGTCTCATCCCCCAGAATATTCCGCCCGATCGGGTAACCAGTATAAACCAGCTCCTCGAAATCGTCGAAAATCAACTCTCCCGGGTTATCCTTGTACGAGTTTATCTCATCCAGCACCACGTCCTTCTCCTTCTCGATCTCCTTCTCCGGGAATACCGAATGAAACACAATGTCGGCAAACAATTCCAACGTACGCTCGTAATCCTTTGCCATAAACGTGGCATACACGCACGTGTCCTCCTTCGTGGTATAAGCATTCAACTCTCCCCCCACATCTTCCAGACGACTTAATATATGATAGGCTTTACGTTTCTCCGTACCTTTAAAAATCACATGTTCTATAAAATGAGCGATCCCCAGTTCATCCTCCCGTTCATCCCGGCTCCCCACGTTTATAATCAACCCGCAATAAGCGGCTTTATTCGGAACATAATTATGGATTAATCTTAATCCATTAGCAAATATATGTGTTTGATACATTTTATTGAATAAAAAGACTTCCTCCCGACAAATTCAAATTCACTTTTCCCGCATATTTTTTATTCCCGATAAACCCGGTCTCCAGCACGGTATTCTTATCCGTTGTCGGTTTACTCTCCAGCGTCACGCCCTCAGGCAATTCCACCTTCAAATTTTTATTACGTGACAATTCCAACGTGTAACCGCATCCTTCCATGAAAGTCAATCCCACCTTCGTGGAAGAACCTTTCACATCAACAGAAGCGAACGAGAAATTAATATTACGCACGTTCAACTCCCCCCAACGCATATCCATTTTGAGCGCCCCACCAATATCCTGCACCTCGTATTTCGTGTAGAAAGAAGTCCCATCCATATCCTCAACCATCCCCAAATAACAAGTCCCACCCGATGTCTTCAACGAAAGTTTATCCGCTTCCATCAACTGCAAGGTTGTCGATGTACAATCCAATTTCATTTCCTTCCCTTCCCCGATCTTCACCTTACAAGATTTGAACTCGGCTGTTACATTTCCTAATTTTTCCACGTCAAATTCTCCTTTATTCTGTTTCACGGAAAACACTCCACCCGTCACTGAATTGGCCTTAAAATTACCGGACACGATCTCCACACTCATATCCCCCACGAAATCGGCAACCGAGGCTCCTCCCTCCGTGCATACCAGACGTACTTTCTTACCTTTCGGAACCTTGATATGATAGTCAACACTCACCGTCACCCCCGCAAACATCTGCCGTAGGCTCATATCCTTTTGGAACAACGTCTCCACGTTCAACACAGTCCCCTGCTCCTTGGCTGTTATGGCAATATACTCTAATATCTCGTCAACCTTGGCTTTTGTTTTTGCCTCCACCCACACGGAAGTCGTGATGGAAAACTCATCACCTTCTTGCTTAACATCGATATTCCCATAGCGGTTCGTAACCGTCAACTCGTTAATGGATGCCGCAGGAAAGCTCTTCTTAAACTCCTTTGATCCCTCCTCAGCCCAAGCGTTTACCGCTCCGAACAAAACAATTGCCAATAATAATAATCTCTTCATATCGATTGATTTAATCATGAATTACTCGCCAACAAATCACATCATCTCCTCGTTCTCTTCTACTTCCTTGTACCGCAATGCCAAATAAGCCAGCATCCGGCTAAACGTCTCCATTGCCATTGTCGTTTGCGAATTTATCTCTTTTTTCTGTAATCGCAGCATCAAATGTCCATAAAGAGCATGAAGTGCCAATTCCACGTCGGACACCTCTTCTGGCAGGTTCGTCTTCCGGCGGTAATCCAACAAATTATTCGCGGCCATCATAAACAACTGCTTGTACTTCATATCTTGCACGTTATGGAGTAAATGAAAATGTAATTCCGTCAACTCGTTCACCATATTCTTCACTACCTGTACATGCCCGTTCTTCGTCACCTCCTCTTTCCTCATCATCTCGATCAAGTTATCATACCAATCACTGATCTCCTTCCGTGTCGCATCATCCCCCCCGAAGTGGCTCACCACGTTCCGGTTCACCAGCTCAATATCCATCTGCATAGCCCTCAACATATCCTCCACCTGCCACATATACAGGATATATTCGGCCACATTACTCTTTCTCTTCTCCCGTGCTATCAACATACTAACTAATTTACAATTTTAGATTTTAAATTTTAAATTGCCTACCGGACACATACCAACCTAAAATTTACAATTCGAAATTTTATAGTTCTTTGAGTTTATCAATCAACCTCCGGTCTCGTTTCGTGGGACGCCCTGAACCACGATCCCGGCTTTCAAATTGCATGAAAGTTCCCCGGAGAATATCTAGTTTTTCCTGCGGGGTGATCTCTTCCACGAAATCGACGGCCAACTGGGCTGACATCCGCTTGTCGGTAACCTGTTTCACCACGTACTCCCGTTCAATCGGCGGGACCCGCACCTTCACAACATCCCCTACTTTTACCTCCCGGGATGCCTTCACGCGGGTATCCCCGATAGAGACGTGACCTTTACCACATTCTTCCGCGGCTAACGAGCGGGTTTTGAAAATCCGAACCGCCCACAACCATTTATCTATTCTAACCTTCTCCACGGCTTATTTTCATTTATAACTCACAATCTGTCATTCCAAAGCTAAAACTTATTCTGCAAATGACAAAACAAATGCCAACCTGAAATCTTCATTCTAAAATTCGGAATCACGACTTCAAAATCACAAATCGTAAATCTAAAATCGCAAATTATTACACAGGCTCATCGTCTTATCGACCCCGATAAAAATAAAATTCTCGATCACCTCCCCACAATGCTTTAACATGACAGGCAAACGTTCCTCTTCCTCCGATGACCACTCTCCTAGCACGTAGTCCACTTGTTTTCCCTTGGGAAACTCGTTCCCGATACCAAAACGTAAACGGGCGTAATCCTGTGTCCCCAGCAACTGGTTAATACTCTTCAAACCGTTATGTCCCCCGTCACTCCCTTTGCCCCTCAAGCGGATTGTACCAAAAGGTAACGCCAAATCATCCACCACCACAAAAAGATTCGACAACTCGATTTTTTCTTTTTGCATCCAATAACTGACCGCCTTACCACTAAGATTCATATACGTATTAGGCTTCAACAAAATTAGTGTACGTCCCTTCAACTTCACCGTGGCAACCGCACCATAACGCATATCTTCAAAACCAGTATTGGACGCCTTAGCAAAGGCGTCCAATACTTTAAATCCGATGTTATGTCGTGTATTCTGGTACTCGGGACCTATGTTGCCCAATCCCACAATAAGATATTTCATCTGTCTATTTTTTCAAACCACTATTGAGCGCTTTGTGCAGCTCTTGCAGCTCTAGTCAATTTAACCTGAGCAACCACAACACTCTTGGCATTCATCAACTCCACGCCTTCCACGTGAATATCCTGTACTTTAATAGCCTTACCGACACCCAAAGAAGTTACATCGAGAACAACCTCATCCGGCATATCTTTCGGAAGGGCTTTCACTTTCAACTTACGAGTAATGATAGCCAACTTACCTCCGGCTTGAACTCCGGCAGCGTGTCCCGTTACCCGAACAGGAACGTCCATTACAACTGGCTTATTCTCTGAAGTCTGGTAAAAATCAATATGCAAAACCCTATCCGTTACCGGGTGAAATTGAATATCTCTCATCACAGCACCGTAAGATTTTCCATCAAGTTCCAAATTTACCAGATATACATTAGGAGTGTAAAGAAGTTTCTTCAAATCTTTATTCAAAACCGCAAAATGAACGTTTGCCTCTCCACCATAAAGAACGCATGGAACTTTCTCCGCATTCCTTACAGCCTTGGTAGCTTTTTTACCTAAATCGTTTCTTACTTCTCCTTTTAAATCAAATACTTGCATAATAATACAATTGCTTGTGCTACTCAAATCCAGACTGATGCCCCGGGGTTATAAGCCACGTCTGCATTCCCATTACACGTTTAAAACTATCCCCGTACTTTATAATGCGGTGCAAATGTACGAACAAATTATCAGAATCACAACACTTTTTCCTTTTTCCAAAGTTTACAATCAATATAAATAAGCATTCATCATTGCCACATCAACACACAAGACAATACACTAAAAATCAATAATTAACAATCACAAAATTACCATTTTCAATGACAAGTTTTCACACGGAACAACCCTTTTTATTTCGAAAAAGTTTTTTGTTTCAATTATAGGTCTTATTTTCGCGTCATTATTAACAAACAAATTTTTTAGAAATGGCTTACGTAATATCTGATGATTGTATTTCTTGTGGAGCATGTGAATCAGAGTGCCCGGTAGGAGCAATCTCTATGGGTGATGATCACTATCAAATCAATGCTGATGAATGTATCTCATGCGGGGCTTGCGCTGGTGTATGTCCTGTTGGAGCTCCGAAAGAAGCTTAATCATCATAAAAAGAAAAGAACAAAGCTGCCTCTTGAGGGGCAGCTTTATTTTTATTCCTACTCAAAATCACCAACGATACCCCGTTAAATCCCATGAAACACGAGATCCATCCGCACATCCAGTTCATCGACAGGCACCTCTTCCACGAACTGGAATCCGAAACAAATGCCCACTTTCCGGGCAACACGCGTCTCTTTTAAAATCTTATCATAATACCCACGACCTCGCCCCAGACGATTCCCGTGGCGATCAAAAGCCACGCCCGGCACAACAATCAGATCAATCGCATCATAATCCGTGTACAACTCGCCAACAGGCTCCAGTATACCGAAAGCCTCTCCCGGTTGCAAGGATTCCATACCCTTAAACACCCGTAATTCCAACACGTCTCCCTTCACGCAAGGTAACAGGACAGTCTTCTTCCCCGCCCACTTGCACACGTAGTCATGCGTGAAGACCTCGTCGTCCATCGACCAGTAGAGCAACACAGTCCGAGCCTCCTTGAAAAAATCCGTCTGTTCCAACTCCTTCCACAAGGGACGAGACATCTCCACCTTTTGCTCCGGTGAATACTGGCTTTTCAAAACTTTAATCTGTTTCCGTAATTCTTTTTTATCCATGATCAACAATCTTCCTAATCTTTATTCATTATTTTGCGCAAAAATCGTACTTTTGCAGCAATAAACAAAACAAGCAGCCAAAGAGTTATCAGATATATTTGGATGCTTACCAACAATCCATCCCGCCAAGGGATACAACGTGCAGAATTATGAAAATAGCGATACCTCAAATCAACTACCACATCGGAGATATTTCCAAAAACAGGGATCTTATTATTGCTGCCATAAAAAAGGCGAAGGCCATGAAAGCAGAACTCGTCCTATTTCCGGAACATGCCATCTGTGGAGCCTACCCGCAAGATCTTTTCGAGAAAGAATATTTCGTGAACGAATGTCGTATCAACATTGAAAAGATTGCCGACCAATGCCATAACATAGCGGCATTGGTGGGCGGCCCAAACCTAGATTTGGAAGACGGTATATTGATGAACGCCATGTTTTTCATGTACGACGGGGAAGTGCGAGGCGGAGTAAACAAAACCATATTGAGTGACTACGACGTTTTCGACGAGAGTCGCTACTTCATCCCGGGAGAATCCAACACGCCCCTACGCTATAAGAACCAGAATATCCGGGTAATCTTCGACGAGTACGAATCCAACATGATCGAGAAGACCGACACGATCATCATACATGTCGGTTCGACACCTTTCACCACGGAAAGTTTTGCTTACCGGAAAGAAAGCCTATCATACATCGCACGGAAACAAAAATGCCCGCTCATATCACTCAATCACGTGGGAGCGAACGCCTCCCTGATATTTGACGGAAACTCCTTTGTGGTCAACAGTAAAGGGATTTCAACATACAAATTAGCCGCATTCAAAGAAGATTTCATGGTCATCGACACGGAAAGACTGCTTAATGCCCCGGCCCTCAAAGAAAAAGGACCGGATACCATTGCTCTTATTCACGATGCACTAATCCTCGGAATAAAAGATTTTTTCCACAAAAACGGGTTCTCGAAAGCCGTACTCGGACTTTCCGGAGGAATCGATTCGGCCCTCGTTGCCGCATTGGCAACAGAAGCCCTTGGAAAAGAAAACGTGCTGGGCATACTGATGCCTTCCCGATTCTCCACCGACCACTCTGTCACGGATGCCGTTGATCTGGCAAAAAACTTGGGGATCTCACACGAAACCTTACCCATAAAAGAAATATACGACAACTTTATCGCCACACTACATCCCATCTTCAAGGATGCCCCCTTCAACGTGGCCGAAGAAAACCTACAAGCCCGCATTCGCGGGTCTCTCGTTATGGCCATTTCCAATAAATTCGGGCATATCCTTTTGAACACCTCCAATAAAAGCGAGGCAGCCGTGGGATATGGAACCCTGTACGGGGACCTGTGCGGGTCACTTTCCGTGCTGGGCGACGTGTACAAGACCGACGTGTACAAATTATCCCGTTACATGAACCGAAACGGGGACTTAATTCCGGAGAATACCATCACGAAAGCCCCCTCTGCCGAACTGCGGCCCGGGCAAAAAGATCAGGACTCCCTGCCGAATTACGACACGCTCGACGCTATCTTGAAACTATATCTCGAAGAAAATAGTTCCAAACAAGAAATCATAGCGAAAGGATTTGCCCCGGAAATCGTTGAAAAAACAATAACCCTGGTCAATCGTAACGACTACAAACGGGCACAATGCCCGCCTATACTAAAAGTCAGTAAAAAAGCGTTCGGTAGCGGACGCCGTATGCCACTTGTTGCCAAACTATAACACCAGATAAGAGAACGAGTTTATGAGAACGATAAAAGACAAAGAGTTACACGAAAAATATTGCAACATTTGCATTGACAGTCCCAACTCCCTTTTTGCAAGTCTTGACGAAAGCAGTAAAAGCATTATTCGTCAAACCAGCATCTGCAAAATGTACAGGAAAGGAGACTTGATTTACGAAGAAGGAAATAAACCTTTCGGGTTAATTTGTCTGATCACCGGGAAAGCTAAAATCGCCAAGAAAGGTATTGCGGGACGGGAACAAATCGTGCGTATGGCAAAACCCGTCGGGTTTATCGGCTACCGGGCTTTCTTTGCCGAGGAAATGCACATCGCATCAGCGGAGGCTCTTGAGGAATCCATTGTTTGCATCATGAAAACGGAACTTATTTTCGGTATCGTGCGCAGTAACTCGGATGTTGCCATGAACGTGATCCGAGCGTTGGCTACCGACCTCGGATTCTCTAACCGCCGGACAGTAACACTCACGCAAAAACACATTCGCGGACGTCTGGCAGAAGCCTTGCTCGTACTGAAAGACACTTATGGGTTCGAGGACGATAATATGACCCTGAAAATTTGTCTCTCGCGGGAAGATATGGCCAATCTCTCGAACATGACCACCTCCAATGCCATCCGCACGCTATCCAATTTTGCCTCGGAAGGCATACTGGAACTTTCCGGCAAGCAAATCAAGATCACGAACATGGAAGCGCTGGAAAAAGTAAGCGAGATGGGATAATTCAATCCTGCAATTGATCGATACACCGGCTGATGGTTTCATAATCAAAGCCACGACTCAAAGCAAAGCGGAAAAGCTTTGCTTTTCGCTTATACGGGTCCTCCTCTTTTAATCCCCGATTCTTTTGTTTCAACAGTGCCAGACACGTGGCATCACTTTCCTCATCGGGCAAAGAAAACAAAGCCTGTTCGATAATACGTTCCGGTACACGCTTTTGCCGGAGCATCTGCATGATCTTCAACTTTCCCCAGCGATTAAAACGATGCTTATCCCGGGCATACGCCTCCGCAAAGCGAGTATCATCCAAGAAATGATTCTTCACCAAAAACTCCATAACCGCAGCAATATCTTTTTCTTCTAACTCCCACCTCTGTAACTTTTTAAGAATATCAAAACTACAATACTCCTTTTTACTACACTGTCCGGCAACAATATTCAACGCTTTCTTCGCATCCACTTCTTTACAATTTAGAATTTAAAATTTCCCCGGGCTTTCACCATTCTCTCCCGTTCGTTAATATCCTTACGAACTTCGACATCCTCGTACCCCATCTCCCGAAGTAACTCGACGGTTTCTTTCCCCAAAGCCTCATTGATCTCGAAAAACAGCAATCCCCCCCGGTTCAGATAATCACGACCGAATCCGGCTATCTTCCGGTAAAACATTAACGGGTCGGTATCCGGCACGAAAAGAGCCCGGGAGGGTTCATAATTCAACACCCGATCGTGCATAAGCACCTTCTCTGACTCCCGCACATAAGGCGGATTGCTCACGATCACGTCGAAACTGAGCCATTCCCATTCCTCGTAATGCAATATATCACGTACCTCAAATTTCACCTCCACGCCGTTCTTTCGGGCATTATCGGCAGCTTGTTCCACAGCCTCCGGGGAAATATCCACCCCACAAAGCCGTACTCCTTTCAACAACTTACCCAACGACACGATGATACACCCGCTCCCCGTGCCAATATCCAAGACCCTCGCACCCGGCTGCACACCCGATTCCACGATCCACATTACCAGCTCTTCCGTCTCCGGCCGAGGGATCAAGGTTTCGCTATTTAGCTGGAAATCAATACCGGCAAATTCTGTTTCACCTAAAATATACTGGATCGGCTTATCCGTTTTTAACTCTTCCACGATTTGAACAAATTTATCGACAAAGGTTTTTGCCAAAAATTCGTGTTTATTAAGATGGATTTCTATATTTGTACAATGCAACAGTTTGCAAAAGGTAAGCGAGCATAAAACTTTTATTTCATGCTCGGTATAAGTATCCTTTAGCTCCTGTAATGCGTATTGTTGTAAATCAAACATCGTATTCATGAAACAAAGATACGGTTTAATTGAAAACTGAAAATTGAAAATTGAAATTTTAATTGCGTGAACTGGACAAGTATTGCGATTAACATTGGCATTGTACTGTATATTCTCACCATCTTGGCGATCATATACACGATCATACTGGAAAACAGGAATCCGGTACGTACACTTGCGTGGATACTCGTACTCGTGCTGGCCCCCGGTGTCGGGCTATTTTTTTACATCTATTTCGGCATGAACTACCGGAAAATCAAAATGTTCTCCATGAAAGGCTTGGGCGACTTCAAGTGGTTGCAATACATGAGTGAAGACCAGAAACAACGTATCAAGAAAGCCGAATTGCTAAAAAAAGAAGACATGGAGGCGGTAAAACCGTTGATGACATTACTCCTAAACAACAGTAAAGCCCTTCTCTCCCGGAATAACACGATCGAGATTCTAAATAACGGGGAGGCCACTTTCGGTTCGATCTTCAAGGCCATCGCCAAAGCCAAAAAATACATTCACCTCGAATACTATATCATTGATAAAGGAGAACTCGGAGAGAAACTAAAAGAATTACTTATCGCCAAAACCAAGGAAGGCGTGGAAGTTCGTGTGATCTATGATGACGTGGGGTCATGGAAATTACCCAAACGTTACATCAAAGAAATGCAGGCTGCCGGAATTCAGATCTACCCGTTTCTTCCCGTGCGTTTCCCCTTGTTCACGAACAAGGTGAACTACCGGAACCACCGGAAAATTGTTGTCGTGGACGGAGACACCGGGTTCATTGGCGGGTTGAACTTCGCCGACCGTTACCTGCACGGATTACCCGGCATCGGTATCTGGCGCGACACTCACTTAAAAGTGAAAGGGGAAGCCGTCACCTCGTTACAAGTGGTTTTCCTGTTTGACTGGTACTTTGTTCGTCAGGAACTTCTACTAAACAAGACGGAATACCTTCCCAACAAGAAAGTCGATGGCAATGTGGTTGTCCAAACCGTGGCATCCGGTCCCGATAGCGACTGGACATCCATCCAACAAGCCTACTTCACGCTGATCAATATGGCCAAGAAGTACGTTTTCATCTCGACCCCCTATTTCATGCCGGGAGAGACCACGATCAACTCGCTGAAAACCGCCGCCATGAGCGGCGTGGACGTGCGTATCATGATCCCGTATAAATCCGACTCGCTACTCACGCACTGGTGTACACGCTCCTACGTGGAGGAACTACTGGAAGCCGGAGTTCGAGTATTTCAATATCGTAAAGGATTCAACCACAGCAAAGTAATTATCATGGACGGATTGGTATCTTCCGTGGGTACTGCCAACATGGACATACGTAGTTTCGAACAGAACTTCGAAGTCAACCTCATCATCTACGACCGCAACGTCAGTCGCCAACTCGGTTCCGATTTTCTGGACGACCTGAAAGGTAGTTCCGAAATCAGCATCCATCGATGGAAATTCCGCCCGAAACGGGATAAAATTCGGGAATCTCTAGCCCGACTTTTTGCCCCGTTGCTCTAACCCTATACTTCAATCCCAGTTCAGCCAGAGTTTAGCGAGAAACCGGCATCCACCGCCTCATCCCCAAAACTCACCCTATACAACAAACACAGTTACCAAACGACTCTGCAACCTAGGGGATACGTCCATCTTGCGTTTATCGTGGCCTATTTCCCCCTAAACACCCAACAAACTCCTACCTAACATCAAAATTTTCTTTAGTAAGCAAGTAAAACAAACCTCTAAAATCCGTAGCTTTGTAGTTATAAGAACAACACCATTGAAAATTGCAAATCCCTCATTTTCAATTTTCAATTATCAATTTTCAATTATTATGAACGAGATCGCCGAAATCATTAACGGTACTTTACATAGCGGAATACCCGTGGAAATCATGGAATACAGCATAGACAGCCGTTCTGTTGTTACTCCCGAACATACCCTGTTTTTTGCCTTAACCGGAAACAATCATAACGGACACGATTACATCCGTACACTATATGCCGATGGAATGCGAGCCTTTGTCATCAGTGAATTTCGAGAAGAATTCAACCAACTGACAGGCGCCAACTTCATTGTCGTTGAAAATGTATTGACTGCTTTACAACAATTAGCCGCCCATCATCGACAACACATGCAAGCCGAGGTCATCGGGATCACCGGAAGTAACGGGAAGACTGTCGTAAAGGAATGGCTCTACCAACTCCTGGCAAACGATCACACCGTGTACCGCAGTCCCCGGAGTTACAATTCGCAAGTAGGAGTTCCTCTATCTCTACTGGGGATCGATCCAAAAACAGAAATTGCCATTATCGAAGCCGGGATATCCCAAAAAGGAGAAATGCAGCACTTGCTACAGATGATACAACCAACTATCGGTATTTTCACGCATCTCGGGGATGCACACGGTGAAAACTTTGCCTCCAAAGAAGAAAAACTAGCCGAGAAAGCACAACTATTCACGTCTTGTCAATGGGTGATCGGACAAACAGGAGAGGCTCTGGAATATATCAAAACACGAGTACCTTCTACCACCTCGTTTCTTCTTTGGGGAGAAGATCCGCAGGCTGACATTCATGTAAAAACAATGAACATTACACTCGGACACAGGGAAGTGCAGGTGACATTCGGCAATAAGCACTTTATTCTTGATATTCCATTTCCGGACATTGCCTCCTACGAAAATTGCATGAACGCCGTCAGCATATTGCTATTAAAACAATATTCCCCCGACGTAATCACCTCACGAGTACAACAGCTTTCTGCCATCGCCATGCGTATGGAAATCAAGGACGGCATCAATAACTGTACACTCGTGAACGATTACTATAATTCGGACCCGTCCTCTTTTCAACTGGCTTTGAACATCCTTGCAACACAGGATGCCTCGAAAGAGCGGGTCGTTATCCTCTCCGATTTCATGGACACGGGAAAAGCCGGTGACGACTTATACCCTTCTATTGCCGAGACTCTCCGCCAAGCAAATATATCCCTGTTCATCGGGATCGGTAAACACTTGAGTGAACATCGTCATGATTTTGCCGCTAATTCCCGATTCTATGAAGATACGGAACATTTTCTCCGTCAGGAAGAACGGGATAATTTCAATAACCAAATCATCCTGATCAAAGGCGCCCGGGCGTTTCAACTTGAATACATTGCCGGATTCCTGCAAAAACAATCACATAGCACCATATTGGAAGTTGACTTGGATGCCATGGTTCATAACCTGAATCATTTCCGGTCATTGACTGACGCACACATTGCCGTCATGGTGAAAGCTTTCTCGTACGGTAGCGGCTCCCGGGAAATAGCCTCGTTACTACAATACCACCGGGTAGATTACCTCATGGTCGCTTTTGCCGACGAGGGGATTGAACTGCGGGCTGCGGGAATTACCATCCCGATTGCCGTCATGAATCCCGAACGGGAAGCTTTTGACAACATGATCATGTTTAACTTGGAACCGGAAATTTACGCATTGGACATTCTAGAAGATTTCAACCAAGCACTAAATAAACACGGGATCAAACGTTTTCCCGTACACATCAAGCTGAATACCGGCATGAATCGTTCCGGTTTCGACGAACAGGATATTCCGCAATTGTTGGAATTTTTCGAAGCCGAACGTTCCGTGTATATCCGTTCCATATTTTCTCACCTCGCAGGAAGTGACGAAGCCAAACATGATGATTTCACACTGGAACAAATCCACTTGTTTGAACGCATGACCGAATGCATCCAATCCCGATTCAATTATAAAATTTGGCGACATATCTTAAACTCTGCCGGAATTGAACGGTTCCCTCAATACCATTTCGACCTGGTTCGTCTCGGTATCGGATTACACGGGATCAGTGCTACAAACGCCCAACTTCAAGCCGTAAGCAGTTTTAAAACCTATATTTCCTCTATACGCAATGTACCCGAAGGTCAGTCCATCGGATACGGACGTAAAAGCTACACGACACGCCCTTCCCGGATTGCCGTGATCCCCGTGGGATACGCAGACGGACTAAACCGTCACCTAAGCAACCGGGTCGGCAATGTATTTGTCAAAGGAAAACGAGTTCCGATTATAGGTAACATCTGCATGGATACCTGCATGATTGACATCACGGATACTGATGCTACCATCGGGGATGAGGTAGAGATTTTCGGGAAACATATCCCGGTCACCGAACTGGCAGAACAACTGGGAACCATCCCTTACGAAATCCTCACGGGTATCTCTTTCCGCGTGAAACGGGTATATTATAAAGAGTAAAATTTGATAAAAAACACAAGGTAATTAAAAGAGGCTGCCTCAAAGTGAGACTGCCTCTTTTCACTGTGTATAATTTACGAGAAGCTATTTACTCTTCATAACGATCCCCCAACAAATCTATCAACACCAAATCCAATTCCGATCCTCTCACCCCGTGATCTATTATACGTCCTTCTTTATCCAAAATTAAACAGAAAGGCACTCCTTGAATCTTGTATTTATTGATTACCTCACCTTTCCAACCCTTCAGATCACATAATTGGATCCATTTCATATTTTCCTCTTTCAAAGCTTTTTTCCAATCGCATTCTTTATCATCAATAGAAACGCTAATCATATTAAAAGCATTCTCACCCTTTCCGTAAGCCTCATACACGTGACGCAAATGAGGAATCTCACCCCGGCAGGGACCACACCAAGAAGCCCAAAATTCTACCATATTATACTGCCCCGGTTTCACGTAATCAGCTAAATGTACGGTCTTTCCTTCCTCATTAACCACTTCTATATCCTTGAATTTTTCCCCTATCGCTACCGGATAAAACCCTTCCATACTCTTTTGCAATTCCTTGTAAGCCGGAGCGTTATGCAAAGACGGATCAATTGCTTGTAAAAGTTTATCCATTTCCGCTTTCGACAATTTAGAAGAATACATCATATTCTGAGCTATATCAATAGACACCGGAGAGGTTGGGTTTCCCGTTATAAAATCCCACTGAATTTTTTTCATCTCTTTTTGAGCCTCCTGCATCTCCCGGGCCAAAGCAAGCCCTTCACGGGTATTAAATACCCCGTCAAGTGCAGGAATATGATAAACCTTCAAATATTCATTCCAAGCCTCACTATTTCTGTTACTATAAGGTCTGATTTCCTCTTTATATTTCAAATACAAATCATGCACGGGAGAACCAGTGATCAAAACTTCCCCTTTTACCTCTTTCCGATGGAAACTCATCCGAGAAGCTAAAGAATCGATAGAAGGCGTCTCGTAGCGTATATCCGTGTTATCCACGAAAATATCCGAACCACGCATATCTTTCTCGTATTCCATATTCTTATCCGGTGATAAATCCACCCACAGTTGGTAACGCACGGGTACATCTACTTTTCCCATCAACACAAATTTTCCCCCTTTCACCACTCCGGAATCCACGGGTGTATTCCAATTATACAAATACACTTTCATCCCATCGGGAGTACCGGGAACAGACCCGGTGATTTTATAACCGGGTTCCCGCTGACAGGCCACTAAAACTCCTAAAAAAATAGCTCCATACAATAAATTTCTCATACCTTCTAATATTTTTTAATTTTCACCTACAAACGTTTCATTTATTCCACGGTGACATTTGTCCAGAACTTACAAAACTCTTCCAAGTCTACTTTCAAGTACTTTTTGTAAAATTCCAACGTCAACTCATACTTTTTCTTTACCAACGGATAAGTATCTAAAACTTCCTGCCGCTCCAACAAAGGATGACAGGCAATCCATGTCGCATAAGTGGCCAAATCCTCCTGTTGATACATCTCTGTTGTAGCCATCATAAAAGGATAAGGATGAATAAATCCTTTCTTCATCAGATAATCCATGTCAACTTCTCCTGTCTCCCAATCCATTACCGCCATCATCGCATCAAATTGCTCCGATTCCGGAAGCTCTCCCAAATACATTCCCTTCGAAACCTGGGAAAATTCGGTAGGAACAGGAACATCCAACACGAAATAAGGAGTAGTCCGGGTACTAAAAAAACTCAAACAGATACTATACTTCCACACATCTGGCTGAGGTCCGATCATATCATCCATTTCTCCCCAATACACGATACCTTGTTGGGCTTCCATTGTGCAAGCAATGGAATAAACCTCCGGAATCCAGAAACCATAATAATTCAACAATTCATCATTCCACAAATTCGCCTTCACCAGCACCTGACGTTTAATCACGGAAGTTTTAACCGTTTCGACCGGCAACGCCCCGTAAAACGAACGCAATAACTTCAAAAAGACTTCAGAAGTAGCCTCATCCGCCGCTTCCAACGGGAAAATACTTTCCGGAAGATACCAAAAACCGTTGACTTGAGTCTCTCCCAAATTCGTTCGCAACGCCTCATCCCCGCTCAATGTATAATAAACATGATGGTCATATTTCTGGTACAACTCATAACAAATCTTTTGAGCCTCCGAAGGTCCGTCTGCAATAGCCGGAATCGGACCATTATACTCGTATTCGGGAGACAAGCTATCCTCGCTACATGCAGTCCCGACCGCAAGCAAGCCAAATAATACCAATATTCTATATATCGTTTTCATATCCATTTCATTTTATCTGGGGTTAGCACCAATTTCAGGATTCACATTCAACTCCTTTTGAGGTATTTGCAACACGTACCGGGGATCATCCTTTTGTAAGGTTGCACTACCGTTCAAACCGCTATGCACGATAGAAGGTCGTGTCGTGCGTCGTAAATCAAACCACCGATGTTCCTCGAAACAAAATTCCCGTCTTCTCTCATTCCAAATGGTCTCCAACAATGATTGCTGGGTAAAATTCTCTGCATGTAAACGTCCGTAAGTCTCAAAATCCTCTGCCCTGAATTTTACCTCACGTAGCGTGTTCAAATATCCCACGGCAGCACTTAAACCGTCGGGCTTATGGGCATACGCTTCCGCCAAGATCAAATACATCTCTTCAGTTCGGATCACCCGGGAATAACCGTAATCGGAAGTGATCTGGGGAACAAAATTGAGATAAGTTTCTGCATAATACCTATTTTTCATGTAACGAACCCGCCCTTTGGAATTTCGTCTCATAAAATAATATTTTCGGACATCCCCTTTTTCATACGTGTTATACAAAGTTTCACTCGGATAAAAAACAGATTGTGCGGTATTTCCCCCGAATATCATATATAACTCATTAATACCATTGACAAACAAAACATTCGAATTTTTCTCACTCAGATAACCAATACCGGGAATCGTTTCTTCACTCCATTCCGTTATGGGGGCTTCTGTATATATTACCGAATTTTCACCTGCCGCACGCAGATCAAACAAGGTTGAGTTACTTTTAATCACCTCTTGAGCCTGCCCTATCGCCAAATCCCATTCTTGCATATACAAATACACCCGGGCTAATAATGCTTTAGCCGCAAGAGCAGAAAAACGTGTTTTTCCCGTTTCCATCAAATTCTCTTCCAACAAAGGAATCGCATTTTTCAAATCATCCACGATCTGCCCGTAGACTTTTTCCAAAGAAACCCGCCGATACGCCTTGTCGTCAGCCGTGGTTTCCAAATTAACCGGAATACCCGGAGTCGTGGCACAAGTAGCCGGATCATAAGGAGCCGCATACATATTCACCAAATAGAAATAACGGAAAGCCCTCAAAGCATAAGCCTCCCCCTTGATATGCTTACGTGTTCTTTCAACCTCTGTCATATCCAATACCGCCCCGACAGCCTCATCAATATTATCAATAACAACATTTGTGTTATAAGCACTATTATAAAATTTTGCAAAAACTTCATCCCCATTCGGCATGGTCGTTTCGATACTATTATCCCACAAATGAGCCCCAAGATAAGTATCTGCAGAATTAGCAAAATTAGGTCTCCGATCTGCCACGATATAGTCCATATCATCCGTTAAAACATCTATATAAGGCAGTACAGCTTGAGTTAAATAAGCGTTATTCAACAACTGGTCGTAATCATCTGTTGTCGATAATTTTTGCTTGTTCTGAGGTATCTCTTCCAAATAACCGTTACAGGCCCCCAACACGGCACACATACACACGAACAAGAATTTATATAAATATCTCTTTTCCATAGTTCTTCATTTAAAAATTGATATTCAATCCCAAGGTAAAAGTTCTAGCCAACGGCAATGAACCATAAGAAGTTGTCGTATAATTAATCGTCTCAGGATCATATCCTTTCAAACGCTTATCTGCAAGCACGAACAAATTTTGCGCCTGAAACTTCAAGGAAACATTCCCCAGTTTACGTCCCCCAACAATCACTTTATCAACCCAACGTCCCGGTAGTTGGTATTCCACCATCAAGTTCCGGAATCGGAGATAATCGCCGGGTACAACAGTTTCATCGGATGAATTATACCAATCCGTGGCATAAAAATTACCATCGGCAGTTGCAATATAGCCATCCCCGGAAGACAAGGCGGGTATGGTCTTCCCCGTATTATCCTTTCCCGGCCGCCAACGATCCTTTATACTGCTGTTGGCATTCGCATCATCAGCGGGTGCCGTGACATAAGCCCGTGCAGGCAAACGCACCACATTTTTCAATCCAAAAGCAAATAACATGGATAAGGATACATTTTTATAGGCTATCCTCGTATTTAATCCCCCGGACAAAATAGGATCCCTAGTACCTTCATATTTCAAATTGGCAATATCATAGGGAAAATTCACTATTTCTTCGCTAGAAACCCCAAGCACCTTTCCATCTTTATCATAAAACATAGGCATCCCGATATCATCCAACCCGGCAAATCGATAAGAAAACATCCCGTTTACCGGTTTCCCCTCGTACACTTCTCCCGGCGTGTAAACACTTTGCACCAAATATTTTGTTTGAGCCGTACTGTTGGCTTTTGTCACCTTGTTTTTGACATATCCCATATTAAAAGCTGCCGTCCAACGCCAATCCTTATTCTTAATTATTGTCCCGCTCAAAGAAATATCAAGCCCCTGATTACTCACATCCGCATAGTTCACGTATTTCCCGGAAAAACCGGATACAGAAGATACACCTTTGTAAGCGATCAAGTCCTTACTCTTATCCAGATAATAATCCACATCCAATGACAGACGATTGTCAAACAACCCGACTTCCAATCCCACGTTAAATGAAGCCGTTGTTTCCCACTTTAAATCAGGATTGGGAGCTTGCTGTATTTCCATTTCAAACAAACCGGTTACCGCATTGGGTGGTAATGCCGCCGCAATGATCGAAGGACTGCTATCCTCCACGATATTTCCCCGCAACCCATAAGAGGCCCGAAGTGCCAAGTTGTCGATCATTTCATTGTCGGACAGGAAGGATTCATTACTTATAATCCACCTTCCGGAAACAGACCACAAGGGCAAGTAACGATATTTAGGATTCGAACCGAAAAGATTCGAACCGTCAAAACGGATATTTGCATTCAGCACGTAACGGTTGTCATACATGGCAGAAACCACCCCGTAATAAGAAATATTGGAACGATCAACTAGACTACGGATTGTCTTGTTACGCTTCAAATGACCTGTTGATTCCCCTAATGCCGGTTCATAAAACGTGTTTCCGCGATCATGAAAATACCCGTAAATATTTGATGTTAACCCTTTATAATTCGTATTTCTAAACTCTTGTCCCAATAAAACATCAATAGACAAATTCTCCACCAAACTACCTTTATAGGTTAATCCGTTACGAATCAATGAAGAACGCTGTTCATAAGTTGTTTCATTATACACACCCCCGTAAGGTAACGGAGATTTTTTCATATCATCTTCCGATCCTTCTCCATACTCGTACCCCCTAATATCTGCAACATACGCACTTTGTTCCGTGGCATAATCCCGTGCAGTCGAATGAGAAGAGGCGTAACTGAATAACCCTTCATATTTCAACCCTTTATACAGATTCACCGTAAGATTGACAATTCCCTTCATATCGGTTTGCGTACTCTCATTACTGGTATTCGCTAATTCATTCAATATATTAAATTTATGTGCACGTCCGGTTACTGTTCCCATGTAATAATATAGC
The DNA here is from genome assembly GCA_020743075.1 of Butyricimonas virosa. Classification (GTDB taxonomy): domain Bacteria; phylum Bacteroidota; class Bacteroidia; order Bacteroidales; family Marinifilaceae; genus Butyricimonas; species Butyricimonas virosa_A. The sequence continues at coordinate 3,645 of DYVS01000018.1, read as the reverse complement.
TCCCCGTTATCTTCACGCAAAGGAATAGCCCTAGAAGCACGAACCGCATAATTGAACAAATCAATCGAAGAATGATACATCTCCCGATCACGACGATCCACTTGAACAATGGCACCCATATTTACCCCTTGAAATAACTGAGTGTTGACTTTTACCATTCCCCCGTAATTCTTATACTCACTTGCTTTATCAACCCCCTCTTCCCCGTTATAATTCAAAGAAATATAATAATTGGTTTTCTCTGTTCCCCCGGAAACACTCAAATTATGGGTCTGCGTATACGCATTCCGGAACAAAATTTTAAACCAATCGGTATTTAACCCTTCCAACTTATTGGCCATCGTATTCAATTGCTCTTTTGTAATTTGCCCGAGGGTATAGCTATTCAGCAACCCCTCTAAGCCCGGGCCACCATTCGCATAAGTACTGCTCCAAATAGATAAACCGTCTTCATAATTCTCCCATGCCAAAGCAACACGCTCTTTTGAATTTAATAAATCAAAATTATCGTAAAAAGGACGAATACTCACGGTTGACGTGTGTTGATACGAAATATTAAAGCTATTGGCTTTTCCTTTTTTCGTGGTCACGACAATAACTCCGTTAGCGGCACGTGTACCGTAAATTGCCGTTGCCGAAGCATCTTTCAGAACTGTTATAGTTTCAATATCGTTGGGATTAATACCGCCGATCACGGAGTTAAACATATTCATCACATCCGGACTATTCAAATCGGCAGCCGTAACCGGCACGGAATTCTCTAAGATAACCCCATCCAGAACCCACAACGGATCGGCATTCCCGGAAATTGTTGCAGTACCCCGAATACGAATTTTCGGTGCCGCCCCCGGAGAGGCTGAAGTATTCACCACAGAAAGCCCCGGAACAACCCCTTGCAACATCTGTTCGATACTGGATGCTCCTATCGTTTGCAATTCACTGGTTTTTACCGTCACGACAGAACTTGTCAGGTTTCTCTTTTCGATCTGTTGATACCCTGTCACAACAATCTCCTCTATGTTTTCAGAATCTTCTTCCATCACGACCGTCAACGGTTTCTGTCCCTTTTTAAACACAAGCTCCTGCGTTTTCATCCCCACGAAAGAAAAATGCAAAGCCACACTCTCCTGTTCGGGAACTTTCAATAGGAATTCCCCTTTCGCATCCGTGGCCGTTCCCAAAGTGGTTCCACCGACAAGTACCGTCACTCCCGGTAAAGGTTCTCCATTTTTATCTTTCACCACACCCCGGATTTCCATCTCTTTCTCTGCTTGCCGTACCGTTTTTTCTCCTTCAAACCGCACCATGATAATATCATCCCGGAACGTATAGGTAAAACCTGTTCCCTCGAAAATCCGGTCCAAAACAGATTTCACGGTTTCATCCGTTGCTTTTACCGTCAATTTATCCAAACGATTCGCCTGCTCGCTACTAAAAATAAAATGTAACTTGGTCTGACGCTGAATCTCACTAAATAATGTCTTAATCGACACATCCCGCAAATCCAGATTAACTTTTTCCTGCTGGGCAAAACTATTTGCCGAAAGGGAAAATGTGAAACAACACATCAAAAAAATAAAAAGCTTCATAGTTTTCCAAAATTTTTGCCCATGAGGTCGGTAAACCCTAAGGCATAATAGAATTTTTTCCATACCTTTGTAGTTAGAATGTTAGTATTTACAACTAGGCATTGCTCGTAACATTAGCCTATTTGTCCTATTATCATTGATGGCGGAAAATGCTCGTAACATCTTCCGCTATTTCTTTATTCCATCACTATAATTGTTCTTCCTTTCACCGAAAATTTCACTTGAGTTACTCCTGATATGGCATCAAGAATATGGGAAACCTCCTCGTAACGTCCCAAATGTCCGGTAAAATGCAGTTGTTTTAAACTTGCTGTCTGGAAGAATACATCCACGTCATACCATAAAGACAACGTGTTCATGATCTCCTCCAAGCTTTCATCATCAAACATAAACTCATGCTCCTTCCACGCCACGTAAGGCCGCACATCCACGTCCCGAATTTCCATAGTGCCTTCCTCCCTGTTATAAAGAGCCAACTGTCCCGGTTTCACCGTGTATTCCGCATTGTTTCCCTGAATGCCAATCTTCCCCTCGATCAAAACAGTCTCAACATTTGCTATATTGTACGCATTTACATTAAAAGAAGTTCCATACACACGGATTTTTAATTTATCCACGTTCACGAAAAAAGGCCGTTCTGCATCTTTCGCCACTTCGAAATATCCCTCCCCGGAAAGAAACACGTCCCGTCGTTCCGCCCCGAAAGCCACGGGGTAACGTAACTCACTACCCGAATTCAAGTAAACAACCGTCCCGTCAGACAAGGTAACCGTGTATTCACCTCCACGAGGAACTTCCAACACGTTATATTCCGCCTTCCCCGTTGCCACCTGCTCCGGGTAAACCATTCCTGACAAGTTATTGGTAGCCGCAATACCTTCTGCCACGTCAAAACGAGTTTCTTGTTCTCTCGTGATTTCAATCACCCGGTTGTCAGCCAACCGAAGAATAGCCTTACTCTTTCCAGGCTCAATATTGGCCAATTCCGTACCCTTTTGTTCTGCACTCCGTTTCGTTTCTCTTATAAAATATCCCGCTGCTACCACCATCAAAGGAATCATCACGGCTGCCACGAATTTATACCACCCTAAACGACGGGCATTATTCTTCTGTTTGATGTTTCCCTTCAAAATGACCTTTTCCCATGCAGAATCTTTATTCACCTTCTCGTAAATACCAAAATCGGAGGCGACACTCTTTTCATTACAAATCTCTTTAAAAAGCTTCTCTCGCGAAGGATCTTGACTAACCCACTCCTCCAACTTCACTTTTTCTTCCCCGGATAAATCTCCCACGAGATAAAGCTGGATTAATTGTATGATATTTTCATCGTAATGTTTCATCATCCTTGTTATTTTACACCAAAGACGACAAGAGTATAAAAAAGGAGTATAAAAAAATCGACTTTTTATAGAAAATATTTTTCAATTACATGAAACCTACTTTAAACAAGACATATAGCATATATACACGACCTAATCTTTTCCGTAAATAAACAATAGCATTTCGTTTTTGAGTCTTCACGGTTAACTCGGATATTTGAAGGATTTCCGCAATTTCGCTATTCTTTTTTCCTTCCAGATAATGTTTAAATACTTCCTGACACCGCTTGGGCAATTCATCCAATACTTGGTATAAACGGCGATACACCTCATCTTTCATAACCTCCAATTCTGGCACTTCACCTGTCTCTGATGTCCGAAGCGTGTAACGCACATACTTCCCTTCCACCTCTTTGTGTTTCAAATAATCTAACGAAGCATTCTTCACCGAGTTATATAAGAAATTCTTAAAACCATAGTATGAACTGTAAATTGTATCCCGTTCCCATACCTGCACAAATAAGTCCTGCACGACATCCTCCGCAATCTCTTGTCTCTCTACCCATTTCATGGCATATAACACGAGATAACGATAAAATCGGTCAAACAATATTTTAAAAGCTCCCACCTGCTTTTGATTCAACTGCTCTATTAATAACTCATCTTGAACCATTTTCCCTAAGGATTATTATACAGATTTATTCGTGTATAAAAATAGTAAAAAACTATCTTTG
>DYVS01000017.1:0-3482 GCA_020743075.1 Butyricimonas virosa | reverse complement strand
CGTGGAGCGGTTGATTGCCTTAAAAAGAGCGAAAGGGAAGAAGAATTTGCAACAATTCGTGACGAAGGTGAAGAGTGATCTTGAGGAGGGGAATATTGAGGCAGTTCGCCAAGCTTGTGACGAACAGAAAGGAACCGTGGCAAACGTGATTAAAGCATCGCTTTCTACTTATTCACAGGTGTCAGTTTGTGACACGTTGTCGAAAGAAGAGAAACAGTTGGCGGTACGGAAAGATCTGGAAGAGGCTACCATGCTTGAGTTGCCGACGATGGAACAGAATCTGGGGGTAATAGCCACGATCACTACTTTAGGGACTTTGATGGGATTGCTCGGAACTGTAATCGGGATGATCAAGTCTTTTGCGGCATTATCTTCTGCCGGAGGAACGGATTCTATAGCCCTTTCTACCGGTATTTCGGAGGCACTTGTGAACACGGCTTTCGGTATCGCAACTGGGGCGTGTGCTGTGATTGCTTACAATTTTTTCACCAGTAAGATAGATGGGATCACGCATAGTATTGATGAGATCGGGGCTTACCTGGTACAGAGTTTCACGATTAAACAACGCTAGTATACACTTGTTAATATATACGTTATGAGTCAGAAAATTAAAAAGAAATCAATGTTCATCGACATGACGGCCATGAGCGACGTGACGGTACTGTTGTTGACGTTTTTCATGCTGACTTCCACGTTTATCCAGAAAGAACCGGTGCAGGTGAACCCGCCGCAGTCGGTTTCCGAGATCAAGATTCCCGAATCAAATATCGTCTCTATTTTAGTCGAGCCAACGGGAAAGGTGTTCATGGGACTGGATAGACCACAGGATCGTATCGAGGTGTTGAAAAAGATGGGGGAGAGTTATCAGATTGAATTTTCGGATCAGGAATTGAAAAAATTCAGTCTGTGTAATTCATTCGGGGTGCCTATTCAGGGAATGAAACAGTTCTTGGCATTATCATCGGAAGAACAGGATAAAGTGATCATGAATTATGGAATTCCTTGTGATAGCACGAATAACCAGTTTAAATCGTGGATGCAATTTGCCCGGGAGGTGAACAAGGACTTGGTGATCGCTATCAAGGCGGATCAGAAAACTCCTTACCCGTTGATTAAGGATATTATGGCAACGTTGCAGGATCTGCGAGAGAATCGTTATAACTTGATTACTTCGTTGCGTAATATGCCGGAGGTATGATAGAACCTTATAACTTGTAATTTATTTATTATGGCAGAAATACAACAAAAGGATAGCGGGGAACGCAAGAAAGGGAAACAGAAGAAATTCAGTATCCGGGTGGATTTTACGCCTATGGTGGATATGAATATGTTGTTGATTACTTTCTTTATGCTCTGCACGTCCATGAGTAAACCCCAGACAATGGAAATCAGTATGCCGAGGAAAGATTTGTTGAATGAGCAGGAGCAGAACAAGGTGAAGGCTTCCAAGGCAATGACTATTTTGTTGGGTAAGGAGGGGAGTGTGTATTATTATATGGGAGAGCCGGACTACGAGAATCCTGATATGGTGCAGGAAACCGATTTTTCCCCGAACGGCTTGCGTGCCATCCTGTTAGGACGTAATCAGGTGGTGATGCAGAAGATCCGGGAATTGAAACAAAAGAAAGCAAACTTGGAGATCTCGAACGAGGAGTATCTGAAAGAGGCTGCCGAGATCAGAAAAGATAAGGATTCACCCGTTATATTGATTAAGGCTACCGATTTTGCGAATTACAAAAATTTGATTGATGTTCTCGATGAGATGCAGATATGTAATATCGGACGGTATGCGATCATGGATATAACTCCGGGGGATTTACGATTGTTACAGGATAAGACACACGACGGGTATGCCGATGATTTGAAAGAAGTCATCGAGTACCGGGAGTTAAAACAATAAGACCATGGCAAAGGATATAAATGTAAATTCGGTAGAGTGGTGTGATCTGATATTCGAAGGAAAGAATAAGGATTATGGGGCTTACGAGTTGCGTAAACACTCACCCCGGCGTCACTTGACGGCCTATGTCGTGATTATAGGTTGTGTGGTTCTGGCAATGGTTCTTCCGGCTTTTGTTCGTTTCCTGAAGCCCGTTAAGGCGCAGGAAAAGATGGTTACGGTGACGGAATTGTCTGATTTGAAGATGGATTTGCCGGAGGTAAAGGAAGAGAACAAGATCGTGGCGGTGAATGTTCCGCCGCCACCGACGTTGAAGACGACGATTAAGTTTACGGCTCCCGTGATTAAGAAAGATGAAGAGGTGCGTGAGGAAGACGAGATTAAAACACAGGATGAGGTGAACCAGGCGAAAGCGGCGATTTCCGTGGCGGACGTGAAGGGTAATGACGAGGAAAACGGTAAGGATATTGCTGATCTGGAAGACCATAAATTGATCGTGGCAAGTGAAGATGAGGTCTTTCAAGTGGTGGAACAAGCTCCCGAATATCCGGGAGGTATGGCTGCTTTGATGAAATGGATTGGTAAAGAGATCAAGTATCCTTCTATTGCCCAAGAAATGAATATAGAGGGAAAAGTAATCGTACAATTCGTGATCGGACGGGACGGGGCGGTACGTGATGTACAAGTGTTGCGTACGGTCGACCCGACGCTGGATAAAGAAGCCGTTCGCGTGGTAAAGGCCATGCGTAAATGGATTCCCGGAAGACAGCGTGGTGAACCGGTTTCCGTGCGGTTCACTTTACCGATCACGTTTAAATTACAATAATAAAACAAAGAATTTACGATTGATGATTTTAGATTGAAAAAGACGTTGATTTGTATGGTTGAAATCGTAAATCAAAAATTAAAAAGGTTATGAATATTCGAATCGGCTTTTGGCTGTTATGCCTGATCTCCCTTGTGGCTTGTAAAGGGAAAACTTCAGGAGTACAAGATACCTTGTTTAGCGGGGTAATTCGAGTTGCAGTCGACGAAACGCTGTCTCCCTTGGCCGAGGAAGAGATTGCAGTTTTTGAAGCGCAATATAATCAGACAGGTATCGTCCCGATATATACGAGTGAAGTGGATGCAATAACCCTGTTGTTACGCGACAGCGTACGCTGGGTGTTGGCCACACGCCCTTTATCGGGGGACGAATTAGAGTCATTCCACAGCAATAAGTTTTTTCCGGAGTCCATCAAGATAGCTACTGATGGTGTTGCTTTGATTGTAAACAGACAAAATGCCGATTCGATATTTAACGTGAGTACTTTAAAGAAAATATTTTCCGGTGAGATAACACGTTGGAACCAATTGTCGGCGGACTCGAAATTGGGAGAAATACAAGTTGTGTTTGATCACCGGAATTCCAGCACAGTACGTTACGTGCTGGATTCGATATGCGGGCGGGGTAACTTGTCTGATCGATGTCATGCCGCCGGAACGAATCGGGATGTTATAGAGTATGTTACTCGAACTCCGGGTGCTATTGGGGTAATCGGGGTCAACTGGATTAGTGACGAACAGGATTCTTTATGCCGGG
>DYVS01000016.1:0-9585 GCA_020743075.1 Butyricimonas virosa | reverse complement strand
GATCGGTAGTTTTTTTCAAGTAAATGTCAAACGTAAAATTCAATCGACGATTAAAAAGACTGATGTCCGTCCCGAGATTATACGATAACTCCCGTTCCCAACCTAAATCTTCATTACCGATACCTTGCGGAACAGCCCCTATCCCGTTTAAATATTCCAGATCCCCGGAGAATTGATACATGGTCATCGCCTGGAAAGGAGAGAAATTTACCTTACCCGTGTATCCCAAACTTCCCCGGATTTTCAGAATATCAATTTTGCTGGAAGTAACAAAACTTTCATTGTGTATGTTCCACCCCAATCCGGCTGACCAGAAATTACCATAACGGTTATTGGCTCCAAATTTGGACGATCCGGTCACCCGATAAACCACGTCTGCATAATAACGGTTATTATACATATAGTTGGCATTCACGAAAAATCCCAATTCCGTGCTGATAGCTTGAGTTCCGGTCGGTTTTTGATCCGTTTTATCCGAATAACCAGCAGCCTGCCCCATGAAATTCAACGCATCATCATAAAAGCCCACTCCTGTCATGGTGGAAGACTCGCTGGTTTCCTTCCGGATTTCCACACCCGCATTCACACTGTATAAACTATTATTATCGGTCATCAAATTAAATGCACCTGTCAGCGTTCCGGCATAAGACACGCCACTTCCATTTTTCTGGGTCAATGAACCTTTTTTAGAAAGTTCGGTCTCCGTTTTAAAATCCTGAGAATCGGGAGATTTGAACACTTCGTTGTTGGAATTGGACACGGTAATATTAAAGTTTCCCGACAAGCGGAACAACTTGTTGATTTCCCAACGGAAATCCGTGGTATTCGAGAACGATTTATCTTTAGAAATATCATAATTCCCTAAACTTGCCTCGTACAACGGGTTATCCATATCCCAAGATAGATTTCTGTTATACTCCCCAAACTCGTTATAGATCCGATCGTAAGGATTCATTTCTACGTACTTGGAGAAAGAACCGTAAGGAGATTGCTTGTAATTCACCTCACTGTAGGTCGTCCGGTTGGCCATGGTCAACTTATTCTGTACATGGTATTCCAATTTAAAACCCAGATTATAACGACGACGGTAGTCTTCTTTCATCACCCCCTGCACGTTATTGAAACGTCCGGATAACTCGTAACGGACATTGGAAGCTCCGCCATACAAACGTAGGGAGTGATCATGAGAAAAAGCCGTGCGCGCCGGCTGCGACAACCAATCCGTGTCAACACCCCGTTGCACTTCCTGATAACGTTCATTATACAATTTGTCCAAAGCATATTGTTCCCCTTCATTCGTAATATTTCCCCAAGGATCTCTTTTCACCTCGGTTGAATACAATCCCGCCAAACGCTCGTATTCCAGTTTCTGGGCGGCATTCAACATATTATAATCTTTCAAGTAAGGGAATTGCACATTTCCCGTAAAATTATAAGATACCCGCATACTCCCCTCAGCCAATTTCTTTCTCTCCACCACGATTACCCCACTGGCAGCACGTGATCCGTAAAGGGCCGTTGCTGATGCATCTTTTAATACGGTAATATTTTCAATCTCGTTAATATCTAAATCGTACAAATCCTGCATACTGATTTCAACTCCATCCAGCACAATCGTCGGTTGATTCACTTGAGTGGAACCATCCGAAAACGAACTCATTCCCCGTAACAATAATTCGGGAACATGATTCGGGTTTGATCCCAGTTCACTTCTTTCAACTAGATTCAAACCGGGCGTCAAGGCTGCCAAAGCGGCAACAACGTTTGTCCCGGAAACAGTCTTCAACTGCTCGGCTGTAACACTCTTCACAGCTCCAGTGTAACTAGATTTAGATTTCGTGAAATAACCCGTCACCACCACCTCATCTACCTCGCTCACCTCTTCCTCCATACGTATAGTCATTTCCTTATTCAATTCTACCGGAACAACCACAGTTTTATACCCCACGAAAGTGAAAGAAAGTTCCCGAATATCAGCCGGAACCACGATCTCAAACTTACCACTCCCATCGGAAGCCGCTCCTGTCACGAGAATCTCCCCACGTTTGGCCACAACGGTCACTCCCGGGAGAGGTTCCCCGTGGGCATCCACAACAACTCCTTTTATTTTATTCGTCTTTACCACACTATCCCGTACAGCAACTGAACGAGCCGGACGGATGACCACGTAATTCTGTTCCAAGTCAAAATCCATGTTCGTACCCTCTAACACTTTGCGAAGTAATTCTTCCAATGTATATTTACGAACATCAAGAGACACTTTACGATTCACGTCCAATTCGTTATTACTGAACATGATCAACAAACCTGTCTGTGATTCTACCTGTTCAAATACAGTTTCTAAGGATTGAAGCTGCTTTTCAATCTTCACGCTTTGTGCCACACCCGTTGCCGAGAGCTGAAACACAAACCCAAGCATTAGTAATAATGTTAATCTCATGATACATAAACTTCTTTTACATGGTATTTTCCCGTAACGATACCAAGTGTTTCTCTTTTTTTTCATACTTTTGTATTTGAAATTAGTACTCTCATGCTCTTGAAAAAAAGCATGAATCTTATTTAAACAAAGCGGGGAGTATGACCGTACTTCCTGCTTTTTATTTCTCCTCCACTATTATATTCTTTTGATTTATAACAAATTTTACATTTGTAGTCCGTTCTATTAGACGGATAAATTCGTTAAAGTCCACGTCTTTCCGAATGGCCCCGGTGAAGCGATAGTTCTTACAAACTTCGTTCGAAAAAACAAAATGCACATTATACCAACGTTCCAATTTCACTGTCAATAAATCCAGCGGCATGTTATAGAAACGAAACATTCCGTCAATCCATGAGGTATATAGTTTCACGTTTACAGGCTTCACTTCAACCTCTTCGTTTGTCGTATCTAATTCAAACTGCTCTCCCGGATGCAAAAGATACGTCTCATCATGATGTTTCACTTCCACGCCACCTTGTTCCAAGGTCACCTGCTCAAGAGCATCTTCTTCATAACTGCAAACATTGAAAGAGGTTCCCAATACTTTCACGCTAGAACGACAAGTACGCACGATAAAAGGCCATTCCTTACTTTTAGTAACATCGAAATAAGCCTCTCCTTTTAATTCCACCACCCGTTCTCCTTTTTCAAAGTTCATCGGAAAAGTCAATTCACTCCCTGAATTGATCCACACTTTCGTTCCATCACTCAAAATCACCCGGTATTCTCCCCCTTCCGGAACCCTCACGGTACTCCTTTGCTCGCTATTCCCCCCTTGAATTACCAAGGTATTCAAAGAATCCTTCCCTATCGTGGCTCCCCCGCTGTTCGTGATATCACGTCCCAAATTCTCGCTTAATTCATATTTCTCTCCCCCTTCTAAAACCCAGACAGCTTTCAAACTCCCCGGGGTAATTTGTGCTAGCTTCTCCGGCTTGATACTTACAGGTGATTGTCTAAACAAGAGCCACCCTGCGGTCAGCATAATCACTACCGTTGCAGCGACACTCCAATAAATAGTCAAATGACGTTTTTTCCAACCCGGTCGGGAAGAAAGTCTTTGTTCCACATTTTGCCAAGCATCTCTAATCTGAATATCCTCAAACAAACGAGCAGCCTGTACCACGGAACCACACTCTACCAACTGGTGAAATTCTTCCTGCAATTCCACGTTCTCCAAAAGCCACTGATCCAAAAACTCCCGTTCTTTTGCAGTCAATCCCTCTTTACGAGATTTCAAAGCCAGTTGTACTATATTTTCTGGTAACATGATGATTTATTCTCCATTGGTTCTATACTTATGACAGGAGAAAAGAAAAAATAGATGACAAGAATTCGAAGAAAAAATCAAAAAAATTACACGAAGAGTAACAAAATCGAATATGTTTTTTCGCTTAACTCGGCTCGTAAAGCCGCTAATGCTCTCGCCAAAAGAGTTTTTACCGTGGTTACAGAAATTTCAAATTCTTCTGCGACTTCTTTATGCCGTTTCCCGTCCAGCACGATTCTTTTAAAAACTTCCCGCGTCCGATCGGGTAAACGATCTACCGCTTTATATAATTGATCAATACGGGTATTCCATTCCGACTCATCCAAATACTCGTTCTCAGCCATATCCATGCCCAAGTCGATGGGTTCCGTAAGAACCACTTTTTTCACTTCCAACAAATTCAAACAATAGTTACGCACGGATTGATACAAGTAAGGACGCAGACTATTTTTTATAGCGTGAAAACGTTTTCCCTCCCAAAACTTAATAAAAACTTCTTGTACGGCATCCTCAGCCTCCTCCTGTTGCACAAGAAAATTCATGGCATAAAATACCAATGGCTTATAAAAATGGTGGAACAATAGTTCTAACCCTCGTCGATCTCCTTTTTTCAAGAGTTGCAATATTTTATCTAACTCGTCCATCCATTACACCCCTAACTTCATTTATATAAACTTTATTTTTAATAATATATACCTTCAACAAACGATCAATTAATGATCTTCAGAGAATTACTTTCTTATTGTTAAGAAAAAATTTCGAACGTATTAATAATTAGCCATTAAAAAAAATAGCATCTTTTTACAAGTGTCAAAAAATAATGTAAATTTGTATTTCAATAATTGATCGTTTATTTATATTTCACACCATTTGACTACTCATTCTTATTCTCCAAAAGATAAAACAATTTCTCAGTACTAATATCTATTAATACTCTTCGTATATATATGGAAAAACACACTAAAATGTTTCAAATTCACTCTTTTATTGACGTAAATCTTCTATTGTTACGTTTGTTGGTAAAAATTTATTGGCATTCCCTCCATTCATGAATATATCGCGCACGATGGTGGAACTGATAAAAGTATGTTCGGGAGAAGTTAAAAGGAAAACGGTTTCCACGGAAGAATCCATCGCTTTGTTTGCCTGACCGACAGCACGTTCATACTCAAAGTCAGCAGCAGTACGTAAACCTCGAATAATGAAATTAGCACCCATTTGCTCGCAAAAATCTACAGTCAAACCGGAATAAGTCATGACAATAACATTATCTACATCTTCGAAAACTTTACGAATGATGGCAATCCGGGTATCCACGTCCAGAAACTCTTTTTTAACCGCATTAATCCCCACGGCAATAACGATTTTATCAAACATTTTTAATCCACGTTTCACGATTTCTTCGTGTCCGATTGTGAACGGATCAAAAGATCCCGGGAATATTGCGATTCTTTCCATGACGTACTTATTAAATTTCACCAGAGTTACGGATAAAACATCCGATCTCAAGTTACAAATTAAAATCATATTTTTGAAGATTCAAAAAAATTGTTAGTTTTTCTCAGATATTTCAGGTATATTATTAGGAAAATTATTTTCTTTTGAATAGATTTGGTCCAGAATTCAAAAAAACACATAACAATTAATTCTTATAAAACATGGCACGAAAATTACTAATTAGAGATCTAACACTTAGAGATGGTCAACAATCTTCATTTGCAACCCGAATGAACCAAAATCAAGTGGACCGCGTATTACCTTTTTACAAGGATGCTAAGTTCTACGCAATGGAAGTATGGGGAGGAGCTGTTCCCGATTCCGTAATGCGTTATTTGAACGAAAATCCATGGGATCGTTTGGAAAAAATCAAAGCCGTTATTGGTGATGTTTCCAAGTTGACCGCCCTCTCCAGAGGTCGTAACTTATTCGGTTATGCTCCTTACACGGATGAAATTATCGAAGGTTTCTGTAAAAACGCTATCGAATCCGGTTTAGGAATCATGCGTATTTTCGATGCCTTGAACGATGTGAACAACGTGAAATCTACCATCAAATACGTGAAAAAATATGGTGGTATGGCTGATTGCGCTGTTTGCTACACGATTGACCCGAAATATCCGAAATTAAGTTTGATGGACAAGTTGAAAGGGAAAAAGAATCCCGAACCCGTGTTCACAAACGAATATTTCTTGAATAAGGCAAAAGAAATGGAAGCTCTCGGAGCTGACATGATCACGATCAAGGATATGAGTGGTTTGATTAACCCGGCTCGTATTTCCGAGATGATGCAGTTATTCAAGAGCAATTTGAAGATTCCAGTAGACTTCCATACTCACTGTACCCCAGGCTACGGGTTAGGTGCCGTACTTTCCGCTATTGTACACGGTGTTGACATCGTTGATACCAATATCTGGAATTTCGCAGGCGGTCCTGCTGCTCCGGCTATTGAATTGATTTACATCTTCTGTAAGAAATTAGGTATCGAATTGGATGTAAACATGGAAGCTGTTGCCAAAATCAACAAAGAGTTGTACACGATTCGTAAAGAATTGGAGGCATACGATGCTGTTAAACAATTCCCAAATCCGTTCAACCCGCTTACAGACACACTTCCGGCTAACATTGACAAATTATTCGATGATGCTATCGCTGCTGCCAAGAATAACAACGAAGAAGCCTTGTTGAAAGCTTGCCATGCTATCGAAGCTTATTTCAACTTCCCGAAACCGAACGAACTCGTGAAGAAAGCCGAGGTTCCCGGTGGTATGTACACCAATATGGTAGCCCAATTAAAACAATTAAACTCCATGGAAATTCTGGAAGATGCCATGAAATTAATCCCGACTGTTCGTTTAGCTGCCGGTCTTCCTCCTTTAGTAACTCCTACCAGCCAAATTGTAGGCGCTCAAGCAGTGAACTGTGCCTTGGACATCAAGAATGGTAAACCGATGTATTCTAACGTATCTAATCAATTCGTGGCTTTGGTGAAGGGTGAATATGGAAAGACTCCGGTGCCTGTTGCTCCAGAATTCCGTCTGAAAATTGCTGGAACCCGTGAAGAGATCCCGTATGATACATCAAAATATCAAATGCAAGAAAATCCTGTTTTGACCGAATTCGGTGGGGTGAAATTGGCTGAGAACGAGAAAGAAGTCCTCTTGATGGAACTTTTCCCCGCTGTCGCCAAAAACTTCTTGACAAAACAGAAAGAAGCTCGTTACATGGCAACTCATAAAGCAACTCAGGCACAACAATCCGTAGAAGTTCAAAAAGAAGAACCGATTACGGGGAAAGTGGTTGAAGCTCCAATGCCGGGTAACATCTTCAAGATCCTCGTTAAACCGGGTGATGTTGTAAGTAAAGGACAAAACGTACTTGTATTGGAAGCCATGAAGATGGAAAACAACATTACAAGTGATTACGCCGGAAAAGTAAAACGTATCCTGACTCAAGAAGGAAAATCCGTTACTGCTGGGGCTAAATTGATCGAGATCGAAATCTGATTGGATTAGCAATAATAAAAGAGGAGTGGTAAAAGTCAATGTACTTTTACCACTTTTTTTCTAGCAACATACCATAAAAATTTACTCCTGCCATCATGACAGGAGTAATATATAAGATTCAAACCATTTTTTCTCTCGGATCAACAAGGATTAATATTTAGGAAAACCAATCTCTTCCCCATTCTCTGCAATATACTCGTCCAACGTCTCACAATCCGTATCTTCATCTTCTTCATACTCCATGGAGAGATTGTTTACCCGAGCAAACTGACGGCAGCTTTTGAAATCAACATATCGTTCCTCAATTTCTTCTTTAAATAACGCAACTCGCTCGGTCTCCGGCATCCCTTCCAATTCCTCTTCATGTTCCTGCAAAATATCCAGAATAAATTCTGCCGCCCAACTACCTAATTCACGTTCCAACACCCAATCAGATGAATATTCATCCAGTATACGGTATATTTCATGTAAATAGGGAGTATTCCCCCAATCTTCATATAGCTGAATCAGGTCGTCATCCTCCCCATATTCTTCTTTTAGCCTTTCTAACACCTCATTATTCATGTCTCTTGATTTATTGTATTCGACGGCTAATTTAAGAAAAAATATTAACATTACATCGACCATGCAGAATTTGGTTCAATGTAATCTCAATTCACATATACGACTCTCGATACCAAAGAATTGAATTTGTAAAAAAAGGCTGAAAATTTCACATGAAGTATAGTAAACAATTAAAAACAAGTACTTCAATGCCACACTTGCAAATTCTCGTTAAAAGCCGAAGAACGTATGAAATATTTCTGTAACTTTGAGTGCGGCATAATTCTCCACGAGAAAGCCGATGTGCAATCTTTTATTAGTTTAGTTTTAAACACACATTAATTTGAATATCATGATGAAGAATTTATTACTCATTCTTTGCTTTTTTCCCATGTTGGCATTAGCCCAGGAAGAAGATCAAAGCAAATACATGGTCGGAGCCGTTCCGGAAGTAAACGAAAAAGTAGTTTTCTCACAGGAAATCAACGCCCCAAATCTTTCTAAAGATCAAATTTTTGATGCCATTCTGGCATGGGCGAATACCCGTTTCAAGACAGATAAAGGAAACTGGGGAATGGTTGCCTATTCGAACAAGGAAGAGGGACAAATTGCTTGCTATGGAAACGAATACATTGTTTTCGCTGATAAGACTTTTTCTCTGGACCGGGCAAAAATAAACTACCGGATGAATTTTGTTTGCACTTCCGGTAAATGCAACGTGGAAGTAACCAATATCACCTACCTTTACCCGGAAGACAGCCGGGAACGTCTAGCTGCCGAAGAATGGATTACGGACAAACAGGCAATGAACAAAGATCAAACTAAACTGATCAACCGGATTGCAAAATTCAGAATCAAAACTATTGATCTGGTTGAAAGTTTGAACGAAGGGGCGCAAAAAAGCTTAGGCACACAAAATGCCCCCGTAGCCACAACGACAACCACAACGCCCCAACAAGTTGCTCCCGTGCAAACCGTAGCCACCATATCTGTCGCCCCGGGAGATGCTTTACAAGGCTACAAACGTATCGCTCCCGACAAGATTCCGGGAAATATTATTAAAATGTTATCCGAGGACTGGATGTTAATCACGGCTGGGAATGACCAGCAGTTTAACCCGATGACGGCAAGCTGGGGAGGTCTCGGTAACCTGTACAACAAACCAGTGACATTCTGTTTTATCAATCCCGCACGCTACACTTATGACATCATGGATAAAGGGGATACCTATACATTAACTTTTTACACGGAAACTTACCGGGAAGCTCTGAATTATTGCGGGCATAATTCCGGTAAAGACAAGGATAAGGTAAAAGAGGCCGGGTTAACCCCGATCACCACTCCTTCCGGTAGCAAGGCATTCTCGGAAGCCTGGATGATCATCGAGTGCCGCAAAATGGTTTCTCAAACCATCAACATTGACGGTATTTCTGACCCGGAACTAAGAAAACAATGGGCCGGCAAAGCTATGCACAAAATGTTTATCGGAGAGATTTTGAATGTATGGGTAAAATAATCCATAATTGAATTACCCTACTCTTATAATAGCTTTGAAAAATCACGATAGCTAATCTATCGTGATTTTCTTTTTTAAATCTTTCTTACCTTTGATCACTTTCACAAAATCAAACGTTATGAACAGGGTTAATTATTGTATCCGTGTAGTTTTATTGCTAGTTACCGTTTTGCTTATCAATCGGCTTAATGCACAAGAAATACGTTTAAAGGTTATCAATCCCAAAGGCGAGCCTCAATTTGGAGTATACGTGGTCAATCCTAGAAATCAT
>DYVS01000015.1:0-9328 GCA_020743075.1 Butyricimonas virosa | reverse complement strand
CCTTTTTTCATCAAAGATTAATCAATTACAAAACTACAATTATTTCTCCAATTCGGACACCAGGAACAAGGCTTTTACCTCGCATTTCCCGATAATACTTTTCCTCTACCCACAAACCGAACTGTTAATTTAACGAACAATCAAACCAGAGAGTTACGGAATTGTGTAAATTTATACGTTGAATATTAACCTTTAAAACATTAGAGGACAACACCTTATTCATAACCATTCGAAATAGTGTTTTTTTCTTCATTTCTTTTTCGTAATTTTGCAAATTGATTGATGGAATCTAACATCAGATAGAATTCATCATTTACAAATAAAAAATAATATTTATGTCACTTAAAAGAAATGTTCTTGATTTAAGAAAGAGAAAAGAAATTGTTCTTCAAGGAGGTGGCGAAGAGGCGATTAAGAAGCAAGCTGCAATGGGAAAATTGACAGCCCGGGAGCGTATTGAAGCAATTTTGGACAAAGACTCTTTCCATGAGTACGACATGTTCGTTGAGCATCAGTCTAAAGATTTTGATATGGATAAGAAAGTTCTTCATGGTGACGGTGTCATTATCGGTACCGGAACAATTTATGGAGAACCAGTATGTATTTACGCGCAAGATTTCACGGTTGCCGGTGGTTCACTGGGTTTAATGCATGCTCGTAAAATCACCAAAATCATGGATCATGCTTTAAAAATGCGTGTACCTTTAATCGGAATTAACGATTCGGGTGGTGCTCGTATTCAAGAAGGAGTAGACTCACTAGCCGGGTACGGAGAAATCTTTTTCCGAAACACCAAAGCTTCTGGAGTAATCCCTCAATTATCCGTAATCCTAGGTCCTTGTGCCGGTGGAGCCGTGTACTCTCCCGCCTTGACTGACTTCGTATTCGTGGTAGACAACATCTCTAAGATGTTCATTACCGGACCAGAAGTTGTAAAAACAGTATTAGGAGAAGTCGTGACCATGGAAGAACTCGGAGGTGCCAGAGTTCACAGTGAAATCAGCGGTAACGCCCATTTCTTCGCTCATTCAGAGTATGAATGTTTCGAACAGATCAAAAAATTGTTGACCTTCATTCCCTGGAGTAACGAGGCAAAAGCTAAACCGTTCCCTTCCAAACCGCCGAGACCGGAATACAAAATCGAAAAGATTATTCCTTCCGACCCGACCCAACCTTACGATGTACGTGATGTTATCCGTGCTGTTGCCGATGATTCAGACTTTCTTGAAGTTCAGCAAGAGTTTGCTAAAAACATCGTTGTCGGATTCGGACGAATTGACGGGGAAACCATCGGATTCGTGGCAAACCAACCTTCAGTACTTGCGGGAGTATTGGATTGCGATTCTTCAGATAAAGCCGGACGCTTCATTCGTTTCTGTGATGCCTTCAATATTCCAATCGTTACCTTCGAGGATATGCCGGGATATTTACCGGGTGTTGAACAAGAACACATGGGAGTTATCCGTCACGGTGCAAAAGTTCTTTACGCATATAGTGAGGCCACAGTACCCAAGATCACGGTAATTCTTAGAAAAGCATATGGTGGAGGTTATATCGCCATGAACTCCCGCCACTTGAAAGCCGACTTCATGTTCGCATGGCCGACTGCAGAAATTGCGGTCATGGGACCGGAAGGAGCCGCCAACATCATTTTCAAAAAAGAGATTATGGCTGCCGAAAACCCGGATGAAATGCGTAAAATCAAAGTTGCCGAATATCGTGAGAAATTCGCTAATCCTTACGTAGCCGCTTCTAAAGGTTATATCGATTCAGTGATCGAACCCGAGGAAACCCGGAAAATTTTGAAACACTCTATCGAGGTATCCAGCAACAAGTCGGTATTAACCCCGGCTAAAAAACATGGAATTCCTCCATTTTAAACCAAAATTATACCACGATGAGTACACCAAAATACGATTCATTAGAAATCGACGGCTTGAAATACAAAACCCAGTTTACCGAAAAATTCATTAATCGGAAAAAATGGGAAAAACCCGATCCGGGAGCCGTTATCACATACATACCGGGATCTATCATCGATTTGTACGTGGAAGAAGGTCAAGAAGTTAAAGCTGGAGATTTACTTTGCCTCTTGGAAGCCATGAAAATGCACAATAAAATTCAGGCTCCCATAAGCGGTACAGTCACGAAGATCCATGTCAACAAAGGAGATAAACTTCCGAAAGACGCTTTAATGTTTGAAATAAAATAACTTCAAAGGCTGCCCGATCGGCAGCCTTTGACAAATATACGATTTATGAGTTTCTTCAAAGCTTTGAACATCGTCAAGACCTATGCAAATCATAAAGCATTAGATGACGTGTCAATCAATATCCCGGAAGGAGCCATCTATGGCCTACTTGGTCCTAATGGAGCCGGAAAAACTTCCTTAATTCGAATCATTAATCAAATTACAGCCCCTGATTCCGGAGAAATATTTTTCAGAAATGAACACTTGAAACCGTCTGATGTTAATCGAATAGGTTACCTTCCGGAAGAACGAGGACTCTACAAAAAAATGAAAGTCGGAGAACAAGCCGTCTACTTGGCCCGTTTGAAAGGAATCAGCAAACACGAAGCGATCATCCGCCTTAAAATGTGGTTCGAAAAATTCGAGATTGAAGCTTGGTGGGATAAAAAAGTGGAAGAACTATCCAAAGGTATGGCACAGAAAGTACAATTTATCACCACTGTACTTCATGAACCGGAATTACTGATTTTCGACGAACCCTTTAGTGGTTTCGACCCTATCAACGTTGAATTACTGAAACGGGAAATTCTCGAATTAAGAAAAAAAGGAACGACCATCATCTTCTCCACCCACAACATGGGATCGGTAGAAGAAATATGTAGTCATATCGCCCTGATTAACAAATCACGCAAGATTATCGAGGGCCCGATCAATCAGATTCGGGAAAAGTATGCCAGTAACACGTACCAACTCAGTTGCCGTTACAATCCGGAGTTCTCACCCGAACAAATAATCGGATCAGAATTCGAGATCGTATCTCAACGTGTCGAAGGAGACCGTCAAGATATTATTTTGCAACAAAACACCTATTGCCCGGCAAATACCCTTTTGTCAAGAGTGCTACCTCAAACAGATATCATCTCTTATCAAAAGATCATTCCCAGCATGAATGACATTTTCATAAAACTCGTAAAAGAGCAAGCTTAAATAATTTTAGATATACGATTTAAGATTTATGATTTCAAATTTTAGATTAAAATAATTATCCCAGATTGAAAATCAAAATGACGTTTCCAAAACTTCATTTTCAATTTTCAATTTTCAATTTTCAATTAAAATGAACAAGATACTCATTATCATAAACCGGGAATTCACCACGAGAGTACGTAAGAAAACGTTCCTTGTCGTTACCATTTTTGTCCCGATCCTATTCGCATTATTCTATGCATTTCTCATGTGGATGCTACTGCGAGATGACAGTCAGGAGCGTACAATTGTCGTGATCAACGAATCGGCATTAGAAACTCCGCTTCAAAAAATCAATAACACAAGTTTCACGTATGTTGATCAAGACATTCCAGAAGCAGACTATATTGACTTTCTGAAAAAAAATGACTATTACGCAATAACCCGCATCCCGGCCAATGTCATGACTCATGCCGAAATTCCGGTATTTTCAACTTCTCAAGTTCCCATGGAACTGAAAAACGAAATTGCATCACAATTACGCCAGAAAATAGAAACAGTCAAGCGTGCTGAAGTAATCGCTAAAACCCAAATGCCGGATCTGGAGGCAGAATTGGATGCCGCCAAAACTCCTGTACTGGTGAGGACATTACTCGTCACGGACACCGGAGACACCAAAGAAAGTTCATCTGAAATCACGTCAATCATCGGACTGGTTGCCGGACTAATCATCTATTTTTTTATTTTCATGTATGCCTCTCAAGTAATGAAAGGTGTTATTGAGGAAAAAACAAATCGCATTATTGAAGTATTGGTTTCTTCGGTAAAACCCTTTCAGTTTTTACTGGGAAAAATTATTGGAGTAGCAGCCGTAGGACTCGTGCAATTCTTGATATGGATTGTTCTGGGAGGAGGTATCATTCTAATTTCTCAGGCCCTCTTCATGCCGAATCTCGACCTGGAAGCCCTAAAGAATGCCAATGATCTAAATATGTTTGCTCAAGGGTCGGAAATTAACCCAGAACAACTGGCGATTATCCAAAATCTGGTAAAAACCATCGATCCCATATTTATCTTGAAATTCGTGGGAGCCTTCTTATTCTATTTCATCGGAGGTTATTTATTATATGCATCATTATTTGCAGCCATAGGAGCTGCCGTTGATAACGAAACGGACTCCCAGCAATTCATGACTCCCCTGTCTATCATTCTGGTTGTTGCCCTTTACATTGGTATTGCCGCTATGAAAAGCCCCGAATCACCCATGGTTTTCTGGAGCTCTCTCATCCCGTTTACCTCTCCGGTCGTCATGCTTGTGCGCATTCCTTTTGGTGTTCCGGCCTGGGAAATCATCACTTCAATGGGTTTACTCGTCGGTTCCTTCCTTTTCTTCACGTGGTTATCCGGCAAGATTTACAGGGTAGGTATCCTCATGTACGGGAAGAAAGTCACTTGGAAAGAATTATATAAATGGCTTCGCTATAAAGCATAAGAAAAGCGACTCTTTCGAGTCGCTTTTTTATTGGATCAAATAATCTTATTAGATTTTGTGGATTACCATTCCTGAACGAAGTTTAGGCTCAAACCAAGTTGTCTTCGGAGGCATGATATTACCGGTATCGGCAATATTGATTAATTGCTCCATAGAAACAGGATACAAAGCGAAAGCCACTTTCATCTCGCCATTATCAACACGACGTTTCAATTCACCTAATCCGCGGATACCTCCCACGAAATCAATCCGTTTAGAAGTACGCAAATCTTGAATATCCAAAATGTCAGCCAATACATGGTTAGAAAGGATCGTTACATCCAATACCCCGATCGGGTCATTATCATCGTAACTTCCCGGTTTAGCCGTCAATTTATACCATCTTCCACCTAAATACATGCTAAATTCATGTAATTTAGCCGGATGATAAATTTCCGTACCCATATCTTCAACCGTGAAATGTTCACCCAATTTAGCCAACAATTGCTCTTCGGTCAAACCGTTCAAGTCTTTAACAACACGGTTATAATCGATGATCTTCAACTGATGATCCGGGAAATGAACAGCCATGAAGAAGTTATACTCTTCTGTACCATTGTGATTCGGGTTCTTTGATTTGAACTCGGCACCAATACGAGCGGCAGCAGCAGTTCTGTGGTGTCCATCAGCAACATACGTGTAAGGAACTTTCGTTGCAAACAATTCTTCCAAACGTTTGTTTGTTTCCGGGCAGTTGATTGCCCAGAAGTGATGACCGAATCCGTCTTCTGCCACGAAATCATAGTCAGCTTTCTTGCTCTTCACGATATCCTCAACGATAGCATCAATTTCCGGAACAGCCTTGTAAGCAAAGAATACCGGTTCCAGGTTAGCTTTCACATAACGGGTCAAGATCATACGATCCTCTTCCTTATCCGGACGAGTCAACTCGTGTTTCTTGATAATTCCGTTCATGTAATCCTCACAAGCAGCACAACCTACGATACCATATTGAGTTCTTCCGTCCATCGTCTGGGCGTAGATATAGAATTTAGCATCTTCATCCTGAACCAACCATCCCTTTTCCTGGAACATGTTGAAATTCTCCACGCTCTTGTTATAAACAGTCTCGGAGTGAATATCAGTTCCTGCAGGGCAGTCAATCTCAGCTCTGGTAACATGTAATAATGAACGAGGTTTTCCTGCAGCCATTTGTGCAGCTTCCTCTGAATTCATCACATCGTAAGGTAGACACGCCAATTCCTCACAAACCTCTTGAGATGGTGTACGTAATCCTTTGAATGGTTTTACTATTGCCATATATAATTTTAGATTTTAGATTTTAAATTAGAATCACCCAATTTAAAATTTACAATTTACAATCTTATTTGTTTACTCTGAATTTCTCGTCACCTTTCTCGATGAAGTTCACGATCTGGTGAGCGGCAGCCAATCCTGCGTTAACGTTAGCCTCTTCTGTTTGAGCTCCCATCTTTTTCGGGGTAGCGAAGAAACGACCTTCGAATTTGCTGAAGCAATCACAATCCGGAGCGATATCCGTGATATAGTGGAAGTCAGCTCTTTCTTCCATCAATTTTGCCAAACCTTCTTCATCAATAACTTCCTTACGAGCGGTGTTTACCAAAACAGCACCCTTCGGCATGTCTTTCAACAAATCATAGTTGATTGATTTCTTGGTTTGTTCTGTTGCCGGGATATGCAAAGAGATATATTGACACATCTTATACATTTCCTCTGCTGAATGTAACGGGGTTGCACCGGCATTCTTGATTTGCTCGTCCGTCATGAACGGGTCGAAAGCGTAAACTTCCATACCAAATCCGCGAGCGATACGTCCAACATTTTGCCCAACGTTTCCGTAAGCGTGGATACCGATCTTCTTACCTTTCAACTCAGAACCTGATTTCCCGTTAAAGAAGTTACGAGCCATATAAACCATCATACCGAAAGCCAACTCAGCCACAGCGTTTGAGTTTTGTCCCGGGGTGTTCATAGCCACTACATTGTGAGCAGTACAAGCAGCCAAGTCGATGTTATCATATCCTGCTCCGGCACGAACGATTACTTTCAAGTTCTTAGCAGCCTCGATTACTTCTTTGGTAGCTTTGTCTGAACGGATGATCATAGCGTCAACATCAGCAACGGCTGCGATCAACTCGTCTTGTGAAGTATATTTTTCCAATAAAACTAACTCATATCCTTGAGCTTCCACGATTTCTCTGATTCCGTTAACGGCAACCGGAGCAAACGGTTTATCTGTAGCAATTAATACTTTAGTCATGATAATTACAATTTTAAATGAAAAAAGATTTACGATTTCAGACCATTAGTACCTTCATTTTCATGAAAGACATACGTCCGAAATCGTAAATCGTCAATTATTAGATATGTTTTGCTTCAAATTCTTGCATTGCAGCAACCAAAGCTTTCACGTCTTCGATTGTACAAGCGTTGTAAGTAGAAGCACGGAATCCACCTACTGAACGGTGTCCTTTCAATCCTACCAAGTTTTTAGTCTTAGCGAAATCAAGGAATTCTTTCTCCAATGACTCGTATCCTTCTCTTAACAAGAAAGGAATGTTCATTCTTGAACGAGAACCTTCTTTTACTACCGGACGGAATACTTTGCTTCTTTCCAATTCAGCGTAAAGCATGTCAGCTCTCTCGATAGCTAATTTTTCCATAGCTTCAACACCACCCATAGCTTTCACCCATTTCAAGGTTTCTTTTACCCCGAAGATATTGATACATGGAGGAGTGTTATACATTGATTCTTTATCCACGTGAGTTTTGTATCTCAACATGGTCGGGATCATTCTGTCTGCCACCACGTTGTTCAAGAAATCATCTTTAATGATCACGAAAGTAACACCGGCAGGTCCGAGGTTCTTTTGGCATCCACCATAGATCATGGCATATTTAGACACGTCAACCGGACGGCTGCAAATATCAGAAGACATATCACAAATCAAAGGCACCGGAGAAGTCGGATCATAGAAAATTTCCGTACCGCGGATCGTGTTGTTTGAAGTGATGTGCATATAATCCACGTCTGAAGGAATCGTGAATTCAGGATAGTAAGTAAATCCATCAGCCTCAGAAGAAGCAACGATTTCAACTTCACCCCACATTTTAGCCTCTTTAATAGCTGCAGTTGACCAAGTTCCGGTATTTACATAGGCAGCTTTCGTTTTCAAGAAGTTGAAGGGAATCATGCAGAACTGCATACTTGCACCACCACCCAAGAAAAGAACAGAGTATCCTTCCGGAATATTCAATACTTCTTTGAACAAGGCAACAGCCTCGTCGTAAACAGCTTGAAAATCTGCAGAACGGTGAGACACTTCCATGATTGATTGTCCCGTGTTACCGAACTCTAATACCGCTTTTGATACATTTTCCAATGTAGAATCCGGCAATTTACATGGTCCGGCATTAAAAATGTGTTTTCTCATCTCTAAAATATTTAAGTAGATAATTAATTAAAATCTTGTTTGCAATCGCGTTACAAAGATGCAAAATAAGTCTATATAAAAGACTTTTTTCCGTAATTTTTATTCGTTTTTCTTACAGACTAAAAATCAACGTCTTAAACATCCTCGAAAACGTTTTTACTCCTATATAAAAACGAAGCACCCGTTTCCGGGTGCCTGTTTATTGTCTAGCTCAAAAGCACCCGACTAAAAGAACGGGGTTTTGACAATTTTAGCTTTCAAAGCTTTATTTCTTACACGAATAAAGATCTCGGTATCCAGTTTATGGAAACCGCTCTTCACGTATCCCGTACCGATAGATTTTCCAGTCCAAGGAGAAACAGTTCCGGAGCAAACCACCCCGATCTCGTTTCCTTCGGCATCCTCGATTACATATCCCTGGCGAGCAATACCCTTATCCTGAAGTTCGAACGGTTTCATATAACGGCTCGGCTTATCTGCTTTCATTTTCTCATGATAAGCACGGTTAATGAAATCATTTCCCGGCACGAATTTCGTGATCCAGCCCAAACCAGCCTCGATCTGAGAATGGTCGTCATCGATCTCGTGTCCGTATAAGCAGAAACCTGCTTCCAGACGCAAGGTATCACGAGAACCTAACCCGGCAGGCTTGATTCCGAATTCAGCTCCGGCTTCAAACACGGCATGCCAAAGTTTCTCGGCATCTTTCACGTACGCGTAAACCTCACAACCACCTGCTCCGGTATATCCGGTCGTGGAGAAGATCACTTTATCGATTCCTGCAAACGGGATCTCTTGGAAAGTATAATATTCCATATCTACCACGTTAGCCGTGGTTAATTTCTGCATAGCCTTCAATGCCAAAGGACCTTGAACGGCAAGCTGGCAAATATTATCAGAAGCGTTTTCCAAATCGGTATCCACGTTCATACCCAATTCTTTCGCCCATTTCGTACACCATGCCCAATCCTTCTCGATATTGGCAGCATTCACAACTAACAAGTACTTCTCGGCACTGAAACGATATACCAAAAGGTCATCCACGATACCCCCCGTTTCATTCGGGAAACAGCTATATTGAACTTTACCATCCGAGAGAGCAGCCACATCGTTAGAAGTAAGCTTTTGTACCAATTCGAAAGCTTTCGGGCATTTTACCCAAAATTCACCCATGTGAGAAACATCAAATACACCTAATTTTTCACGAACCGTGTTGTGTTCATC
>DYVS01000014.1:0-26725 GCA_020743075.1 Butyricimonas virosa | reverse complement strand
CTACAAATCAACCCGGCAATCAACTCGTCCGCACGACCGGATATAGAAAGCCAGTAGGTGATATCACGAATCAAATCAACACCTTGCCACATCCCGCCAACAAAATTCAACGCTGCCAACAAAGCCAACGTACCGATAGCGGCAACCACCTGATAAGAAGTGAGACAGGACATAAACAACCCGATTGCCGCATAAGCACAAATCAGCAAGTAGATTCCCAGCAATCCCGTAAAGACCAACCCGCAATCCATATTCTCAATCGTAAACAGATTGAATATGATCATCACACATAAAATACCAATTAAAACCAACCCATAGATCACCATGGCCAAATACTTCCCGAAAATAATCTGCCAACTGGTGACCGGCGAGGAATATAACAATTTTATCGAACCACTGCTTAACTCCCTACTCATCAACCCCATCGTCAACAAGGGCATATAGAGGTACAAATAATTTTGTACATTTGAAAAAACTCCCGTCCAACTGGCATATAAACGTGATGTCACGCTATATACCCCATAACCAAGGGCTTGAGACCTTACATACCCTTCCATTTCCTGTACGAAAACCATACAAGTCTGAAAAGTGAACACGATAAGAATTAACCAAGCTATAGGAGAATAGAACAAGGTTTGTAATTCCGTTCTTGCTATTCTATATATTTTTCTCATAAGATTCTTTATTAATTAATTTTTTTACCCGATAATTTAGCAAAGATCACATCCAATGAACTCTTTTCCAGATTGATCTCCTGCAAATGCCATCCATTAGCGACACTCGTTTCGATAACTCTTTCGGTAATCATATCTGTGGTGTCAAAATGCAAACGGAACCGCTTCTCGGTCAAATTCTCCACGCTAACGATTCCCGGTATTGCCCTCAACTCGGATTCACTGGGAGGAGCATTCATTAACACGACTAACGAATCAGGTTTGATATAATTGTCAAACTCATCCATCGTACCCGAGAACACCATCTTTCCCGATTCGATCATCCGGATCTGATTACAGGTAACCTGCACTTCCGGCAAAATATGCGTGGAAAGCATCACGGCCCGCTCCTCGGCAATCTCCTTGACCAGATTCCGAATCTCCACGATCTGATTCGGGTCCAAACCATTCGTCGGTTCATCCAGCACGACGAACTTCGGGTTATGCACGATAGCCTGCGCTATCCCCAAACGCTGTTGGTATCCTCCCGAAAGATTCCGCACCAACCGCTTGCTGAAATGCATGATCCCGCATTTACTCTTTGCCTCGTCCACAGCCGCCTTGATATGTTTCGGCTCCACGGAACGCAAATAAGCACAATGAGTTAAATATTCATCGACATTCAAATCCAGATGCAAAGGCGGCTTTTGCGGCAAAAAACCGATATGCTTTTTAGCCTCAACCGGATTCTCCCGTAAACTCACCCCGTTAATGTACACTTCACCCCGGGTCTGTTTCAACACCCCACACATGATATTCATCGTGGTTGACTTTCCGGCACCATTCGAGCCCAATAAACCAAGGACTCCCGTCTGGTTGATCTCGAAATTAATATCCTGTATAGCCCACTGGGAACTATAGCGATGGGATAGATTTTCTACTTTTACAATAGCGACATCCATACATTTAAATTTTATAATTTACACGTCTATTTTTCTCTCAAAACTCCCTTGATTTTTACAATCTCCGGTAACGCCAGAAATAACATCCTAGCGGCATCCTCCATGATTTCCGGGGTCAACGTCTCTTCCCGATCCCTCGGATCATGGTAATACATGGGTTTCAACTCCTCGGTCGTGGCAATGTACAAGGCCGGAATCCCTCGTTTCGAAAACTCATCACCATCTGCCTGTGAATAACTCACGGCCCTTTCATAAGGCGTCACCTCAAAATCCCGATGTAACCATCGGTCGTTTACCCCCGCGAATATTTTTGCCACCGCGGGAAAACTCTCCGCTCCCCAAACCGATAAGCCATTCCCATTCCCCACCATATCAATATTCAGCATACACATCGTTTTATCCAGCGGAAACGTCGGATGATTCAAATAATGAATCGCTCCTTTAATACCTCTTTCTTCCGCCCCGAAAAAAGCAAACACGATATTCTTTTCCGGTTTGATTCCACTAGCAGCCAATGCTTTTGCAACAGCTAACTGCAAAGCAACCCCGGAAGCGTTATCCAATGCACCAGGAAACATCAGTCCATTATTACCCAAATGATCCAAATGCGCTCCCAAAACGATAGAAGAAGTCGTATCCACACCTTTTATCACACCGATCACATTACAAGTTGTCGCATAAGGGTAGTGACGAGTAACAACTTCCATATCCAAACGGCACCCGGTATGAAAAGAACAGGGTTTCTGTTTCTCACCGATCTGTTTTTTCAACCCGTCCCGCGTGTACCCGGCTTTCGTAACCAATTCATCCACCATAGAAGGATCCACATGGGTATAAATCATTCCTTTCGAAAAAGCAATTCCCGTATGTGCCAGTTTCCCGACTAATAGCACCGCGGCAGCCCCTTTTCTCAGAGCCTGAGGCAACTTATAACTTTCTGAAGCATACCGCATATAAAGATCAAAACGTTTCTTTTCATCCTTATCCCGGTAGGGTATCCCACGTTCTATGATCACAATCTTCCCCTTTACATCTATCCCTTCATAATCATCATACCCGTATTCCGGGGCCGTGATTCCATAACCGACATATACGACTTCGGCATTTTCCACCTTCCCCGAATCAGAATTCATCCCCGGGTAAAAATCCCGCGGGAATACATACGCCTGTTCATTTCCCACTTTTTTCAACCGACAATCAATCAAACTTGTCGTTGGCATCCGAAAATGTTGCAAATAAGAGCCATCATCCCCCGCGGGTTCTAACCCGAAATCACACAAACGTTCCGCACACCAAAAAGCACATTTCATATATTCTCCCGTTCCGGCAAGCCGTCCGTTATACTCTTCCTTGCATAATTCATGAACATATTCCATGATTTCATCACTTGAGATGGAATGAAACACATCCATGATCTCTTTGGATATCTTTCCGTGTTGAGCTTTCAGAGAACAACACCCACCAACCAATAAAATCAAAACCCAATATTTCATAATCAATTTATTTACATCTTACAGGTAATACCCGGAAAGTAAAATCATATATCCCCGGCAAAATCAAATATTGCGGGTGAGGCACGGCACGTAAACTCCATGTTGTATCCCCACCAACACCCATCTGTCGCCAATCGATATTCCAGGTAATCAGATTTTCCTCTTTCACTTCATTCAAATGGCGTTGTGTCTTCTCCAAACCGGGTTCATCCAGTACGCCATTTGAAAACCGGTAAACAGACGATCCGAAAGGAACATTTCCGATCACTTCCAAGCCTAAATCATCACCTTCAAGCTGCATCCGGCGAATGTCCGTCCGGTTACCATTCTCTTGAGGACGTGCATAAGGTACATACCAATCTTCCACCGGACATTCATACTGTCCCACAAAAGCCCCAGAACAACGATCTATATAATTTTCTTGCGGTCCCCGGCCATACCATTTTACTCGAGTAAAATCAGGTATAAGCTGCCATGTCAGTCCAACCCGGGGAATCAATTCCGAAGTACAATTCCGTGCATCCACGTGATAGCGCACTTCCATTTCTCCCGCCCCGTTCAAACGGTAACATAACTGATATGTCATATTCATTTTCTCCAATTCAAAATCGGTTTGAATCTCCACGAATTTTCCTTGTCGCTCCACGTCAAAATTTACTAATCTCGCTCGTGATACAGCATCTTTCCAACCGCTACATTCCGGTATAATATATTCACTACCAAAATCATTATCTGTCCCCGGCCGCCAGAAATGAGCTTCCAGTCCATTTACCAGTATCTCTTTACCGCTGACTTGGTAAGAAATTAATTTACCTGTCTCCCGATCAAATACAAAAACAACGTCTTTTCCTTGTACAACAACCCGATTCTCATGCTCAACCACCTCGATTTCTCCATGCTCAGCAAAAGCAGGTAGCCCGTTCAAACAAGGTAATACAAATTGTTCTGCGGCCAACACATGCCCTTTCTTAATCAAAGAATAATCTTTATTAGCAATAGCATACACGTTCACGCAATATTCCGCATTACGATCTTCAAGTTTTGGAAACGGTAATTCCAACAAACACCTTTCTTGCGGCCTCACCTTTAAATTCGTTACCCCACCGGACTCCACGACAATTCCATCCTTCAGTAATTCCCATTTTAGATCCGTATGCTCCAAAGATTGAAAAAACAATTCATTAAACACCTCTACAACACCCCGGTTATAATCCAACAAGCGAAATGCCACATCCTGATATACCTTTTTAACCTCCCAAGCGGCAGGACTCCATGAACGATCCGCCCGAATCACGCCATTCAAACAGAAATTATTACTGGAAGGAATCTCCGGACCTCCGAAATCTCCCCCGTACGCCCAATATTTCACGCCATTAGCATCCACCTGTTCAATACCTTGATCCACCCAATCCCATATATGTCCTCCCTGCAAATAAGGATATTTCCGAATCACATCCCAATACTCTTTCAATCCCCCGACACTATTTCCCATCGCATGAGCATACTCACATAGAATCAAAGGCTTATCCGGTCGGGATAATGCATGATTAATCAAAACATCAATCTGTTTATACATCGGGCAATAAATATCCGTAAACTCTTTTTTCCCGGCATCTTCTGAATGGATCGGACGTAGAGACAAATCATGCTCTTTCAACCATTTATAGGTTGCCAAGAAATTAATTCCGGACCCGGATTCATTTCCCAACGACCAAACTATAATACAAGCATGATTTTTATCTCTCTGGAACATCCGTTCCGTACGATCAATAAAAACATGCGTCCATTCCGGCCTGTTCGCCAAAGATTCCCGGGGATCATAACCAATTCCATGACTTTCGATATTCGCCTCGTCAATGACATAAAGCCCATACTCATCACACAAACGATACCAAAGAGGATCATTGGGATAATGAGCTGTACGCACGCTATTTACATTCATTTCTTTCATTAGACGAATATCCGTCAACATCGATTCCCGATCTACCACATGTCCCTTTTTAGGATCATGTTCATGACGATTCACTCCTTTCAACAAAACAGGTTGTCCGTTTACCAGTAATTGTCCACCTTTAATCTCCGATTTACGGAAACCGACCGCTTGAGTCAACACCTCCCGAACCACCTTACGCCCTTTATCCTCAATGCGGGTCTCGATCATCAAATCATACAAATTGGGGGTTTCTGCCGTCCATTTCAACGGATTTAAAACCTTCTTTTCGATACAAACCGTATCTATCCCCTCCTTTTTCCCGGAAGTAATCACTTCTGAAAATATCGTATTTCCCTGCCTGTCATTCAATGTCACGACCACATCACACTTTTCTCCCAGATTCTCCAATTCCAGATTCAAACGTAATAAAGCGTCCCGGTAATCCGCATCCAGATCCGTCGCAAGCTGAAAATCATACACGTTCGAACGAGGACGGGCATACAGAAATACATCCCGCTGGATACCGGAAAAACGCCAAAAATCTTGATCCTCCACGTAACTACCATCACACCAACGGAAAACCTGCACGGCAATTTCGTTCTTTCCTTTCCGCACGCAGGAAGTTACATCAAACTCTGCCGGAGTTTTTGATCCCTGAGAATACCCGACCGGTTGACCGTTTACCCACACGTAAAAAGCAGAACTCACGGCTCCAAAATGCAACACAATCTTATTCCCGATCCAATGATCGGGTACACGGAACGTTCTCTTATAAGACCCCACCGGATTGTTCTCCGGATCCACATTCGGCCACTTAGCTTTAAAACCGAATCCCGTTTCCACGTAAATCGGCACCCCGTAACCTTTTAACTCCCAGTTAGAAGGCACCTCTATATCATCCCATTTACGAACATCATACCCGACTTTATAAAAATCCATCGGACGGTCTGCCGGTTTACTCTCCCACCGGAATTTCCATACCCCATTCAAAGAAAGGTAACGAGAGGAATTTTCCACATCCCATGCCAATGCCTGTTCCCGGTTATCAAACGGGATATAGAAAGCATGGCTACGCATCCGGTTTCTCTGAAGAACATCCAGATTTTCCCAGTCATTCTGCGCCCCTGCCGACAATGTCATCAGCATAAAAACAAACAACAAACACCTCATAAATAACTATTTATATTCAAACATCATTAATAACAAATGCGCTGAAGACCAACCAAAATGCGGAGCATTTAAGGTCTCCCCGGTCAAGGGATTATAATTTTCATGGATCGGCTGATCCCCCAACACCCCCTGGCAATTATTCAATATTTTTAATGTCAATTCATTTGCCTCTTTATCATACCCGTAATTTCTCAATCCTCGAATGCCGAAATATGCCTGATCCAACCAAACCGGTCCCCGCCAATAGCCCCGTTCCGGTTCTAGCCGGGGATGACTTAAATCCAAGGTTCCTAAAGGCACAAAAGAATTAAACCGATTTACATCCATCATAACATTTTTCACCCCCTCCGCCTGTTTTTGCTCTGCAACCCCGGCCCAAAGCGGTAACCAGCCTTCCGGCCCGTAAACCGGCACAAAAGCATGGGATTTTAACTGAACATCAAAGAAATATCCTTTCTCATCATCAAACATGATTTTCCGGATCCGATCGGCAAGAATACCCGCATCTTTTTCTAATTGACTTGCAAGTTCCTCTCGCTTCAACAGACGAGCAAAACGAGCAAGTGTCATTTTCTCATCATACAGGTAGGCATTCAAATCCACACTCTCCTGACTCATTGACCAAGCTTTCGGTAACTTCCCCTTCAAAACCTCCGTACTATCAAAACGCACGGCATTATCCATCCCACTTTCCCAAGCCGCAGCCTGTAAAGTACCATCCGTAGCCCCGTACTCGCAAAGCCCGTTCCGGTCTATATCCCGATAAGCATACCACCAATTATGATACCTCAACAACCGATCAAACATCTCCTCGACAAAACCCAAATCTCCATCTGCATCATAAATTTCCTCCACGGCCCATGAAGCCAAAGGCGGTTTCGTGTCCCGCAAATTATTAATATATTTAATCCGGCTGACAAAATCCGGAATCATACCTTCCTCTGTTTGGTAATCAAACAAAGCCCGAACATGATTTTTAGCCAACTCCGGATCCCAACGCCCAATGGCCGCAGCTATCTTCCAAGAATCCCAAGACCAAAATCCCGTGCTAAATCCCCAGTAAGAAGGATAACCACCATCATGCAACAAATCGTGTGCGGCACTCCGCCAATTTGCCATCAATGTCATCAAACACTTGACTGCCACTCGCCTGTACTTCAAATCGGAAAATAACCCAGACTTATTCTCAAACAACTTTTCAATATAGCGCTCCCATCGCCGAGCTGCCACTTCAAAAAATGGTTCACTCGCCTCAAAAGGATTTCCCTCCAAAACCGGATGTTTCACATCTTCCGGCTCGTCATTAAAATAGGCAGAATAAACAAACATATCCTCCTGTACCTCTCCTCGCCCGAATTTCCGGACTCCCGTTTCAAAACGGTACTTTCCATCCTGCACTACCGCCTGACAACCTTCACCCGCCTCTATTTCAAAACAACATTTCGTTGCAGGAAACTCCAAATACACCTTCCGCCCGTCAATAACCTGACCTTGAAAATATTGAGTAAAAAAGCTCCCTTCATAAGTAACTTTAACCTCTTTAGGACCTCCCATGTTGCGGACCCGAGTCCGCAACAAAGAAGTCCGATTGTTCACGAAAACAATCTCCTGTGTCAAGGTTAAAGTTTCCCAAGTAAAAGACTGAATCATCCGACCTGGGAAATAACTTTTTTCAACGATAGCATTCGTCGCTTCCTGTAATACCCCGTTAACAACAACTGATGCTACCGCCGTATAAGAACCCACGGCATAGTTAGATGCCATAGACATGGGACCGGAAAAACCTCCCGCCATCCCGGCACTATCCGGGATAAAGGAAAATCCATGCCATGCCCCCATATCTGAGAAGAGAGAAATCCCTTCCCTAATACCTTGAGGCCAATTGGATATATTCAGCACGTTACGATAGTCTCCCTGTACGTTTAAAGACGATTGTCCCGCACATCCGCACAAGAGGATTACAAAAAGCCATATATACCTCATACTATTCCGCTGCTTTATGAATAATCTGTTTTACCAAGCCAACATTTTGATCCATCTTCATGACCAAACGTCCTGCCTCATCTGACGCAAATCCCTCTGAATTAATCTTCAAAAGATAAACTTCTCCATTGGCTAATCCAACACACAAATATTCGTTAGAGTAAAACTCATCCTCTATTGCTCTAATTTCTGCGGGGAAGCCATAATACCGTTCCGGCACGATCTCACCCTCTGCATCTTTTCCAAAATAATACAAAACATTACCGGAAGCAATAAAAGCGTATGGGCAACCAAATCCCCGTCCTCGACCATTATCCGGGATTAATAATAATATATTGTCATTCATCATATCCCCCTTAAATTCCCGTTGAGACTCAGCCACAATATCTTCTGGATCATCTGTTTGCAACATCTGTCCCACGTAAGTTCCATCTACACGTTTAATGATATTATACAACCCGCCAGCCGGAATATAATAGTCATTCCACCAGTATCCACTTGTTGCTATCAACTCATTATCTCCCAAATTATCCATAGGTATAAATCCATTCGGATAACCGGCGCACTTCGGTTCTCCAATCGTTCCATAGCTGGAAGCTCCCCGGATATACAAGAACCGTTTCCTCTCTTTTTCATACACAAATACATACCCATTTTCTGTATTCATATCATATACAAAACGATCTGCATTTAATTGATGAGCAACCTCAACCTCTTCTCCCACACCATCAGGTTCCATATACACCATCGGATATTGTGAGAAATAGCCCGTATGAAAAGCTTCCGAACTAAAATTCTTACGACCGAATACCCGTCCATCTTCGGCCAGCAAGAAACTATACCAATCATCAAAGAATACTTGTTTAGGTCTCACGTTCTCCGGGATCACTTGAAATTCTTTCGATAATTCCAACGATTTTTCCAAATTAGCACCATTCAAATCGATACATTTATAAAAATCATCCTGCACTAACATGATATGTTCATCCGTCTGATTTCCTAAATCATGCAAGTGGATCTGTATCGGTTTCCCATCCAAAGAAACGCCCTCAATACCTTCATAAATATCATAGATACACCGATCCCATCCCTCTCTAGTTCTTTTCAAGAAACTTAATGATGACACTCCATTTTTTTCCGATAAAATCAAAAAACCATCGGAATAAAGTGAACTAACTCTTATCATTGTCTGAGTCATAAAAGTTAACCCACTCAATGTATCAGTTACCTGCAATACCCATTTCATCTCCTCCGGAGCATCCAAAGGAATAATATATTCTATATTTTTTTCACGAGAAAACACAGAATCAAGTTCCACGGACCATTCGTACTTTAGCCCAACCTTCGTTTCGAAATCAAACACAATCTCTGGCTCAATAATCAACGTATCTCCAACAGACACACGATACGATCCGTTGACATTCCCAATTGTTCCCTCGGCCAAATTGCGATAATCATAGTCGCCTTTATCCTCGTAACATCCTGTTATGCTCCATGCAATCACAAGACACAATATTAATATCTTTCTCATAACATTCATTTTATCCGATTACCGTCACTGTTATTCTAGTTCCATCTTCTTCGTATTCAGGATGTGCCTCCAAATAACGTTTAAACTTCAAAGCATACTCCCGTATATATTTTTCCTCGACATCCGTCAAATCAGTCACCCCCACTTCCCGACAAAAAATCTCGTATTTCTTGGGAGTAAATTCACCTAAATAATATTTATCAATCGTCTCATCCCACCATTGAGGAATTGAAATCGCCGAAGTAAAATATATCTTTGCCTGACTATAAACAGTTTCACCTACTTCAAAAAATTCATTCGGCTCAATTTGCAATACAACCCGGCAATAAGCCTCCTCCAATTTGGACGTTTTTTTCAATATGACAAACGTCGAATCAACATTCACACCTTTATGAAAAATCATCGCATTCGAGAATGCAAAATCCGCATCTGAAAGCGGAGCTACCACTTTACCATCTTTCAACAATCCTGATAAAGAATCTACCACACTCAACTTAATCGGACAATCCTCGGTCAACAACTGACCTCCCAAATTAAATTTCACGGAAACTTCAATCGCATCCTTCCCCTGATGAAAGAAGAAGGTTTCCACGATACTATCCGTCGCCGGATTATTATAAAAACTCAGATAATTAACACTATTATATGTATCGAACTCATCTTCCTTACATCCGAAAACGGCCAAAAGAAGAAACAAAAAGATAAACTGCCTTTTCATAATCTCTATATTTTTAGTGACCATTATTTTCCTATTGATTTAAAGTTACATCTTCACTATCCGGTATCTCAAAAACAAATGCACCATCCTTCATGCCCGAATAAAATTCGGTTCCCAACTTTTTATACAGGAAAAACAACTGTCCCTCACCAATAAACGTACGATAAGCATCATTTATCCATGCTTTATGATAATCCTCAAGACTTTGTACTGTTACCGGAGTATAAGCACCCGATGCCTGCTTTACCAGCGTGATACGAGAAGCTGCCGTCGCATAATCTTTAATCGAGGCATAATACTCTCCTGCAATATACTGCATCTCACTTGTACGAATAAGCGGGATGATCTCATTCGGAATAGTTCCCTGATCAGAACTTACAGGAAGATACTTTTTACTCACTTTATTCGCTCCATCCAAATTTTGCAAATGATAGTACCCACGATAATCATAAGTATCAGGCCCCAATATCTTATTTAACGCCGTGTTTGACACACACAACACTTTACTGGTTCCGGTATAATAAGCCTCAAAAAGTTCCGTCAATTTCCGATTACTCAATGCAAATATAACATCCTCATATTGCTTGGGTTTAGCATAATCTCCCTTAACTGGAAACGACCCGTTATCTATCACTTCCTGAGCTTGTTCTGCCGCTAATTGCAACTCTCCTTTATAATTATATACACGAGCCAACATTGCGGTTGCCGCATAGTAATTCATACGGAATCCCCGGAAACAATAGAACAAATCCTCTACTGCCCCAGCTGTTCCCAACAAACGATTAGTTGTTTTCAATTGATCCTTTCTTACCGATGAAACGGTATCGAACGTGGCCAATAAAGTTTTGGCATCTTTTAAATCCCGAATAACTTTATCCAAATAATCTTGCACATTCTCCCGTTTCTGGAACACGGCAGGATGAGTTTCACAATAAGGAAGATACTCGTTATTATCATCAACAGGCACGTATCCCGTTTTATCCCCATTTAATTCAACAGCCACGGGAGCAAACAAGCGTAGTAAATCAAAGTGCAAAAAAGCTCGTAAAGCCAAAGCTTCCCCCTTTAACAT
The DNA here is from genome assembly GCA_020743075.1 of Butyricimonas virosa. Taxonomy (GTDB): domain Bacteria; phylum Bacteroidota; class Bacteroidia; order Bacteroidales; family Marinifilaceae; genus Butyricimonas; species Butyricimonas virosa_A. The sequence goes on along the minus strand of DYVS01000014.1, from coordinate 15,210 downwards.
ATTCTTTTCTCCTTCACGCCCCAGAAATTTCGTAACATCCTCCTTATCTATATTCTGAATCAAATTATTACAATTTGCTATTGACTTGTAAGCCCCCTGCCAAATATTCTCTAAAATCCCTTTCACCTCATTATTATCGTAATCACCTTTGTAAGCTTTAGGATAAGCCCCGTATTGATTCATCTTGTCAAAATTATAATACTGAGCCAGCACATCCATAAATCCCCAAGTCAATTGTTGAGCATACATATCCGATTCCGAAATCCGGGAATAAACACCGTTCAACGAATTACGATACCCATCCCCATCTGCAAAAAGGTCTTCTTCATCAACTTCCGATTGCGGAGTGACATTCAACCAACCATTGCATCCAAACAATAGCGGTAAAAACAATAGTAACAATATTTTGTTTTTCATACTCATCGCATTAATTGAAATTAATTTTAATAGAGAAATTATACGAGTGGGCATAAGGAAACTCCGTTCCCCGTTCTTGCTTGATCGTTGAGATTCGGAACAATTCATTTGCACCTAATTCAAAACGAACCAAGCCAAATTTATATTTTCGTAAGAATTTAGAATCCAAATCATAACCTAATGTAATAGAATTCAAACTAATCTCATTATCCTTCTGCATAAAACGAGAGGTTGGTTTTGTGTACCCATCCTGATTTTTAATATCCTTGTATTTAGCGTTATCTCCTGGTTTTTGCCATCTTTGTCTCAAAACACGTTTATCCACATTTTCCTCGTAAATCTTAGCATTCTCAACCTTCGTCACCAAAGTAGAATTATAAGCATCTCCCCCAAACTTATACATAAACGAAGCAAACAATGACAAATTCTTATAGCGTAAATTAAACCCGAAAGAACCTTGTGCATCCGGTTCTGTATCACCGATAATTACCATCTCGTCACCAGACCAAGTATAAGTAATAGTCCCATCTTTCTTTAAAAACATCTCTTTACCGTTTGCCGGATCAATTCCTAAAGACTTCATTCCATATTTGGCCGTATTAGAACCTCCTTATTCATATTTTGTTAAAATTTCCGAAGATGATTTCAAACTCGAACTCCTTTGGTAATACTGATTTACCCGGTCATTATACCGTTTTAACGCCTCAGAGATTGCTAATATTTCATTTTCATTATGAGACAAATTTCCATACACGGAGAAATTCCAATCCTGACTTCTTACAATCTCGTATTTCACATCCAACTCAATACCTTTATTCAAAACATTACCCATGTTATCATAGTAATCATTGAAACCGGAAGATGTGGGAATAGCCACCGTGGTTATCAAACCTGTGGTTTTCTTGTGATACCAACTTCCCGTGATAAACAAACGGTCATTCATAAAACCTAATTGGAATCCGGCATCAAAAGTTTTCGTTTTCTCCCAAGATAAAGCCGGATTACCCAAAGCTTTCAGTAATGCACCAAATCCCGTACGATACCATTGATCTGTTAAGACCTCATAGGTTGTTTTCGCTACATACGGAGGGAAATTCACCTTACCCGTGGCTCCATAAGAAGCACGTAACTTCAATGTCGACAACACACCTTGTTGTTTCATAAATTCATAGTTATGAATATTAATACCGAGCCCAGCCGACCAGAAAGGAGCAAATTTTTTATCCTTACCAAAATCTGAAGAACCGTCAAAACGACAAGAAGCATCCAACAAATAAATATTATTATACGTGTAATTCAATCCGGCTAGGAAACCAACCATTCTACTCAAACGTTCATTAGCAGTTGGCTTTTCATATATTTCCTCTGCATAATTAATAGAGTTCAATGAACCGGACGGGAAGCCTTTATATTGACTGGAAGTCCCCTCGCTTTTATTTGCCATAATATTCATCCCGGCTGTCAAATTTATATTATGCCTATTCACCATTTGATTATATGCAAACAAAATATTGGTATTCCAACTAAGTTCCTCGCTCTTACTCAAATTATATGAACCGGAAGACATATTATTCACAGACAATGATTCATTCTTGTTTTGTAAAGACTTGGGATCGATAAAACGTTCTGTCGTAGAAAAACGGCGAGTCACACTAAAATCACCCTTTAATTGAAAATGCTCGGCAAACATCCAATTCACACCAAAGTTATCAATTAGTTCCTCATATTTCGATCCGCTGAAATTATTCAAAGTTGACTCGTACAATGGATTTACTCGTCCCAAATCCTCAGTTGTCATCCCGGATCTATTATGCCATTGAGGCAAATTTTGGGCAATTACCCCATTTTCATCTTTATAACGATCATAAGGCAATGCTGATGCATAACTAGAAAAAGAACCATATGGAGAATCCTCTGAATTCATCACGCTATAAGAGATATAATTTCGCATGGACAATCCTTTAATCTGGTAATTAATCGAAAATCCTCCCCCCATTCTCTTTCGGAAAGATTCTTTCATCACTCCTTTATCATTCCGATAGCTAAAATCAATCCCATATCGTAAACCTTGAGCCCCTCCTTCCATGTACAAACTATGCTGCGTGTTGAATTCTGTACGTAAAGGTTGCGATAACCAATAAGTATTCACTCCCCGTGCTATATTTGCCTCTTTAGCTAACAATTCCTCCCGTTTAGAATACAACTCGGGAAAAGTCTCAGCCTCATAAAAACCTGCCGCAATTTCAGTATCCAGCAATTCTCTAGCGTTCATCAAATTATAATCACTCAAATCAGGAGTAGAAATTGTCCCGGTCAAACTGTATGTTACAGACAACTGTCCGGCCTTCGGAGCTACGGTCGTAATTACCACCACCCCATTGGCAGCACGAGAACCGTAAATCGCAGTTGCAGCAGCATCCTTCAATATTGTAATATTCTGAATTCTATTGGGATCAAAATCATACAATTTTTCCGCTGTAATTTCGAAACCGTCCATAATAAATGTCGGCAAGTTAGAATTATTCTTCAAATTTGATTTATCCAGCGGATCTGCATCCAATGCCTTGACTCCCGTGCTTGAAGTCCCCCGGATATTCACCTCCGGCAATGCATTCGGGTCTGATCCCCATTTATTATTCTCCTTAATTCTAAAAGAGGGATCAAAAACTTGTAACGCTTGAATCACGTTTGACTTGGAAACTTTCAGTAATTCCTCTTTACTCACGCTAATAGCATTTCCCGTAAAACTTTTTCGATCGATATTAGCATATCCCGTTACCACAACATCTTCCAAAGCACTCGTCTCCACATTCATCCGTATATTCAACTTCTTGTCCCCCTGTACTTTTATTTCTTGTGTTTCATAACCGATAAACGAAACAAGCAATACCAACGAATCCTTCGCCGGTAAAAGTAAGGTAAAATCACCAGTCTCATTAGAAGTTATACCGATCGTCGTCCCCTTCAATATAATCGTGGCCCCCGGCATTGGCTCTCCCCTCTCATCCTTTACGTTTCCTTTCACCACGATCTCTTTCTTTTCCGGAACAACCACCTCTTCTTTCTCGGAAATAACATAAACCCCATCTACTTCCTTGTACATGTATTTTGTTCCCTGCAAACATTTATCCAGTATCTCAGGAAGTGTTTTATTGGTCAACACCACATTAACCTTCACAGATTTATCAATCCGTTCATGATTATACAATATCTTCCCGCCTGTTTGTTTACTCAAATGTCCCAACGCATCTAAAAGAGACATATTTTCAAACTTCACACTCATTTGTTGCGTTTGTGCTGAAACCTCTTCCCTTAGAACGGTCCCATAAGCCAGCAACAGAGTCACGAAAATAAACAAGAATCTCCGTGATTGAATCACAACTTTTTTCATCATAAGCTATTGGTTTTAATTTATATGATTAAAAAATATTAGTATATAACATCCCTACTATTGAACATTTTCACGCCCAATACCACACATTTTTATTCAAAAATTCCTTATTTTTTCGATCGGGAAATGAGTACCTTACCCTTTTCTAACGAAAAATTCAGATGAGTCGCAAACTCCAGTATATCAAACACCTTTTCAATATCGGTATACTTGGGTACATTCCCTGTAAAATGCAACTCCCGAATGTCTGGATCCGCATAACACACCTCGATCCCATACCAACGAGCCATCCGTTTCATAATTGACTCCAACTTTTCATTAAAAAAGTAAAGTCGATCTTCCATCCAAGAGGTGTAAGGCAAAATATTCACCTCTTTCACCGACAAAGATTGCTCTTTGATCAAAGCCTGTTCCCCGGGACTCAATATTTTTTTCTGATCACCAAGGGCGACTTCAATCTTCCCCGATGCAAGAGTTGCCAAACCAAATTCATCATCGGCATAACAACTCACGTCAAAAGATGTTCCCAAAGCCTTCACCGAAAATGTAGCACAATTCACAATAAAAGGTTTTGACGTATCCCTTGCCACATCAAAAAATGCCTCCCCCTCCAAATACACTTCCCGGGAAGTCCCCACGAAATTAACCGGATACTTTAACCGGGAGGTTGCCGCCAACCACACCTTTGTACCGTCTTCCAAGGTCAAACAATATTCCGCCCGGGCGTGAACACTCAATGTATTATATATTAATTCTTCTGAAATATCGTGTTGATTCTCGTACACAATTTGATCCCTCTTCTCGCTCATCATGATTTTCATCCCATTCTTTTCCAACACTCCGGTCGAGTCAAACTGGCTAATATTCACCCGCTCCCCGTTAGAAAGGAATAACATGATCCCTTCCTCGTTAGCAGCAACCTCCACTTTTGATTCCACTTCACCGGTCTTCAGTAACCACCAAGCAAACAAAGCCACAAACGGCAACAACACGGCAGCATAACGCACAAAAGAACGTCGCAACACTCGCACCCGTTCCTCCTTCCGGGTTTTATCCGACACCCGATTCCACACCAGTTGTCGATTAAACGATTTTTTAATCCTCAAATCGCTTGCGGCTTGTTGTAAAGCCTCCTCGTAGCACTTCTCGTGCTCCCCAGACTCCTTCAACCACGCCACGAACTCCACGTCATCATGAGGACGTTTCCCTCGTAAAACCTCTTTCAGAATATTCATATTTGATCTGTATTCTTCCATATTCAAATAGCCTTTCATTAACAAGTCACATCAACTTGAAAAAAGTATTACTCGGATTTCAGAAAAATCAACAAAAAAATAGAAAATTGTTCTTTAGTCAATTTTTCCCGTAAAATCCGATACGCTTTACTTACTTGTACTTTTACCGTATTTACCGACAGATCATACTTTTGTGCCACCTCTACATAGCTACATTCCTCGATACAGGCATCCACAAAAATTGCTTTACATTTTTCCGGCAAAGAATCAATTGCCAAATGAATTTTTTCGCTTAACTCTGCCCGTTCCATTTCATACTCTACACAAGAAGGATCCTCTAATTCCTCTGACAATTCCGCATCCCTGTATTTCGTCCTTGTCGCATTTAATGAGGCATAATGTATTGCAGAGAAACAATAATAACGGAAGGATTTATATATCAGCACCTTTTCCCGGTTCAACCACAACTTCACGAAGAAATCCTGCACAACATCTTCCGCTACCGCCTTATTTCCCGTGATACGATAAGCAACTACATACAAATCCGGAGAATACCGATTAAATATATTCTCAAAACAAACTCTATCACCCCGCCGTAAACCTTCTACATCCTTATCTTCCACCATCATAATGGGCATATTATATATTCCAAAAAATCTTTTCTACAAAAGATTCACATCCATCCGTCTATAATCCCCACAACACAATACGATATCAAAAGACGATCGTTTAATGATGTAGTATTATAAGTGGATAAAGAAAAGTGTAGTGGTTTAGTAATAAGAGCTAAAGGAAATAAGACTTGATATTAAAACTTAATATCATCAAACGATCGTTTAATAATTACAAAAGTAATAATATTTTATTATTTCATGCCTTTTATACTCAATTTAGTCTTTTCTACATCTTTAAACTAAGTCACCTCAACTAGAAAAAAGTATTACTTCAAAACTTAAAAACAGATTATTTTTCTCTCTTTTTTCTCAATACTCACGCTTACACCCGTCCTTTATCGCTTCGTTATGTCTTCGATAAGTCTCCGTTAGTATAGAACACCACTTTAACGCATACATAACGACCGCATAACGAACAGATGTAAAGCCAAGCATTGACAAACAAGATAGAAACAGCAAAGCATAACAAATCAAACCGAGAACAAGAAGAGAACGAATGGAAAAACTACCCCTCTTTCGAAGATTCCTCAAAGCTTAAACAGAGCTTATATAACGGCGACAGGAGAAGCAACGGCTCATCTTTGAATAATCAACGAAAAAGGGTACTGTTCTCCATTAGATTACAACTGCATTACACCTAATTCTGGTTTAATAAAACCCAAAACCCATTCTCTTTAAACAGGCATATTAAGGCATGACAAACGAAAAAGGCAATAACTGGCTGGCCTTGATCAAAATTGTCCGTTTCCGACCAACCATAATAACATCAAAATCCGCTTTATAGCGTTGAACAATCTCTACCATCACTTGCCTACAAGCCCCACATGGTGTGACATTATCCTCCACTTCCACACCATGATCCCGGGCTGCAATGGCGATCGCTTTGATTCCCGTCTCCGGGTAAGCGGAACAGGCATAAAATAAAGCAGTCCGCTCGGCACACAAACCAGAAGGATAAGCAACATTTTCCTGATTCGTACCGCAAACGACCTCGCCGTTATTCATCAGCACGGCGGCCCCCACGGCAAAACCGGAATACACACAATACGCATTTTTCGTGACCTCCAAAGCCGCACGACACAAATCCTCGTATCCTTCCGGGTAAGATTCCCGGTACACCGTGTAATCAATCTTCAATTCCGCTTTCTCCATTCTATTTTTTTTCGTAATTTTACCGCCAATATAAAACATTATCGGAAACTATGAGCAAGATTTACGTTATTTTATTTTTGAGTTTTATATGTGTTAACATATGTGGAGCTTCTACGGACAGTCGCAAAGCGTTCATCAAAAAATATAAAAACATCGCCATCGAAGAGATGGATCGTACGGGAATTCCCGCCAGTATCAAATTGGCACAAGGAATGTTGGAATCCGGATGTGGAACTTCCAAGCTGGCCGTCAATGCCAATAACCATTTTGGTATCAAATGCCACAACTGGAACGGGGCCAGCTTCACCATGGATGATGATAAACGAAATGAATGTTTCCGGAAATACCGGAATCCGGAAGAATCATGGATAGACCACAGTGAATTCCTACTCACTCGCCCCCGCTACGCCTTCTTGTTCGATCTGCCCAAAACAGATTATAAAGGCTGGGCAAAAGGATTGAAAAAAGCAGGGTATGCAACCGCTTCCGATTACGCACAGAAACTCATTAAAATTATCGAGGAAGAAGAGTTATATCAATTCGATCGCCCGGGCAAAAAAATACATCCACTACCCAATGAATTAAACTACAAACTCAGCGAAAGCAAAAACTACCAAAGCCGAGTGGTATACATCAACAAGATCCCTTCCGTGAAAGTGAAAGAAGGCGACACGTTCGAAAGCATTGCCCAGTATTTCAACATCCCATTGAAAAAATTATTGAGATACAACGATAAAAACGAACTCTCGATCCGCACGGGGATGCACGTGTTCTTGGCAAAGAAAAAGAACAAAGCCCCCAAGGGTTACACCTTCCATAAAACAAAAGCAGGAGACACCATGTACATGATCTCCCAGATATACGGAATCAAACTCGCCAAATTGTTGCAATATAACTATATGGGGAACGACGAAAAACCTCAGGTCGGAGAAATGATCTCGTTAAGAGGTCCCGCCCAACTATACTAAAGGAGAACAATGAAATGGAAAAAAATAACGAGCCATTCTTTAAACAGAATTCTATATTCGGGTGCCTGATTGGAGCAACCTTCATCTTCGCATCCTTGTTATTTATCTTGGCAGGCAAAGGCATCGTGGTGAATGCCCAATTCCATAATATCATTATGATGCTGACAATTTTCGGGATTTTCATGGGTGTCCGAAAATACAGGGATGAACAACTGGCTGGTGTCATTTCTTACGGGAAAGCACTGAAAACAGGAATATATATTCTTTGTGTTGCCTCGTTATGCTATGCCGTGTACGTATTCTTTTTATACTCGTTCAACGCAGATTTGCTGACGGAATTCAAAAACGTGACAATAAACACGCTAAAGATTACCGGACAGAACTCCCCACTATTCAAAATGCTCGAAGAAAACATGGATATATATTTTGTCCCCGTCAGTATTGCTTTCGGAGAACTATTCAATAGAATCCTCGTAGGAGCAGCCTTCTCGCTATTTATAGCCGGATTGGTCAGAAGAAGTAAATTACCGTTTAACCCGCAAGAATTTTAAACATGGATATTTCAGTAGTCATACCGTTATATAACGAAGAGGAATCGTTGCCTGAACTCTTAGCATGGATAGGGAGAGTCATGGCAGCGAACAATTTTACCTACGAGATTATCATGGTAGATGACGGGAGTAACGATAAATCGTGGAAAGTAATCGAACAACTGTCCACGCAAGATAACCGTGTACGAGGCATTAAATTCCGCCGTAATTACGGGAAATCGGCAGCGTTACATTGTGGTTTCGAGGATGCGCAAGGAGACGTGGTTATTACCATGGATGCAGACTTGCAGGATAGCCCGGATGAGATTCCGGAACTCTACCACATGATCATGGAAGAAGATTATGACTTGATTTCCGGATGGAAAAAGAAAAGGTATGACCCGATAACCAAAACGCTACCAACAAAACTTTTCAACGCTACCGCCCGAAAGTTTTCCGGCATAAAGTTACACGACTTTAATTGCGGATTGAAGGCTTATAAAAACACGGTGGTGAAGAATATCGAAGTGTACGGGGAAATGCACCGCTACATCCCGATTCTAGCCAAACAAGCCGGATTTACCCGGATCGGGGAAAAGGTGGTTCATCATCAGGCCCGGAAATACGGGGTTACAAAATTCGGGCTTAACCGGTTTATTAACGGTTTTCTCGACTTACTTTCCGTAACTTTTATTACCCGGTTCGCTAAAAAACCGATGCACTTATTCGGTGCGCTGGGAACATTGTTATTCATTATCGGATTCTGTGCCGCCGCTTGGATTGGTGTTGAAAAGTTGATCGCCGTGGCCCACAATTTGAGGGCCCCTCTAGTAACGAACAATCCTTATTTCTATATCGCACTGACTTGCATGGTCATTGGTTCACAACTTTTTTTAGCCGGCTTTTTGGCAGAATTAGTTTCTCGAAGTGCCAGCGATCGGAACGTGTATAGGATCGAGAAAAAAATATAAATCACAAGATAGATTCTAAATTAAAAATGTCCACCTCGTTTGAGGTGGACATTTTTAATATGAATACAATCTATTTTCTTCTTACTGCTGAACGTTTGGTAATTCCAAACCAAGACCTTTCACCTTATCAACACGTTTCAGGATTATACCAATAATCAAAGCGGCAACTCCCAAGCAAGCCAACATGACAAGAGGCCACGTATAATTATAGGAAACAGCAGCTTGTTCCGGGGTGATCACATGATTCTTCAAGTCATTTACAACTTGAGGATTCGTGTTATCCAACACTTTACCGATCAATAACGGGAAAAGCCACAACCCGATATTTTGAATCCAGAAGATCAGAGCGTAAGCTGAACCTATCACTTTCTGATCAACCAACTTCGGAACACTAGGCCACAATGAAGCCGGAACTAACGAGAATGATGCACCCAGAATCAAGATTGTCACGTACGCAATCAAAACACCTCCGATTGCACTATCTTTAAACAAAGGTAATATGAATGCAAATGTCAAATGGCATACAATCAACAAAATAGAACCGAACATCAACATGGAAGCAGCCTTACCTTTATTGTCAACCACTTTACCAAGAATCGGCGTGATACCTACAGCCAATAACGGGAACACGGCAAAAATAGTCTCTGCCGACTGACGCATATAGCCCATGTAGCAGAATACAACCAAACCGATGACAGAGATAGTTAACAACAAAGTTTTCAACGACTTCTTGCTTGTGAAGTTAAATGCAAATGCTGTAGCTGCAACGACCAACATGATACAATATTGGATAATTGTCACCGTATTTCCTGCCCAGAAAGAGCCTTCGGCGGGAGGAGTGAATGACAAGTTACATTGCAACATATTAACCGCATATTTTTGGAACGGGAAAATAGCCGAGTAATATAATACACAAAGTAATGCAACCAACCAGAAACCACCACTGGACAAAATTTTCCCAATATCTTTGATCTTAAAAGGTTCATCTTTTTCTTCTGCCTCACCTGTTTGTGCATCCAATTTCTTATCCATGAAGAAATAAACGATGAACATGATCAATGCGATCATCAACAACACCACACCAAAAGCAACAGAACGGGAAACATCAACCTGTCCACCAAGTTTCGCAAAGAAAGGAGAGAAAATCATACACGTGGCAACTCCCAAACGCGCTAATGCCATTTCGGAACCCATTGCCAAAGCGATTTCACGTCCTTTAAACCATTTCACGATACCGCGAGATACCGTGATACCAGCCATCTCCACACCGCAGCCGAATATCATGAAACCAACCGCTGCCAGTTTAGCAGATGCCGGCATTCCCTGGTAAAACGGGGAGATTCCCAACTCGTCAAAACCCGGAATGTAATTCAAATTGTTCGTAAACCATGCTTCCAACCCGCTTCCCTTGAAACCTTCTGCAACAGCATACCATTTAATAACCGCACCGATTAACATTACACCACCTGATAAAAGAGCCGTGAAACGAACACCCATTTTATCAAGAATGATACCGGCAAAAATTAAAAAGAATACAAATACATTCAAGAATGTTTCAGAACCTTGCATTGTTCCAAATGCCAACGAATCCCAACCACGTTCCGACTGCATCAAATCTTTAATCGGTGATAAAATGTCCATAAATATGTATGAACAAAACATGGCTAATGCCAGCAACAATAAAGCGGCCCACCGAACGGCTGCATTGTCTCTAAGAGTAAGCTTTTCTGTCATTTGAATTTATTTTTTATAGAAATGAAGAAAATAAATAATGTTTTCCTATAACCACGCACCTTTACCTCTTCACATCTAAGTAAATAATTTATTTTGCAACAAAAATAGTATTTATTTTTAATAGAGAATCATTGTTATTCTTTAAAAATACGGGAAATGCTTTTCAACAGCAGCATTTTTCTCTATCTTTGTTTAATGTCACGTCTTTCTTGAAGAGTGATTTTATAGCTAGGGGACATCCTTATAGCTAATTTTTTACAAGAGATGATTACAAACGATTTTATTTATACATCATGGAAAATAGAGTAACTAAACTGTTCAATATAAAATACCCGATTATTCAAGGGGGTATGGTATGGTGTAGCGGATGGCGCCTAGCCTCCGCAGTAAGTAACAACGGGGGATTAGGATTACTAGGTGCCGGTTCCATGCACCCGGAAATGCTGGTGGAACATATCCGGAAAATGAAAGAGGCCACAGAGAAACCGTGGGGGATCAATGTTCCGTTACTTTATCCGGAAATTGACCGACTTATGGATATTATCATCCAAGAAGGCGTTAAAATTGTCTTCACCTCTGCCGGAAGCCCAAAGAAATGGACCCCCTTGTTAAAATCGCATGGCATCACCGTAGTACACGTGATCAGTAGCGCACTGTTTGCAAAAAAATGCGAAGAGGCAGGAGTAGATGCGGTTGTTGCTGAAGGGTTTGAAGCCGGGGGACATAACGGACGGGAAGAAACAACCACGCTCACCTTGATTCCTAATGTAGTGGAATCCTGCTCCCTACCTGTTATTGCCGCAGGGGGAATATCCTCTGGAAAATCCGTGGTAGCCGCCATGACTCTCGGAGCGGAAGGAGTACAAATCGGAACCCGTTTTGCTGTTGCCACAGAATCTTCCGCTCATCCGGCATTCAAACAACGGGTATTCGACACGGAAGAAGGTGGTACCATGCTGGCATTGAAAAAACTCGCTCCCACCCGCTTGATTAAAAATGAATTCTTCAACCAAGTAAAAGCTTTAGAAGACGCCGGAGCTGAGACCGCCCAATTAACCGAACTTCTTGGTAAAGGACGGGCTAAGAAAGGAATCTTCGAAGGTGACATGACGGAAGGCGAGTTAGAAATCGGGCAAATCGCATCCATGTTGCACAAAGAAGAAACCGTATCTGAAATCATGGAAGATATTATCGCTGATTTCAACAAAACGATGAGCAAATTGAGCGATCTGAAACTATGAAAATGAATTTATATTTATGATAAAATTTACACGCCACACACTAGACAATGGCTTAACAATGATCTGTAACACGGATACCAGTACTCCATTTGTATCCGTGAACATCCTTTATAAAGTAGGTGCCCGGGATGAAGATCCCAATCGCACGGGCTTTGCCCATCTTTTTGAACATTTAATGTTCGGGGGATCCAAACACATCGCAGATTACGATTATCACGTTCAGAAAGCGGGCGGGGATAGTAACGCTTTCACGAATAACGATTACACGAATTATTACATCACGATTCCGGCTCCCAATATCGAAACGGCCTTGTGGCTAGAATCAGACCGGATGCTGACACTCGATTTCTCTCAAAAATCACTTGACGTTCAACGCAACGTGGTCATTGAAGAATTCAAACAGCGCTACTTCAATAATCCTTACGGGGACATCTGGTTGAAATTACGTCCTTTAGCCTATAAGGTACATCCGTATCAGTGGCCTACTATCGGGAAAAACATTGACCATATCGCAGGAGCATCCCTAGAAGAAGTGGAAGACTTCTTTCATCGTTTCTATGCTCCAGATAATGCTATACTAAGCATCAGTGGTAATATTACTGACGAGAAAGCCCTTGAACTCGTGAAAAAATGGTTCGGGGACATTCCTCCCGCCCGTTATAAGAGAAAAGCATTACCCATGGAACCGCAACAAACCGAAGAGCGTCGCCTCGTATGCGAGCATAACAAAGTTCCGGCTGATGCAATATACAAAGTATATCATATGGGCGACCGCCGATCGGATAATTTCTACACGTGCGACACAATCTCGGACATATTATCCAACGGTCAATCCTCCCGCTTGTACATAAACCTCATTAAAAACGGGAAATTATTCTCGGAGGTAGACGCTTATATCACCGGGGACATGGATCCGGGATTATTCATTTTCTCCGGGAAACTCTCGGAAGGAGTAGCGATAGAAGAGGCGGAAGCCGCCATCCAAAACGAGATTGACCATTTTATCGAAGACCCGATTTCTGAACGGGAACTCCAAAAGGTAATCAACAAAACTGAAGCCAGAATCTCTTACAGCGAGATCAATTATCAAGGGAAATCTGCCAACTTGGCGTTTTTTGACTATCTGGGAGATATTAACCTGATTAATTCGGAGAGTACCCGATACGCAGAAGTATCTCTTGATTCGATAAAACAGACCGCACGAGAATTATTCTCCGCAAAAAATTGCTCTACCTTGTGGTATCTTAAAGACAAATAATGGCTACTTTTATGAATAGAAATATAGAACCCTCTATTGCAGAAATTTCCCGCCCCTCATTGTGGGAACATCAACAAATCACGCTTCCCAATGGTATCGAGATCGTGTACCTCCACGATCCTAATCAAGAAGTTTTCAAGATGGACGTGGTACTCGCAGCCGGGATTTATAATCAATCCCGTCCGGTCATCGCATCAAGTATGATTAACATGCTTAACGAGGGAACCCGTCAGCATTCCTCTGCCGAAATTGCCGAGTTGTTTGATTATCATGGAGCATACGTAGATTTTAATTGTGGTATACATAAAGCAGAATTAAGCCTAATTTCGCTTAATAAATACGCCTCGCAAACCATTCGTATGCTGGCAGAAATGACACTTGAAAGTACATTCCCGCAGAAAGAACTGGAAACGTATATCCGTAACCGGAAACAACAGCATCTGGTGAATATAGAAAAAACATCTTACCTTGCTCGAATGGAGTTCATATACCGTATGTACGGGAAGGCACATCCTTACGCTAATTGTTTCACACTGGAAGATTTCGATCAAGTGACACCAGAATTATTACTTGATTTCTACCAGGAAAGAGTGCAGGCATCACAATGCAGAATCATGATCTGCGGGAATGTCAGCGATACGGTGTTACAAGAAGTAAGCCAAGCCTTTTCGCTGATGAGTAGTAACCCTCTACCACCGGACAAGACTTACACCATACAACCGAGTGGCCCCGGTAAGTATCATATATCCAAGCCCGATGCCGTACAAACCAGTATTCGAATCGGGAAAAACGGTGTCACTTTACTGGACGAAGACTACACGTATTTCCAACTTTTGAATATGGTTCTCGGCGGTTATTTCGGCTCCCGCCTGATGTCGAATATCCGGGAAGAAAAAGGATACACCTACGGTATCGGTTCATACAACGTTACCATGCCGCAAGCCGCCCACTGGATGATTGCCACGGATGTTAACGCGGACGCAACAGAGGCCACAATAACAGAATGTATAAAAGAGATTCGCCGCCTACAAGAAGAACCTATACCTGAAGAAGAGTTAAGCCTTGTGAAAAGTTATTTCAATGGTGAACTACTGCGGGAATTGGATGGCGTTTTCTCCCAATCCGATGCATTGAAACACAAGCTTAATTACGGATTGGATAATACATTCTACCTCCAGACTATCGACAAGATCCGCTCCTGCACCCCCAAAGACATCATGCGTCTGGCACAAAAATACTTGAACGTGGACGATATGTATATCGTGACTGCCGGAAAAAACGCTCGATAATCAACTCAGCTCTCCCCCGTATAAGGGGGAGGTGGAGGGAGCAAGAAAATCCCCATCATATACAGCAAAAGGTCTGTATCTTTATAACTATTGTAATTGGAAATTAATTGGAACAGTATATTCGACACTGACAGGATTTCCTCTCTGTGTCCCAGGTTTCCAATTGGGCATCAACTGTAAAACACGTATAGCCTCCCGATCCAATAACGGATCAACACTCTTCGCAATTCTAAAGTTTACGGGTTCTCCGTTTTTATTTATTACAAACGTCACAAACACTTTTCCCGTGATATTCTTTTTCTGCGCTTCCAAAGGATAACGTATTCGCTTGGCAAGGAATTTCATAAAAT
>DYVS01000013.1:0-12669 GCA_020743075.1 Butyricimonas virosa | reverse complement strand
ATGGATGCAAAAAAATTAAGTACCTGATAATTAGGTTAGGCTAAAAAGTGTTATCTTTGAATTACCAATAATTTCTTATTGAAAATAATTGTCAAAAAAGGATCGTTTAATCATTATCAATCAATCTCATCCATATCGACATTATCCAGCCTCTGCCCTAAAAGATTTTCAACAAAATAATACCGGATAAGATTCACATAATATGGAGAACCCAAGCCGTGATCTGCCCCGGGAATAAGCATCAAATCAAAGCGTTTATTTGCCTGCATCAATGCATTAGCCAACCGGATCGTATGAGCCATGTGCACGTTAATATCCATATCTCCCGTTATCAAAAGCAACTTACCTTTCAAATTTTTAGCTAATTCAATCGTTGTAGGGATCTTGGATCCAAACGAATACACCACGCTATCCCGCTTTTCCACCTTCTTCTCATGCATTTTCACGCCATGATAAGTTTCACCCCACCATTTCGTATATATATTATTATCATGATTACCGGATGCGGCAACCGCAACCTTATAGAAATCCGGATACGTCAGAATAGAAGCCGCAGCCATAAAACCACCCCCGGAATGTCCGTAAATACCCACCCGGTCCAAATCAATAAAAGAATATCGATTAGCCAACTGTTCGATCACGAACTTACAATCCGCCAAAGCATAATCCCTCAAATTCCCATACCCAAAACAATGGTAATTCCGTCCCCGGGTAAAACAACTGCCCCGAAAACCGACATTAATCACGATAAAACCTAACTGAGCCAAAGACTCGTTTCCATTATCATCCAACGTGAAAGACTGTGGAACAAAATTCTCTTGCGGTCCCGGGTACACATTTATGATAATCGGGTACTTCCGTGTCGAGTCCATATCAAAAGGTCGATACATCACACCATAAAGATCCGTAATCCCATCAGCCGCTTTCACTTTTATTCGTTCCGGCTTCCTCCATCCCATCTCGTACAGCAAATGCAAATCGGGACGTTCCAATTCCATAATTTTCCTTCCCTTCGTGTCTCTCAATTCGGCAATCGGCTCCTGATCCACCCGGGAATAATTATCAATCAGATATTTCCCGTTCTTGGCCAGATCAATCGAATGAAACCCGTCTCCGGGAGTCAACAACGTCAAATCGGAACCATCAAAATTCACTTTATAGAAAAGACGATACTCCGGATTTATTCCCTTCTCCCGGCCATACCCCTCAAACACGAAACTACGTCCCAACGTGTCCATCTCCGTGATTCTCCCGGCCATGAAATCACCCGTTGTCACCGGATTCTTTAACTGCCCGTCCTTGTTATAAAGATAATATTGCCCCCAACCCGAACGTTCCGACCACCAAAGAATATCCTCCCCTCCATTCAATATTCGACATTCAAATAATTGTTCTGTAAAATGTGGTTCACAACGTTCGTGAATAATTTCAAAAACCTCCCCCGTGCGAGTATCTACCCGACAAAGATCCATTTCATCACACGTCCGGCTCTTGCGGGTAAAATAAATATATTCCGGGTATTTATTAAAATCAAAAAGTATCACTTTTACCTCCTGATCCGGATATTTCGCGATATCAACCACTTGATGCGATCTTTTTTCTGCATTAAACAGATGTAAATCATACGTGTAGACATATTTTTCTCCCGGCATCGGGAATTTATAGGTTCTCAATGTCGGACGAGGTTCCGCCAAATGATCGATCAAATATCCCTCACCCACGTTCCGGCGATCCTGCCGCAAAGAATAGAACACCTTAGAATCCCCGGACCAAGTAATTGATGCTCCTTCCTTCTTGTCCGTATCCTTATCTCGTTGAAAAGAATAAGAATAATAACGTTCTCCATCCGTCGTCAACTGGTAAGAAGTCGTGTCTCCTTTTTCCTGCATATACACGTTATGCTTGTAAGCATACACCATATAATTACTATCTGGGGACCAACGCTGCCAATAAGGAACCCGACTAAAGCGATTCTCTTTTCTTTCCCGTGAATATTCTTTCAAGACATCACGTTTCACATCGTATTCAAAATCTTTCCCGTACTTGGAAAACATCAATCGATAAGGATTATCCTCCTCGAAACGGAACCCTCCCAATTTAAAATTTCGGACATCTTCAGTTTTACCTGTCAATTCCGCTAATCTTGCAGCAAGTCGTTCCGTTGAAAATAATTTTTGCTTTTTCCCCTTCTTAGCATCTACCAAATAATACACCGTCCCGTCACCCGTCGTGTAATAATACCAGAAAAAATCAGAATTTCCGATCCACGAGGGATAAACCGATAAACTGTGGACATAATCAGAAAGATTACTCTCGGAAAACTTGACACAAGCCTCAAAATTTGCCTTTTGTGCAAATACACTACTCCCCATCAAGAAGAGTAGTATGCATACAATACTTCTCATCATGTTTATTACATTTTGCGTTCTACATAAGCACGATTACACGGTAAAGACCAATAAACCATGAAACCGCTTGCCTCAAAAGTAACTCTTTTTTTCAACAAATTCCTGCCTATGCCTTAAAATAAAATAAGGATGTAACTTACCACACCCTTATTTATCAAATTCCGATACTGCTAATGATTCAAACATCACCACGACTTGTAGCTCGCCACTGACAATTAAATCCTCTCAAACTCCGGCAACACCATATCCAACCATTTACTTATTCGGGTATCCGTCTTTTCTGGTTCAAAATCCTCATCCAAAGGTAACCCCACAAACAAGTCATCAATCACGGCAGTGGAATCCTCGTACACGTACCCATCCGTCGAAGTTTTCCCCACAAGTGTTCCGCCAAGTTCTGTTACTAACTCCGCCATGTACCCCATTCCATCCACGAAATTCTTCGGGTAGGTCACGTGATCCCCCAAACCGACAAGAGCCACAAACCGATCTTTCAAAGAAATTTTACGCATACTCGGGAAGAACTTGGCCCAACGATCCCTCTGCTCCCTTTCCCATGTACTACGTCCCAAAGAAGAGCATACCAGTATCAGATTTTTATAATCTAACAACTTGCCAACCTGAATATCATTCACGCAAAACATATCCACCTTATCCGCCCCGATCTTCTTCTTCAGCATCTTGGCAACCCGGTGAACACTTCCTCCTGCGGGAGAATAAAAAATCCCCAACCACTTCATCTCGCTAGTCCGCTCATCCAGTAAATAGTTTCCTTCCAAGTCGGCAGTTAAACGTAAAGTAGTATCATTTTTCACGCCCTCTTGCATTGTCCCCGATTTCTTTTGTTCAATCTTATTCTTATCCATAAAAATATAGTTTATAGTGATTAAACCTTATTATCAACTATAAACTATACGGTAAGAAAGACGAAAAGTTATAGACGCCTATTTTTTATGCGTGGCAATAGCCAACAAAACTCCCAGGACAACCCCTAGCAAGGCTGCAAATAAAACCCGCATATCACCCGGCAACAAGAACGTAATCGTATGAGCCGGGAACCAAAAAAAAGGAATTGTTTTCTTGAAAACGAAATTCCATTGCACCCGCCAATTCAAATTGGCCATAATCTCCCCCATCTGTATCGGGGTAAAAAAACCGGCTAACGTTCCGCCGTGAGTCAATATATGTGTATCCGTAATCTTATGCAATGTCATAAAAACGGGAGCAAAAATCGTGTTCTGCGCCACAGATATACAAAAAGCCACGAACACTTTATCCCACGACAAACTCTCCCCCATCACGGTAATGGCATTTTCCATCCCCATCGTCTTCAAAAAAACCGGAACCCCACTTGAGAAAATCGTCATGGCCATACTGATTCCCATCCCCAGAAATCCCCACACGATAGCACGAGGCCAGATCCCGAAACCTTTCCGGTTATACACCCCCGCACTTATCCTCAACCCGATACATTCTCCCAATGTCGATAAGATCGCAAACTTCAAAAAGCTCATAATCATACCATGCTCGGCATTAAATGTTTTATAAAAAGAATACACGGAATCAGACACGAAGAAAGGCAACAGGCATACGATTACACACCCGATAACTATAAAATCACTTTTTTTCATCACACATACTTTACCTATCCTCCGGAAAACCACGCCATTCCGGGGAGTCTTAAACATTATTTTTCAGCACTCTCGCTTGACGCATCCACGTTCTCACCTAAGCCTTGGTTCAACTGGGCGTCTTCATTCACTTCCTCTTTGGGAGAGGAATAGAAAAAATCAAACCCTTTTTTCCAACTACTGCTTATACGACCAAAACTTAGGAGTATCGCCAATAGCAATACTCCTATTATAATGATCATTCTTCTCTCTTCCTGGTTATAATTTTTCCAAGATTTCATGAGAAATCCCTATTTTTCAATACGGATACGAGCATCTACAGCCACCACGTTATCTTTATTTCCTAATAACGGGTTCAAGTCCATCTCGAAAATTTCCGGAGCAACTTTCACCAAAGCAGAGATTCTCATCACGGCTTCGGCAAATTTATCCTCGTTCACGGGTTCTTGTCCGCGAACACCCTGTATAATCTTGTAAGATTTCAACTCTTTAATCATTCCGTGAGCCTCATCTTTAGACATCGGGGCCAATCCGGCCTTCACGTCTTTCAATACCTCGATAAAGATACCTCCCAACCCGCAAAGTACCATGTGACCGAACTTATCATCCCGTTTAGCTCCGATAAACACTTGCGTTCCGCTCAACTGTTGAGCCAACATGATCGCATACGTATCCTTGATCTGCATCATCCGTTTGAACTCACGCCGAACCGTCTCCTCGTCGCTCACGTTCAACACGACTCCACCGACATCCGACTTGTGGATCGGCCCAACAACTTTCATTACCAGCGGGAACCCAATCTCTTTTGCCATCTTAACAATCTCCTCCTCGTTATCAGATACTCCCTCTTTAGCTCTCGCAACCCCGGCAGCATCCAACAAGGCATGAATCTCATCCGGAGACAAATAACCGTTTTGTGCGTTATCCACCACCTCTCGAATTTTCTTCACATCCATATCCGGCATTTCAAAATGTTCCGGCTGCGGGGCAGGAGTCTTGTATATCTTACACAAGGCATTTCCAAACAACACCTCATCCGGGAAATAAACACGACCTTTAGACACGAATTCCGCAATTTCGTCCTTCACAATCTTGGAAGAAGGGAAAATCGGGAAAATCGGTTTTTTGCTGGTTTTCATCTTCTCGTCAAGAACATTGTACACGTCGAACACGGGGAACAAACCGGGACTACCGAAAATAACCGCCATCCCGTCAATATTATCAAAATCCCGATCACAAGCATCTAGGATATATCCTAATTGCTCAGCCGTACCTGTTGCCAAAAAGTCAATCGGGTTACCCACGGATGACCCGGCAAACAATTTCCCCAACAACTCTTGTGCTTTCTCTCCTTCAATATGCGGAACATCCATTCCTCCATTAGAAAGAGCGTCCGTCAACATAACAGCAGGTCCACCGGCATGAGTCACGACAGCCATATTACGACCTTTCATTTCCGGGTGCATGAAGATCCCGGCAACCGTCATCAACTCGTCTCGTCCGTTACAACGCACGATCCCAGCCTTACGGAATAAAGCTTCCACGGCAACATCTGAACTAGCTAAAGCTCCCGTGTGAGAAGATGCCGCACGACTTCCGGCTGCAGAACCTCCCGACTTAACAGCAGCGATCCGGCATCCCTTGCGAATCAAAGAAGACGCATGTTTCAACAACTTCTCCGGCTTCTCGATACTCTCCACGTATAATAATTTCACTCGCGAACTCGTCTTCGGATCAAACGACTCGTCCATGTATTCCAAAATCTCCTCCACGCCTAATTGGGCGGAATTACCCACGGAATACATGCTATTGAACTTGATCCCTTTTTGCATTCCGGAGTCCATAATAAACAATGCCGTTGCACCTGAACCGGAAATCAAATCCACCCCTTGTGGGTTCAATTCCGGAATCGGGCTCGTGAACACCCCACTGTAATGGTTTGTCAAAACACCGATACAGTTCGGTCCGATCAATGACCCTCCTACCGAATTAATCGTCTCCACGATCTGACGCTCCAGCTTAGCCCCCTCCTCGTTCTCTTCATGGAATCCGGCAGAGAGAATAATAAATGCTTTCGTGTTCTTCTGTTTAGCAAGCACCTCCACGGTTGACGGGCAAAATTTAGCGGCAATCGCTAAAATAGCACAATCCACCTCCGGAAGATCCTTCACGTCACGATACGCTTTAATTCCTTGCACTTCATCCATCTTCGGGTTCACCACGTAAAGTGAACCTTTAAAATTCCCATCCTGCAAATTCCGTAACACAGTACCTCCGGGTTTGTGAATGTCATCGGAACCACCCACGACCACAATGCTCTTTGGCTCAATTAATTGTTTTGCTATCATATATTTTCGATTTATTTTTAACTTCCTCTTTAATTTCAAATGGATGATCGCTGTTACAATCATCCATTTGAAGTTCTTTATTTCTATATATTATTGAAGAATGTCAGAAACTCCTGTACCTTCTGTACCATATTCCTCGATCCCGTGTATAACGGCACCCGCTGATGGAGTGCTTCCGGCTTTATCTCCATGATTCGTCGCTCCCCGTCCGTGGCCAACCCGCCGGATTGTTCGGCAATAAACGCCATCGGATTACACTCGTACAACAGTCTCAATTTCCCAGTCGGATGAGAACTTGTTTGCGGGTAAAGGAACACCCCACCCTTCAACATATTCCGATGGAAATCAGCCACCAAAGACCCGATATAACGGGACGTGTATGGACGCTTCGTTGCCTCATCTTTTTCTTGGCAATACTTGATAAATTTTTTCACACCCACGGGGAAATTCACGTAATTACCCTCGTTAATAGAATATATCTTTCCACTTTCCGGCGTCTGCATGTTCGGGTGAGACAAACAGAACTCCCCGATAGAAGTATCCAGCGTGAAACCATTCACCCCGTTACCGGAAGTATACACTAACATGGTCGATGATCCGTAAATCACATAACCGGCAGCCACCTGCTCCGTTCCGGGCTGGAAGAAATCATCCATCACGAGCGGTTCCCCGATAGGAGAAATACGTTTATAAATAGAGAAAATCGTACCCACGGAAACATTCACGTCAATATTTGACGATCCATCCAACGGGTCCATACATATAATATACTTTCCATCCTTGCTCAATCCCTCTTCGAAAACCACAATATCCTGATTTTCTTCGGTAGCCACCCCACAACACTCGCCACTCGCCCTCAACTCATCCATAAAAGTTTTGTCGGCATAGACATCCAACTTCTGTTGGTCCTCTCCTTGCACGTTGATAGAACCAACCTTTCCAAGTATATCTACCAAACCAGCCTTATTAACCTCCCGGTGAACTTTTTTGGCAGCAATACCTATATGGTGCAAAAGTCGTGAAAATTCTCCGGTAGCCCCGGGAATCTCGGCTTGCCGTTCAATAATAAATTGATTTAAAGTTGTAACTTTATGCATTATCATGGTTATGTGTTTTAATTTTTTTGCAAATATAAAGTTATAATCTTTAATTTAAAAGGTTTGCGGGTTTTATTCCGTTTCTTCCTTTCAAATCCCCATGCGTATAGCCGAAATTAATGAAGAGGATCGCAAACGATGACGAAACATTTATCTTCTCCCCACCATGCACTCCTTATCACAAAGACAATGCGTTTCCCCTCAACATCATGACGTATCAGTCATATCGCAAGTTCATCTTAAAAGATTACGTTGATTCACCACGAGAAGTTTCATTAATAGGCACGAACGGCACGGACTTTTGCTGAACTCATCTTAGTATATGGATATACCGTTTTCCCTATTTTATCAGGACCAATATAGTGCGTAGGCTCCCCTCCCTTCTCTGTAGAACTCCCATACAACTCAACAAGAGATATTGGATCTCCTAATTGTTTTTCAATTTTGACATTCAACATATCTTTATTAGCCACAATACACCTTATCTCGTTATATGCCGGGAAATACCATCCTTTCCCCAGATCAGCACAAGCCATAAATGCCGGGTAATTCTCCAATTCATCACTATTTATTTTAATGAAATTTCCCAATGCAACCATATTTGTTTTACCATTATTTTCATCATTCGCTCCCACCGATACCTTTTCTCCTTTGGCACCACTTTTACACCAAGCCAATTTCCCCAACGCCTTATTTGACACCATCCGTCCCCGATAGGCATTTACTCCTTTTACATCAGTTACAAAAGAAGATGTATTTTCATCATACCCCGTCACCTCGCCTACTGCAAAGATCACCCCATCTCCCCAAACATCCCCGACCTTTGGTGCCACCAAAGACAACTCGTCCAAATTATCCCCCAACAACTCCTTATCCTTAAAATAATAATCAAACTCATCTCCCGCCTCCGTGTAAAAATGAGCCTTATTCAACTGCAATGTTCCTCCCTCCTTTTCCCTCGGAAACATAAACTCCATTTTATTATCTATCACGGGAATATTCAACTTTTCATGGACTTTATTTTCAGAAGACAAATACAAATCCGCCCGATTCACGACCACCCCATTCGAAACACCCGTTAACGTTGCCACCACATTCTGCCCGTCTTCAAACGCAATATAAATTGGCGGTTCCGACTCGTCCCAATCCTCAACCCGGGTACTAATCACCACATCTTTATCGCCTGCCCCCGGATATTGATTTATCAAAATATCACATTTATATAATTTCCCTTTTTCCAATGACATCCCCGCAGCCGGAACCGAATATGATCTTTCTTTTCCACTTTGAACGAAACGAAACAAAACATCCCCACCTTTCACCTTCTGAGGCAAAACAATCACCATCGATTCATTTGCCGGTTGCGCCCGTATATCATCAACAGCATCTCCCAACGTCAACTCACCCGTGGTCACGTCAAAATTTCCCTCCCGAACAACATTTAAAACCTCAAGAGCCGTTATCTGCCCCAAATCAACTGTCTCCGGGGTATCCGTTCTAAAATGAAATTGCAGCTTTACAAACTGATGACTAAAATCCAACGAAATTGCGTCATCAGTTGCCCGATGACGCCCTTCCGATTTCACGTATAAGAAATCAGACCTCAATAAAGCATCCTCCGACTTCTGTTCTCCCTCCACCCTCACAGGGACATTCGAAATATCCACGGGATTTCCTTCCATTCCCCTACAACAAAAACCATATATATTTATCGGGTTATTCGGGTACACATGCTTTTCCCCGTCTTCAAAATTTAC
The DNA here is from genome assembly GCA_020743075.1 of Butyricimonas virosa. Classification (GTDB taxonomy): domain Bacteria; phylum Bacteroidota; class Bacteroidia; order Bacteroidales; family Marinifilaceae; genus Butyricimonas; species Butyricimonas virosa_A. The sequence goes on along the minus strand of DYVS01000013.1, from coordinate 3,428 downwards.
ATTCCCATCCGCATCACTACTCATCTGGTAAAAATCCTCACTTGCAGGCAATTTTAATCCCTCTTCATCTTGCTCCACGATATACAACTGTACCTTATCCCCACTACCCAATCCCGCTCTTGACCCGAACAAATTAACTTGTTGTAACTCCAGTACATTTCCTCTAAAACAAATTTCCCGTTCTCCCGATTCATCCGATACAACTCGGGTACACCCAAGAAATACACATAAACACACAATACCACACACCCCGATCTTTTTCATAATTACCGACATTTATGGTTAATAATTTCATTCATCGATCACCAAAACTATAATGCCAGACAAAAATATTAAAATAATGCTAGATAGCAATTTTTACAACAAGAATAATTTTTAATATTATCAAAACTGAAGTTCGAAAAACACATTCCCTTAATATGTACATAAGCTAAGGTCATACATTCAAGAAAGAAGTGTTCTCCCTCAAAAACGTATTCAACATCTTATTTTGCATTTTACAATTTAAAATTTACTTTTGTTTCGTGTTACTTTTAATCGGTACCTAAATGAAAGTTTTTAAGTTCGGAGGAGCATCCGTGAAAGATGCGGCAGGGGTAAAAAACCTCTCTTCAATTATCCATCAACAGCATGAACAGCTTATCGTGGTCGTTTCTGCCATGGGAAAAACGACAAACTTGCTGGAAACATTATGCAACGCCTATTTTCATCAAGACCCGAAAACGACCGCCATCATGAAAGAACTAAAAAACTTTCATCTGGATATTGTAAATACCCTGTTCCCCTTGAATGACACGATCCACAAGCACCTGGAAGAATTATTTACAAGCTTGGAAAACATACTGGCAAGCGAATCATCACTATGCTATGACTACGAATACGATCGCATCATTTGCTTCGGAGAACTGATTTCCACAACCATCATCTCCGACTACTTGAAAATGAAAGGAATCGAAAATCAATTCATTGACATCCGGAAATTCCTCAAAACCGATCAAAATTATCGCAACGCGAACATTGATCTGGAACTTTCCGAACAACTTTGTAAAGATGCATTCGACTTCAACACATCGTCCGTATTCGTCACCCAAGGCTTTATCGCCGGAACCCGCACCAACCAAACCACCACGTTAGGACGAGAAGGATCGGATTACACGGCCGCCCTTTTAGCCAACCTGTTAAATGCCGAGGACGTAACAATTTGGAAAGACGTTCCGGGAGTGATGAATGCCGACCCGAAAGAATATGAAAAAGCACAAGTGATCAGCAGGATGTCCTATAAAGAGGCCATAGAGCTATCCCATTTCGGGGCAAAAGTCATTCACCCGAAAACCATAAAACCAATCCAGAATAAACAAATCCCCCTCTACGTGAGATCATTCCTACATCCGGAATCCGAGGGAACCGTGATACAAGAAATTGACGAACACCTAAAGTTACCGCCAATCTACATCAACAAAGAAAATCAATGCTTGTTGACCCTTACCCCTCGAGACTTCTCTTTTATCGCAGAAGAAAAATTAAGCCACATATTCGCCGTACTGGCCCAATATAAATTAAAACTGAACCTGATGCAAAACTCCGCCATCAGTTTCTCTTTCTGCGTGGATTGCAACAGCGCCGTGTTCAACGAATTTCTGGATCAACTTCGGGAAGAATTCGAGGTACGCTACAACCAAGACGTGAAACTCATCACGATCCGCCATTACAACGAGGAAATCATCCGGGAAATCATTGGAGATATCCCCTCGTTAGTCGAGCAACGTAGCCGGACAACCGCTCAATTCGTGCTAAAGAATGTCCCAACCGACTTTACTATTCCTGAAAAATAGCAACTTACAGGGCTATAAAATTTCGCAACACACAAGCATAGAATGAAGGACTATAAACCGTTGTCCTCTCAATTTAATGCCACAATTCACTATTACAACCTGTGTACTTTCCTGAAAATGGTTGACTCGGATTAAACAAAAATTTTAACAAACACCCTAACAATGTATCAAAGATACGACATATAAATAAAACACCCTATAAATTCGGGTACTAAATTTTCCTAATATCTTCGGTTGGCTGCCTTCCACGGGCATGAGCCAACCGTTCGCGTAGCGAAAAACCGGGAATTCCTTCCTGGACTAGTACATGTGGAAGGCGAACTTTCCGGTCAAGTCCCGGTAAATCGAATCAGGCGTGTTCAGCCCTATAGAGAAGTGCGGTCTCTGCCCGTTGTACAACGCGACGACCTTCTCCACCCTCACCCTGACCTGTTCGATGTTCACGAAAACCTCCTGTTCCAGCCACTCCCTCTTGAGAATCCCGTTCACCCTCTCCGCGATAGCGTTATCGTACGGAGATCCGTCCTGGGTCATGCTCGTGTTCATCCGCTTCATCCCCAGCGTTGTGTTGTACTGGTAACTACAATACTGCACGCCCCTGTCCGAGTGATGTATCGTGCCCTCGATCTCGCTTGCCCTGACCTGCAAGAAGGCCCTGTACAAGGCGTTCAACGGTCCTTCCGTGTTTAACTTGTCGTGCACGAACCACCCCATGATCCGGCGGGAGTAGGCATCCGTCACCAGGGAGAGAAAGACGAACCCCGAGAGCGTGTCCACGTAAGTGATATCACTGACCCAAACCTGGTTGGGGCGCTTGATCTCCAGCCCTTTCACCAGGTTTGGGAACTGCCGGAACCACCCGCTGGAATCCGTCGTTACCACTCGCCTTTTCTCGTGCTTGACCATCAAGTCGTGAGCGCGAAGCAAGCGGTAAAGCTCGTCACGCCCGACCTGGACACCGCTGGAATTTAGCTTCTTCCATAGTTTCACCCCGCCGAGGTTTGGCATGTCCTCGCGTATGTCCCGGACGAGCGATAGAAGGTAACACTCCCTCTCCAGTTTGTCGCCAGCCCGCTGCCCGCGGTAGTAGGCCTGCTTGCTGTAGCCGAAGTGACCGCACAACAAGGCTACTCGTCGTTGCCCTTTACGCCGGGCACTTCCTTCAAGCACCCGCCGGATAACATCTCCTCGTAGTTTTTTTTTATATCGATGCCGAAACGCTCCTTGGCCATGTCGATCATCAGCAGGTTCGCCTCGTGTAGTAATTTCAAGTCCTCGTTCTCGCGGCGAAGGCGAGTGAGTTCATTTTCTTCTTCCGTGGTCATGGTTTCCTGGTATTTAAGAACGTATAAAGGTAAGTTTTTTACCGGGAAACGACGAAGAACTTCAGCTTTATATTTCTTGATCCAAACGCTTAACGTCGCGCTACAGATCCCGTGACGTTCCTGGAGTTCTCGGAAACTACTCTCTTGAAAAATTCGTTGACGCACTGCCTCTATTTTTTCTTCGATCGTGTGGCGAGACAAACCACTGGATTTTGTTGCTACTGACATAAGTTTACTTGTTGAACAAGTCAACTTTTTTAGGATAAGACAC
>DYVS01000012.1:0-2546 GCA_020743075.1 Butyricimonas virosa | reverse complement strand
AGATTTCCATTCGGGAAAATCTTCCATACTCATGTAAACCATATGCAAATATTCTCGATCTTTCCCGGCATTCCGTTTCAATAATCCCCTGGATTTCGTCTCTATCACACGAAATCCAGCATCTTCGTTGTCCACAATGATTTCTCCGGCAAGAGGTAAGAACGAAGCACTATCCAACATACGATCTCCACTCGTAATTTCTACCTCTTCCGGTTCTTCTTTAAAATATTGCAAATACATATTAGGCAAATTCATCGCCATATTAGTTGAAATTCCCGCCGCATCTACCCAACCTGACAAAACTACTTCCCAATGTTTACATGTTCCGGCTTCCACGGTCATACTTTTAAACTCCCGGAATTGCATATAATCTTTTTTCATGGCGGTATACAAAGAAATCACACCTTCATTTCGTGATGCATTCCAGACATCAAAAGACAATACATACCCCTCCTCTGTTTTATGTTGTTGGATATCCTTCACGTAAAACCAAGGAATTCCATGAGAATCATACAACTCCCGTATCATATCTTCCAGATCTATCCCCAACTTCACCTTCATTTCTTCCGCAAAACAAGAGAACGGAATATGCTCGAACATATGTTCAAGTTTGAAACGTTCCATAAATTCCTGCAATTTATCAGGGGGCACTTTAGAATATAACTTTTTCTTTAAATAACATCCTTTCACTTGCAGAATAGGAGCTAACATCAACATATCATCACCGGTCTCCAAGATCTCTCGTAAACTATTGCACGTCAATAATTGTTCAGCCTTCCGTTCTTTCTCCAGTTCTTGCCCGTAAAACTCTATACACAATTCGAAGGGTTCTACCTCAAATACAGACTGAATGATTCCATTCACACGAGGATATTTGTCCGAGGTTATAACCCCTGTAAAATCGGCAAACATCGGCTCGATAGAAAACAAATTCCGTTTGTCTTCTATAACTGACACTTTTGTAAACAACGATTTTATCACGACAGATAATGGCATGTTATTCGTCCTCATCCCGAAATACATTGCCCACGTCATCGCTAATTGATTTTCCGTTATTTCGGCTTCGGTATGCTCTTTATCCCATTTTTTGATGGTAGTAACATACTCTTTCAAAGGAGAGACAAAAACTTTATCACATTGGTTTTCCGGTCGAAAAATGATCCCCGGTTGTACAAATTCACTACCTTCTTTCCATTCCCTCAAGTACGAACAAAACGCCACGGGGACCTCTACAATCTTCATTCTCCGAAAAGGGTATTTAATTAACTGTGCACTTACATTATAATCCCATGCTGCTTGAATTCCTTTACTTACGGCATTTGCATCTCCATCGCATTCTCGCAAAAGCATACTTTGTTCATCGAAATAATACACGTCCAGATTCATGCTGTCCAACGCAATCGTGCGGGTTTTATATTTACCCATACATAACGATATACCCGATAAGGCATGAGCATTCTCAAACAATATAGAATCTCCTTTTCGAAAAGCTTCCCCTTGTGATATCGCCGTGTAACCGGGTGCGGCAATCACTGTTAAACGGTAATCCGTGAACATCCGGTTTGCCATATTCGACTTACCGGGGAATACAGGAGGAAAACTAACGGGATACCACAAACATTCAGGTGTCAGTAAGGCAAAATCTTTTTCAAGCAAAGCATTATGCCGGCCATACCCCATCAGGCTATTCCCCCAAAAAGCATCGTAATACACGTCGTTATCTATATCCAGATAGCAAATATTGTCATCAATCCTACCCTCATACTCCATCACGAGACAAATCTGCTCTCCTTTTCCCACGGGCAACTCCACCCGACATACCTGTCCTTCACGTTGATAAGGAATATCCCGATTCTCCCAAGTTAACCCGGTAATCATCAAGCCTGGATTCAAATAAAGAATAAACTCTTTGATTCGATCCTCACTAGAATTTTCGACCAATAAACTATCACGTACTTTCATCCGTCCCTCTTCCTGTCGATACTCGATACGCTGGCTAACAATATTTAATCCCACGTACTTATCCCGAGTTTTCTCGTACAATTCCACGTATTCTCGCCTTATCCTCTGATCTTGCAAATAATCGTTATAATATAAAACTCCGGATACGCATCCCAATAATAAAATAAAACACCCACCCAAAACGGCTTGACGCGGAGCCCGTGTATTTCCCGGAATACGTTTCATGTGTACCACAGCAAACAAAACCAGTGCAATCCCGGCCAAAACGAATGCCAATCGTTGTAACAGGTATGGAAACATCCCCACATGCCCCGTAACCTGGGAAAACACATTGGGTATTTTCAATGCGAACATATCAAAGGTACCTTGAAATATTCCCGTTAAGAACCATACGTTCAGGATACAATACCCTAACAAACAAGTAATAGCTAAAAACATCGATTTAACAACACTATGTACTAGCAAAGACAAACCTGTCATGAATAGCAAGGTCGGGAGTGTCAACGTGAACAGGTAAAAAATATAAGGAAAGAATGTAAAAGAGGTTTGTTTCGTAATCATTTGGAAAACAAAAGCAGCAAAGG
>DYVS01000011.1:0-3878 GCA_020743075.1 Butyricimonas virosa | reverse complement strand
TCCCGCCTCATATCTCTTGTTCATTCCAGCGAACGATGTTTTTGGATTTAATTCCTTCTCTAAAATCGCCTTGAATTCCGGGATCTGATACCCTCCCACAATCCGATGCACGATTTGGCCGTTTTCATCCAAAACCAAATAATGAGCCTGAAACCTAATACCATATTTTTCGGCCAATGGCTTACCTTCCCGGCTGGTCACGTCAATAAAAAAATTCACGAAATGTTTATCCATCCAATCGGCAAATTCCTGATTACTAAACACGAGTTTATTCATCGAATGGCAAGGGATAGCCCAATCGGCAAAACAATTGAAAAATATCAATTTATGCTCCTCTTTCGCTTTTTTCAACGCTTCCTCGAAAGAATAAACATACTTCATTTTTACATCTGCCTTTGCGGCATCCCCGTACATACTTTGGGCAAAACTACCCAAAGCAAACATACATACAAGATTTAATACAATAACAAGTTTTTTCATGTGATTTCTTTTTACATTTTATTCTTTAATACAACGAACACTATATGCTGCGGTCAAATCTGAAGTCCCACGCATAATCCGGTTCTCTTTCAAAAAAAACACCCTGGTAATCCCCAAATCGACCGTATCACGTTCCACTTTATGCGTCGATGACCAGAAATAAGCATTAACATCTCTATTATAGAAAGATCCTCCGTACATATACGATCCATACAACCTCCCCCCGGCGTAAACAACGTCAAAGCCGATCCCGTCTTCCCCAACCTTCAATAAATTCCCCTCGTAATTTCCCCTCCATTCATCCAGCATTCCGATCTGAGAAACCGACATTCCCAGTGTTGCTTCCAATTTCTTCCAATCATCATCGGTAGGAAGTCTCCAACCTTCCGGTACAGCTTTCAAAGCCCCCTCATACGTGTATAAAAAACCAAATTTCTTCGAATACTGTCCATTCGTACTCTCTGCTTTGGCGAGACGCTGGTTCGCAACTTCCAAGATTGCAGCCGGATAAAGATTATTATACATCCGTTTCAAAGAAGCTGTCGCTTCTGGAAAGGAAGTACCGTAATACGCTTCAAAATTTGAAAGACAATTTTCCGGAGTATAAGATCCCATCCACATTTCAAGTAATTGTGCCAAAGTAAAGAAACCCACCGATCCCTCAAATTCACCCCTGTCAATACCCGCACGCACGGAATCAGCCCACGATTGGCTATTCACACGGATATCCTGTGATCTAATGTTTTCCTCTTCATAAGTGTAACATCCGTCCAAAGTGCCCTGTGGTAAACGGTATTTTAGGTTTTCAGCCATCCAAGTCTGTCCCCCGATTGTAATGCATTTATACGTGTTCATATCTCGTGCATCTTGAAAATCAGAAAAACTAATTTCCGGCTGAATCCAATCACGTTTATCATCATCCTGGCAAGCACAATACACAATAACACCCAGTAAAATTATAATTATCTTTTTCATACTTTCATTTTTTTACAATTCTACACCTAGTTCTTCGGTGATAATTTTACATAGAATCTCGTATTTTTTCATGACCAAAGGAGAATCACCCCATAATTGCTCGAATTCTTCTTTTGAATGTTGCAATATCTCGGTGATATAACCGTTTAGATCATCTTCTGTATTATCCGGAGACATTACTGAAATAAATCTACCAGCACTGACAAAACCGAATTGTCCGATTGCGGCCCGTACAGCAGCTCTGAATTCAGCTAATTCTTCGGGGGCCATCTCATTACATCCAAACCAACTGTCAGACAACGCAGCAGGGCTGAAATAATACCTGGGCCAAGTTGTTCCATCCACGTAATCATACCAATGAGGATCAAGCTCGCTCCACATGGGACCATACCAGACTTTATCCGACACATCATTAAAAGCGGCTAATAAATCCGTGTAATTCATAATCTTACTCTTAACCATTTCTTTCATCATCGTCTCCGGTAAAGTGATTATTTGAGAATCAGTCCAATCTCCGGTCATCAACACTGTCCGATAATTAATCGTGTAACTCCCTTTTTCGTAAATTTTCTCTTGATCTTGAGTATCAATTGTTTTTGCGGACTTGGTCACAAAAAAATTAAACGGCCAAAGAGGTTTTGCTGCTAACTTTAAATAATCTTCAATAATTCCCAAAGCCTTTAATTGTTCTTCTGGATCTGTCATGTACTCGTAAGTATACGTGAGGCGGTTGTACGATGTAAATCCCCAAGCTAAATCCAATGTCTCGTAACGATACACATCTTTCCCTGTCACATCCCTTTTGACAAAGATTTTCCCGATCGTATCGTTAAAATAAACCGGAACCCCGTATCTATCATATATCTCATACACACGATGCTTTATCGGATCCGAAGGATCATCTTTAATTTCGTACAAATTTTCAAGCTCGATTTGGGAAGTTAATCCATTCTCCTTTTCGCACCCCAAGATCAAAAGTGCCAAAATTAAATATATTGCATTTCTCATAACTTATTCATTATTTCTATACATCAATCTAACATACTCCCGATCTTCCCGGATATTATCAGGCATATCTTTATCAAACTCCAGTACGGCTTTAGGAATAGCGAAAACATATGCCGGATCATCTACATTCAACTGATAAACTTCCGCGTATTTAAATACACTTCTTCCATCCCAATCATAAAGCGCATACACTCGTTCTATAATCTTTTTAAACGGGCTCTTCTTACACACGGCATACCTTCTCAGATCCAACCAACGATGACCTTCCAAACAAAGTTCCTTTCTTCTCTCGACACGTACCTGCTCGATAATTTCATCGGCAGTATATACCACATCCTCGTAATCTTTAATTCGTTTACCCCGTAATCGATTCAACCAACCAGAAGCCGCCCCGGCATCTCCCAACATGGCACAAGCTTCCGCTGCATTTAAATAACCTTCTGCGGTGCGTAACGTGAAAATATCCGAAACATAAGAACGATGTTTCCCCATCTGATACTTACGATTTAAACCCAAGCTATCACTTTGCGTCGAACGAGTAAAATAAATGGTTTGCCGATAATCATTTTCATCATATAGTTTATACAAATCATTCGATACACAAAAATCACCCCCACTACCCGAAAATTCACACTGCAAATTCAAAGGACCTTGAGAAAACAATAACTCCGGACTTTTCTCCGATATAGCATACCCCTCCGTATTTTCCGCAATACTGCTATAATCCAATAACGCCCCGTTTTGGGCCAATAACTTTTCTGCCGTACTTTTTGCATTTTCCCAATCTTGCATATACAAATACACCCGACTTAACAGTAACAAAGCTGCATCCTCCGATGCACGGTAGAAACTTTTCGTTTGCGGGCTTTCCGTGAAACAACGTACTGCTTCTTTCAAATCTTTTACAATCTGCTCGTACACCTTAGCTACCGAGGTACGGTCAAATTGAGTCTCTTTCTCTTTATCATGTTCCACATAGTACGTCAATTTCAGAGGAACACCAGGTTCTGTGGCAGCATTGTCCGGATCATATGCTTTTGCGTACAGATTTACTAGCATCAGGTAAAATTGAGCCCGCAGAAAATAACACTCACCCTGTACTCGAATAGCATCCTTTACCTCCTGTTCCGTATTCTGACTCACGTTGCCCAGCTCATGCAAAATAATATTCATGGAATTGATTCGCTGATACAAAGCATCCCAGTTACCATTATCACCGGACAAATTATCACCGGTGTAATTTCTGCCGACTTCCATCTGCCAAGTTGTATACCCGTAATACACTTGATCCATTTCTGTTCTTCCTTTTACCGCATTATAAGCAATCACGGTATTAATATCATCATCCAATATATTGAGTTGCCAACCAATGGAACCACTTCTTAGATATTCAATCTCCGAAGAAGGAATATACC
>DYVS01000010.1:0-5639 GCA_020743075.1 Butyricimonas virosa | reverse complement strand
GAAAAACCTCATTTTTCCGTTCTATAAATCGTTCTGAATGAACGTAACTCTTTGAATCCGTAAGTGCGGTGTAATGAACAACATCACCGGGATTTTTCCATCGCTCCGTAAAAGCACGTACATCCACATTTTCCTGAGGATTAATCCGCTCCACTTTGCTAGCCCGGGTTGAATTATAAATATCTCCCCCGAAGGTAAACGTCATTGCCGCCGAAATAGTAAATCCCTTGTACCCCAATGAAGTCGTTAAAGCTCCCTCCAAAGAAGGAACAGTATTTCCTAAAGCCACTTTATCCTTTACATCATAGGAGAACGTGTATGAACCATCTTTTTTAATGAAAATCTCCTGTCCTGTCGCAGGATCTATTCCTAATGAAGGCACGGCATAAATTGCCGTTGATGATTCTCCCTCTTCCAACTGCACTTTAGGAGCGGCAACTCCTGTCTCCGACATCGCACTGTCATTCTGACGCTTCATTGAATTACTAATTTTCTTCAATTTATTCTCTGTATGATGCCCGGAAAGCCCCAAACGCCAATATAATTGATTCGATTTTATCAATAAACCCGATAATGACCACTCGTACCCCCAGTTTCCTGTCTCACCCAAATTATCCATCACATTTGTCACACCCATTGAAGGAGGTGTTGAAATCGAAAGTAACAAATCCTTCGTATCTTCTTTATAAATATCAAAATTAGCACTTAACCGCCCATCCCACATTTCCAACGTTGCTCCTACATTATATTTTACCGTCGTCTGCCATTTCAAGCGATCGTTTCCCATACCAATCGGTAAAGCTCCCATACTAATCAGATAATTATTATCCTGTTTATACCGATAAGTCGTGATCGCCTGGTAATCGGAAAAATTCACACTACCGGTATATCCCACACTACCTCGAATCCTAAAAATGTTAAACCAACCCAAGTCGGACAAAAATGATTCATTGTGCGCATTCCACCCTATCCCAACAGACCAGAAAGGAGCAAATCGTCGATCTTTTCCAAATTTCGAAGAACCCGAAACACGGTAAGCTCCATCTACAAAATAACGATCCAGGAAAATTATATTTAAATTACCATACACACCAACAGCAGAACTCAAGGATTCGCTCCCACTCGGATGTCCATTGGTCGGGTAACCATTGGCAAAAGCCATATCTGTCAAACTTCCTTTCAAAAAACCAATTCCGGAAAAACTATTATTACTACTATTACTCTTATTAGCATTAGCTCCCACATTCAATGTCAAGATCGAACCGTTATCACTCAAAGTTTTACTGTATGTTAACCCGACACGAGCCTGCCAACTTTTTCCTCTCATGTTAGAGATATAATAACTTCCCCGTTTACTTGGATCGGTTTCCGTCTCGAAGGAACTATGATCGGGTGACACAAATTTATCTGATTGCGAATCTGACAACGAGTAACTAAAAGCCCCTGTCAAATAAAAACCTTTCCAAATATCCCAACGTAATGTCAGATTATTCGTGATCGTCTTACTCTCCGATTTATCAAAACTACTTGTCGTGGCATCATATAACGGATTCCTGAAATCATAAGAAAGTATCTTATTCCACTCTCCATAAGCATTAAATGGAGTATCATAAGGATTAATTTTTACGAATTCAGTAAAACTGCCATAAGGCGAAGCTTTCGTATCTGTCTTGTTAATATCGGCACGATAAGTAATCGTAAGGCGATCCACCAATCGGTAAGAAAAATAAAAAGACAAACCATAATTATTCCGGTAATCTCCTTTCATAACTCCTCGTTTATCTGAAAAATTAGCCGTTACCCCATAATCCATTCCCGCACCTCGTCCCGTCATACTCAACGAATGACTAAAAGAAGTCGAGTTTCTCAATGGCTTTGCCATCCAGTCCGTATCAGCACCTCTTTGTATACGCTTGAACTTTTCATTATAACTTTCATCTAAACTACCATCAGCCGTATTATATAAACCCGCCAAACGTTCCAATTCCAACTTTTGCATCGCATTACAATAATCGTAAGAATCAACATCCGGAAACTCAAAACCGGGAACAAAATTATAACGAACCCGAATGTTTTTATCTGTAACCTTTTTCCGCTCTATAACAATAACCCCATTAGCTGCCTTTTCTCCATATATTGAAGTAGCTGAAGCATCTTTCAAAACATCCACCCGTTCAATCTCATAAATATCCAAATCGTACAACTGCGTAATAGAAATTTCCACTCCATCCAGAATAATTAACGGAGTATTCAACCCATATTCACCCTGACTAGCAATAGAGGTCGTGCCTCGAATAATAATTTCCGGAATATAATTCGGATTCGAGCCCATCTCATTATTTTCTACAAGCCGCAAACCGGGAGAAAGCACAGAAATTGCCTTCAATAAATTTGTATTCGACACGGCCAATATATCTTCCCCCTTCATTGTTGTCACCGATCCGGTATAACTATTTCTATTTTGGGTAAACATTCCATTTACAATGACTTCATCCATCTCCGTCACTTCCTCTTCCAATGTCACCGAAAGAAATTTTCCCCGTGTAAAAGCCACTCGCTTAGTCTTAAAACCGATAAAACTAAAAACCAAATGACCTTTATCCAATTTTAAAGTTAATTCAAACTCTCCATCCACATTCGAAGAACAACCAAGACTCGTACTATCCACTCGGATTGTCACTCCTGGAAGCGGTTTCCCATGAATATCTACAACTTTCCCTTTAATTACATTTTCTTGTTCCTGTTCTACTCCAATTTTTCTTAAAGGACGAATGACAATAGTCTTCTCGATAAATTCATAGGAATACTTTCCTTTAAGAATTTCTTTCAACACCCCCTCAACATTCATTTTTCTAGCAGACAACTGAATTTTCTGACGAGTATCCAATTCCTCGTTACTATAAAAAATATCATACTGTAATTGTTTTCGGATCGTTGTAAAGATCTCTTCCAAAGTCATCGCATCACGTGAAAACGTTACGGATTCCCGTTGTCCAAAAGCCGTTGCACTCACTTGACATAATCCCGCAAAAAGGAAAAAAGCAATCAATTTCATAAGAAATAACCATTTTTTTACTTTACCCCAAGGGTAAAAAAATTCTTTGCAATCATTTTTTTTCATATATTTGATCATTGAAGTTTGTAATTGTCTTTAACTGCCATGCCAATGAATAGTTAAAGACGTTGACAATCATTGGGGATAGGAGCCGCAACCTCTTATCCCTTTTTTATTTTACTCACGGTTATATTCTTTCCGGAAATTTCAAAATGAATATCTGTCGTTTTCTCCAAAAACTGTAATACCTCATTCAAAGGACGATGTTTATTAATCGTTCCGGAAAAACGCATCTGTTTGATCTCCTCGTCCTGATAATTCATCGTGAAATCATACCAACGCTCCAACTTCCTGACAATATCCTCGAAAGCATAAGCATTAAAATAAAATTTCCCATCCACCCACGAAGTATACAATTCTGTATCAACCTCCCTCAATACCCCTTCTCCCGTTTGCCGATCTACCGAATACTGCTCTGTCGGCTTCATAACAACCTCTCTGTCATCAGCCACCACTTGCACTCGTCCACTAACTAAAGTTGTCTGCCAAACAATATCTTCCTTGTAAGCTGAAACGTTAAAACTCGTCCCTAACACGGTAACCTCCCCTCCTTCCACGTACACATGAAAGGGAGCCGAAGCATCCTTCGCCACTTCAAAATAAGCCTCTCCACTAAGATAAACTTCCCTCCTGTCTTTCATAAAACAAACAGGAAAACGTATTGATGTCTCCGAATTCAACCATACCTTAGAACCGTCAGGCAATTGCAACGAATACTCTCCCCCTTTGGGGATACACAAAATATTATAAGACATCTGACTCGAATCCCCCGCAACAAAAGACCCGTCATATCTTAATTCTCCGTTTTTATCATCATTCACGAACTTCATCCCAGAAATTTCCATCTCATGCACATTCGTGTCCAAATCCAAAATCACGCTCTTCCCATCAGCTAATATCAATTCTGCTTTCCGGGTTCCCGACGAAATAAAATCAACCTCGGCAGTTACAGAATGATCATTTTTATTCCCTTGATTCATCCACAACACGACACAACATATTACCACAGCCAACACGGCCACATACCTGAATATCCAAGGTATCAATTTCCGGGTATTTTGTTGCTCTGTTCTAGACATAACATTCAACCAAGCCCTTCTTACATCATACACTTGTTTTTTCCTCGGTTTACAAGCTCTCCTAACCTGAAACAACGTTTTTATCAATTCCTTCACCTGCTCGTCAGAATAATCAGGCTCTTCTGCTTCCTGTCGTCCCTCTTTATCCCATAATAAAGAAATTTTCTCCCATATATCCTCTGAAAATCGAAACTTCATCTCCGTATTGCTTTAAAATTTCTCTAAAGGCAACCAGAAAGCAAAAAAGGGTGAGTCTAAAACAGATTTTTTTTACAAGATTTATTCTCTCGCATTTTGACGACTCTCCTGAGAATAGACTTTATAAACCACAAAAAGTAAAAAAGAAGAAGATGTAGTAACCCCCACGTATTCACGAATGGTACGATAAGCTTTCAATACATGTGATTTAACTGTATTAATAGATATATGAAGCTCCTCCGCAATCTCCTTATACTTCTTTCCATCCAAACTACTCATCATAAACACAGTACGACATTGCGATGGTAAAATTTGGAGAGCCTCTCGAATTTTTTCCAATTGAACAGCCTCCTCCTCGGAGTATTCTTCTTGAGATAAATCTTCTAAAAACTCAACCAACAAACGACTATGACTACGTTTCACAGCTTGATGCTTCAAAATATTCAAAGCTCGGTGTTTTACAGAAGTAAATAAATAAGACTTCACAGAAGTATCCACAACAATTACCTCCCGGTTATTCCAAACATAAACGAATACATCTTGCACGGCATCCTCTACTTCACCTACATCATCCAGATAAGTCAATGCATAATTGCACAATACCTGATAATACTTTTGGAACAAATCACCAAAAGCATCCCGGTCCCCTTGTACAACTGCCGTAAATATTCTTTTATCAACTTCTATTTCACACACGTTATCTGTCATTGCACAAATATAAAACAAAACAATTGAAAATTGAAAGTTGAAAATTGAAAATGCGATAAATTTCCCCCGGGAAGTTACAAGTTACAGGTTCGCGGGGAACAAGTTCTACATGTAAAAAAAAGAGCGAGTCCGTTGAACTCGCTCTCTCTAAATTCGGCATCGACCTACTCTCCCACCCTCGGGCAGTACCATCGGCGCTGACGGGCTTAACTTCTCTGTTCGGGATGGGAAGAGGTGGATCACCGTCGCTATAGACACCTTTTAATAAATTCGAAAATTGTAAATCAACCATCGAGCGGGAAAAAATTCACCAGGCTCGAACCGTCAAGACTCCCAATTCTCGTCACTTCTAACGGGCCCTCCGGCCACGAGTGACTAATTCCTTCAAGTTATAACATTTGACAAGTTACCGGAACGTTAATCGAATCATCTCAACCACCGAACGTCAACTTTCGGGTGATTAGTACCACTCGGCTTTGCCGTCACCGGCTTTACACCTGTGGCCTATCGACGTCGTCGTCTACGACGACCCTGTAAGG
>DYVS01000009.1:0-3360 GCA_020743075.1 Butyricimonas virosa | reverse complement strand
GACAATATATACAACGAGGTAAAACCCTTTTTCGGGAAAGGCCATGTAGCCGATTACATACCGGCTTTAGCTAATATTGATCCTCAACAATACGGGATTGCCATAGCCACTCTTGACGGCCAAATTGTCGGCACGGGAGACTACCAGACTAAATTTTCCATCCAAAGTATTTCGAAAGTCTTCACGCTTGCCATGGTCGTTCGCCACATGGGAGGTGACCTATGGAAATTCGTGGGGCGAGAACCTTCCGGAACCCCATTTAACTCGCTGGTACAGTTGGAACACGAACAGGGCATCCCGCGGAATCCGTTTATCAATGCCGGGGCACTCGTGGTTACGGATAAATTGATGAACCTTTACCACCGCCCGAAAGAAGCCATCCTGCAATTCGTGAGAAGTGTAGCCGGAAACGATGACATTTACTATGATAAAACGGTGGCCCAGTCCGAATTCGAACACGCCAGCCGGAATCAGGCCCTGGGACATTTCATGAAAAGTTTCGGGAACATCGATAACGACGTGGACTCGCTGATCGACGTGTACTGTAATCAATGCAGCATCGCCATGACGTGTGAGGACCTTGCAAAATCATTCCTATTCCTAGCCAACCACGGGATCAACCCACACAACAACGAGAGTATTCTCACCGTGAGCCGCTCGAAACGCCTCAGCGCACTTATGCTGACCTGCGGCTTCTATGACGAGTCCGGAGAGTTTGCTTTCCGCGTGGGAATGCCAGGAAAAAGCGGTGTGGGCGGAGGCGTGGTAGCCATCATCCCGGGCAAACTTAGTATTGCCGTATGGAGTCCCGAACTGAACGAACACGGGAATTCATACATGGGAATCGAAACGCTCGAACGATTTACCACGAACATCGGGATTTCCATTTTTTAACGAGACTTTACCTTGCTAGAAGTTACAAGTTGCAGGTTTACCAGTTACAAATTCAAAAACACAATGAGAAAAATAATATTTTTACTGGTAATGCAGTTTGTACTTTTTTCATGTCAAAAAGACAAAGCCATGGAAGGGCAGGGGATACAACTCCCGCTTGAATGCAACGCTTCCGAGGAATTCTCCATACACTACCTGCACCTGTTTGCCATTGATCGGGATAATCGCATCGCCCGTCATGAAACGTTTACATCGTCGCACATCCATGACAACACGCTTCACGCCATTCTCCCGCTGGGTAGGTACAGGTTAGCCCTCGTAGCCAACGCTCCCGAGGAAAGCATTGTTATCCCGGAAACCGGAGAAGCACTTGAAAGCTTGTTCCTCTGCCTGCCACATGAAGAGAACACGAACCAAGAAGCCAACGACATCTCCACGGCCCTGCAAAGCGTCAGTATCACGGAAAGTAAAAATACCCTTCCCCCTATCCGGCTCTTCCGAAGAACAGGAGTAGTACTATTCTCTCTCCATGCAATTCCCGAGGCAATATCCAATCTAAAACTGGAATTATCTTTCGTCCCGTCCTCTGTCAGCTTTTCCGGATCGACCACCAACACGTTCGGCACGATCACGAAACCCGTGGATCATCAAGGAAAGGCAATGATTCGAACCTTCCCGACCAAAAAAGGAGAAGCTACGCTTTCTATTACCTATGATGAAGACAACAAATCAAAAAGAAAAATCATTCCTTTCTCGGAGGCTATCGACACGAATCAAATAATTCATGTAGACTGTAACTTCCCGGAACTAACTGAAGGTGGAATACAGGGGAACGGGGAAAATCTGCTACAAAATGGAGATTTCGAAAAATGGAGTAACCCGACAATAGAACCCGACCATTGGCATTTTTATAAAGACGGGAAAGACAGTGTCGCCCTTAAGATCACGGGGCCCCAAGCCCGTTCCGGTCAATCCGTTTACCTGCAAGGCAAAACTTACCTGTACCAAGATATAAACATTGAAGCTGGTAAACGTTATGAAATAAAAATGCATGTAAAGGCCCCTTCTACCTCTTTCCCGTGGAAATATTACTGCTATTGGCGTAAAACCAAAAGTACGGCACTCCCGGCAGAACACAACAAACCTATACAAGCCCAAAGTTATTTGAAACAAACAGATGGCTGGATCAACGTATTCAATGGCAAATCATTCATCGCCCCGGAAGGAGCAAAACTTTTACGGGTAGAAATCCGTACCTATAGCAAAGAGATCACACCCGACGAGGGAATATACATTGACGATTTCTGTGTAGAACTCGTGGAATGAAACTCATTCTCAACACAAAATCGCTGAATTCCTTTTTTGTTTTAAGTAGAAAAACTAAATTCGCGTCTCAAATTGTAATATAAATAAGATTCAATTATATGGGAAGAGCGTTCGAATACCGTAAAGCACGGAAGCTAAAGAGATGGGGCAATATGGCCCGTACGTTTACCAGAATAGGAAAAGAGATTGATATCGCCGTAAAAGCCGGAGGCCCGGACCCAGCGAATAACACGCGTTTACGAATACTTATCCAAAACGCCAAGGCTGAAAACATGCCGAAGGAGAACGTCGAAAGAGCTATCAAACGCGCCGTTTCAAAAGATACTTCTGACTACAAGGAGATTGTTTACGAGGGATACGGTCCTTTCGGCATCGCCATCGTGGTAGAAACCGCAACCGACAACAACACCCGTACCGTTGCCAACGTACGTCATTGCTTCAATAAATACGGCGGTTCTTTGGGAACAACTGGTAGCCTCGATTTCTTGTTCGACCGGAAATGCGTGTTCAAAATTACCCGCCCGGAGAACTTCGACCTAGAAGAATTCGAATTGGAAATGATTGACTACGGTGCCGACGAAATCTTCGAGGACGAGGAAAATCACGTGATCATCTACGGTTCTTTCGAAGCGTTCGGGGCTATTCAAAAATATTTGGAAGATAACCACTACGAAATGGTCAGCGGAGAATTCGAACGTATTCCACTTGATACAAAAGAGTTAACCGAGGAACAAAGAGAATCAGTGGACAAGCTGCTAGAAAAATTGGAAGAAGATGATGACGTAACCAACGTTTATCACAACATTAAAGAATAATTTTCTTGCAGATTAAAAAATATTGTTGCATATTTGCACCCGCAAAACGGTTAAAACCTCTTGCAACAAGGAAGACTTCGTAGCTCAGCTGGTAGAGCAATTGACTCTTAATCAGCTTTTACTATACAGAAAGCATTAAAAATCAAGCACTTACAAAAGTAGGTGCTTCTTTTTTTACCCATTTTTTAGGCTATTTTGCCCTCTAGTTAAACCATGAGTTAAACCAAGAGTTAAACCGAAATCAGTCATGACAGCAGGAATTAACATCTTGTGTTACAAATCAAAAACACTTGCAAATGGAGAACATCCTCTAATGCTTAGAGTA
>DYVS01000008.1:0-3622 GCA_020743075.1 Butyricimonas virosa | reverse complement strand
TTGGGAAGAATCGTTTTCACCCCAAATTACTTTTCGATATTCATTCTCTTGTTTCTCGATAAGAAACATCTCCTTTCTGAATATTTCGTACTTGTCTTGTGCGAATAAACTGGCGAGAGGACAGAACGTTAAAATAATGATTATAAATATGTTCTTCATGATATTTGGGAGTTAAAATCATTCTTGTTTTTTAGCTACCGCTTGAAATTTACACTGGATCGTCGGGTAAATGGAAGATGATATTTTCACGTTCAAGATTCCCCGTCGCCCGTCTTGGTTCTCGAAACCGATGACACTTCCGGTTGTTACTTCGACTTTATCCACGGCTTTCGAGAAGTCCATTTGTTCCAGTTCCGTATCCCCGACAAGGTCAAAATTGACATTATCCAATGGAATGAACTTTGTTGTTCTCATGGTTGATGCATCATAATCCATCCCATCTGCCACGTACAAGGCCTGTGTTTCCTTGTGGGCTGGATTCAGAAAATAGTGTTTCCCATCGCTTGCCGTGTAAGCGGCCACGTCTATTTCGTCCTTGTGAGTCCCGAAACTGCTATTGGAATAGACCTTGTATTTTGCGGGATTAAAAAACATACTTCCTTGGGTTTTACCAGCAAGTTTATACAACCATAACCAGCTCGTGTTCCGAACATAGTTTACGATCTTGAACGAGGATTTTATACTTCCGGATTTTCCTTTGTCATTATACGCTTTGAAGGCCATGCTAAGTACTTCGCCCACGATTGTTTTGTCATTGGGTACGATAACAGGATAAATCATCATCACGGAGGAAACGGGACGGGATAAATACCCCTCTTCGTCTACCGTCAGTTCCAGTGTTTCATCCACTAAAGCGAACCGGATAGAATCCTTCAATTCATTGAAATCATGGCTTTTCTCTACGATTTCAATGCGACGTAAGGCTGCCCCGTTGGTTGACGCAATAAATTTGAAACTTATCGTGTCTCCCGGTAGGGCTACCACCGTATCGACCGTTTCCATTAACGCCATACTCACTCCATCTGAGGGTTCCAACACGTCGCCGAGTGAGCAGGCAACCATCAGTGACATAATAATTAATGCCTGAAATCCGTTTTTCAATATATTCATTTTCATCATGTTGTCTGGTATTATAAAGGTTTTTGTTCTACTACGAAATTATGTTCTAATTCGGCTTTCGGGATAGGGAAACATAATTGATCGTCATGTTCAAAGTTTGGGTTCATGTCTTTCAACTTCCGATGACCGCCCTCGGTATATCTCACGGCGAGATAGAATATAGCCCCGTTTTCCATTCCGATCTCCCGTACATTCTCTCGGAATATTTCTTCCAGTACGTCTGACAGGGAACTGTAATCGGCCGCATTAAAAGTCGTGTTACCGGAACGAAGGCGTAAGACATTCAGCACGTCCAGACAATCTTTTATGGAAGCATTCGTGCGAGCCATCGCCTCTGCTTTGATCAGGTACATCTGGGCCACACGCATATAATACATCGGACAATCGCCGGATGTGACGTAATGCTTCTTCCACACCTGTGTTTTTCGTGCAGCCGTTCCGTTGCCGAGCATCATGGAATCGAAAGTTGCTTCATAACGTTTATCGTCTTGGGACAGAATCTCGAAATACATCTCTGTCGGTTTATAGGTTGCACCACCGAACATTTTGAACAGGCTCCCCACGTTATCATCCATACTGGGTGGGGTCTTGATATGCCTTGTAAACATCAATTCTTTTGAAGAGTACCCATTGGTAAAAATATCTTCATATTTATCTTCCAATCCGAACTCATCACTGGCGATCACTTCATTTGCCAATCGAATCGCTTCCGCGTAGTCTCCTTCTTCTCCTCGATTCATTAAAATATCCGCTTTAAAAGCTTTTGCTGTTGTAGCACAGGAACGGTATTTAGAATAAAACCGGGGACCGTACTGTATCGCGTAATCTAGGTCCTCGAATATTTTTTCATAGCTCTCTTTCACAGAACTACGTCCCATACTATTATTCGAGATGGATGAAGGTTCCAGACGAATAATCGGACCGAGAGGGCTGTTTATATCCCAGAAATACCCGTATCTCCTTAGTAGGAATGCATGGCCGAATGCACGGGCGAACTTGGCTTCTGCCAACATTTCTGTTTTCCGGTTCTCGCCAAACAGGTTCTCGGATAATTTGTCCACGTAATAGATGAAATTATTTGCAGCGTTTACCATTTTATAAGCTAATTCCCAAGGATCAGCAACGTATGAATATTCTTCGGTCAATTTGAAACCTAACAAACCATCTGTTTCGAATGTACCTCGGTAAGTTCCGGTTAGTAATCCCGTGCGGTACTCGTTGTCGCAGATGTAATATGCGCTCATCGTCCCGTAACCCTGTAAATTCGAGAAGATGCCATTTAACGCCGTTTCTGCGGATGTCTCGTTCGTGATGGCATTTTCTCCAACTAAATCATGTGGGGGAAGTTCATCGTCGAACATGTTGTCACATCCTGTTATTGCAAAGAGAAACAATAAACTACATAAAAATATCTTGTTCATAATTAAATCATTTAATGGTTACTTTCACTCCGAAATTGAATGTTCTGGTTTTGGGGTAAGCTTCCGTGTCCACGGAAGCTCCTCGGATAGCGTCACTGCTCCATGATTCGGGAGAAGGGCCGGGATAGGAGGTGAAGGTACACACGTTATTCGCAGAGGCGAAGACACTGATGTTTCCGAATATCTTCGTCTTGTCCACGATGTACTTGGGAAACCTGTATTCCAAGTTGATGTTTTGTATTTTAAGATACGAGGCATTATAAACGGAGAAGTCTGTGAAATCATTGTTGTAGAAATCCAACCGTACGCACGGGTAATTGCTATCCGGATTTTCCGGGGTCCAGCGTTTCAGTGCGACGTCCAGCACGTTCGCCGTACCCGTGGAGGCAAAACAGAATTGATTGGCCTCTGCCGTCCATGCCTTTTGTGCCCCGTAACTGAACGTTCCTTGCACACTAAGGGTGAGGCCTTTCCAGCTTAAACGGGTGTTGAATCCACCTTCAAAGTCGGGGCGAGAACATCCTAACACGATTTTATCCTCATGATTTCCATACACTTTATTTACTCGGCCATCGCCGTCTTGATCGACAAATTTTAAGTCTCCGGGAATGGTTTTTCGGTAAGAATACTGCTCTTGATATTGATAGTCCGGGTTTAGTGATTCGTAGTAATCAATTTCTGCTTGGGAACGGAACACCCCGTCGGTTTCAAACCCATAGATCAATCCTAGTGATTCTCCTTCCCTGATGACCGTGTTGCTTAGGTAGGTTTGTCCGGGAGCAGAGATGTATTCTGCGTCAAGCCCGGTAATTTTGTTCTTATTTTTCCCGATATTGAAACCAAAAGACCAGTTCCAATCCTTGTTCTGAATAATTGTGGCTGAGATGTCAAATTCTACCCCCTTGTTCTCGATGTTGGCGAAGTTCACGCTGGTAGATCCCATTCCGGTACTCAATGCCATGGTGAAAGGGTATAACAGGCCTTTCGTGGTCTTCTTGTAGAAACCTAAGGAACCTCTTATTCTCTGATTCTTCAAAAAGCCGAAGTCTAATCCTAAATCATATTGTTTGGTCGACTCCCAT
>DYVS01000007.1:0-8388 GCA_020743075.1 Butyricimonas virosa | reverse complement strand
GCAGAGACTGGAATTGCTATATGGAAACGATTATACCTTATCCGTAGCTAAAAGGACAATTATGTTGAAACTTAAAATACAGAAACCATGAGTAATTTGATTGATAATCACGTTCCGGATTTCTTATTATCTCCACGTTTCAAGTTCGTGAGACATTTTCTATTGCTATTGATTCTTGCCTGTATCACAATCAGTATATTTGCTAATCAATCAGGGGAATTAGTGTTGACTTGGGAACGTTTTTACGGGTGGATATTTTATTCTCTGATCACGTGCATAATAATCTATTTCAATCTCTATGTGTTAGCACCCTGTTTCTTGATAAAGGGACAATTATTGAGGTATTTGGTATCTGTGTTGTTTCTGATCCTGTGTGCACTTTTTCTCATTGCCATATTGCAGTTTAATGTTCAGGAAGTAGGTGTGACTTACGAGGAGGGAAATCCATATATCGTGTTAAATCTGACAGCATCTATGATCTCTTTAAGTCTTCTGATATTTGGAACGTCGGCTTTGCTACTATTTAAATATTGGATCGGTTATAGCCAACGAATAGATGAACTGGCATCTTCAACGTTACAATCCGAATTGAAATTTCTTAAAAAACAAATTAACCCACATTTCCTGTTCAATATGCTGAATAATGCTAACGTGTTAATCAAGAAAAACCCGGAAGAGGCCTCCCGGGTGCTTTTCAAGCTTGAAGATATGTTACGTTACCAGATCAACGATAGCGCAAAGGAACAGGTATTATTGAGTTCTGAGATCCATTTCTTGAATGACTTTCTGAATCTGGAAAAGGTTCGACGGGATAAATTCGAATATGTCATTTCCAAAGAAGGAGATATTAGTGAGGAGTGGTTGCCACCATTGTTGTTTATTCCTTTTGTGGAAAATGCCGTGAAACATAACGTGGATAGTGAGAATTCGTCGTATGTCTATCTCGGTTTTAAGGTCTGGGATAAACAACTGGAATTTCAATGTATAAATTCAAAGCCTAAAATCGCTTTACAGGAAAATGAAGTGGGAGGGTTGGGATTAAAGAATATAAAACGCAGGTTGGAATTGCTGTTTCCGGAACGTTACACGTTGGAGATTGGAGAAAGTGAAATAAGTTATTCCGTATATTTACATTTGATATTATGAATTGTATTATTGTTGATGATGAGCCGTTAGCCCGTGAGGCGATAGAAATACTAATAAAAGATACCAGTCAACTAAATCTGATGGGTATGTTTAATAATGCTATTGGAGCATCAAAGTTCATGAAAGAGAATCCGGTAGACTTGATCTTTTTGGATATTCAGATGCCGGGAATCACTGGTATCGAGTTTGCTCGCAATATATCCAAGAGAACGTTGGTCATTTTCACTACGGCTTACACTGAATACGCTTTGGATAGTTACGAGGTCGATGCTATCGACTATTTAATCAAACCGGTTGACCCGGAACGCTTTCACAAGGCTGTCAACAAAGCAATTGCTTACCATTCTTTGTTATTAAAAGAAGAGAAAGAGAATATCGAAGCGGGTAACACGGAATACTTTTTCGTAAAGTCTGAAAGACGCTACTTTAAAATAAATTACAAGGATATTCTATTCATCGAGGGACTGAAAGATTACGTGATCATCCAATTGGATGAACAACGGGTGATTACCCGAATGAATCTAAAGAATATATTTGAGTTATTACCCAAACATGATTTCTTACGTGTTAATAAGTCCTATATCATAAATACCAAGCATATCGACTCCTTTGATAACAATGATATTTTCATTAAAACACATGAAATAGCTATTGGGAATATCTATCGGGATGCCTTTTTCGAGGCGTTTATGAGGATGGGGTAGAGTGAATCAATACTTGAGAATGCCTGCCTATCATCATTTGGATATATCATATGCTTTGGATAATCGGAAAGGAAAGGGGAGTTCATGGGTATTTGGCATTTATGATTTGTATGCCCGTAAGAATCCTTCCATCATATACCACAAACAAACGAAAGAAGGAGTGACTACCCAGAGTTGGAGTTTACTTCCATTTGTGCCATCCGTAACGTGGAGTTACCATTTTTAAAAGGTGAGTAAAAATAAAGCTGGAAACTTGATAAATAGTAAAGTTTCCAGCTTATATTTACAAAATTCAATAAAATCTGACTAGATATTAGATTTTTGAATTCACGATATTCAAAATATCCGTTTCCATTTGTTTGGCCATTTCAACCACTTTTTCACCTCTGGAAATAATATCGTTAGCATATTCTTTATCATCCAATCCGGCAGCATTGATCTTCACATTCAAGAAGGCTCCGATTACGCCGGAACGAGCGGCCAAAGCACCAACTCCGGCGTCAGTTACAGAATTCGGGTTACCAATCTCGGCCATAGCTTTCACCACTTCCATACATTCGTAGCAAAGCATCATCGTTTTGAACGGTACTTCAGTAGCGAACTTGGTTGCATCTTGAATTGCTTGGTGACGGGCTGCTTTTTCTTCTTCTGTTTTTTTCGGTAATCCGAAGGCATCCATAATACGATTGAAAGCGTTAGTATCCTCGTCAACCATTTTGATTAATTCAACTTGGTAAGCTTTTCCTCTTTCAGCCCAATTACTGAATTCTTCCCAACGATCATCCCAACCGCGTTTGTGAGAAGACAAGTTGGCAACCATCGTAGCCAGTGAAGATGCAAGAGCTCCCATGTATGCAGAAATAGAACCACCACCAGGAGCCGGAGATTCTGATGCTGTTTCATCGGCAAACTCACGAAGATTCATGTCAATTAAGAATTTCTTACCTTGATTCATCTCATCTTCCAGAATATACTCGATAATTTTCTTTCTGGGTTCGAACGGATACAATTCATCCAAACCTAAAGATTTAACGGCAATCTTGATCAATTCCTGATCTGATACTCCGGTAGAGCGTTGTTGTTTGCGCAAGAAATAACGTCCGGCATCCAACATGGCTTTTAATGGAATTACACCTACTAATTCAGAACCTGTTACACGAATTCCGCGATCCTGTGCTTTACGGCACACTTCGTCAAAAGCCTCATGTACGGAAGTCACAGAAATATCTGTTAAGTTCATGGAGATCTGAGCAATTCCATACTCTTCGATAAACCAACCGATAGCCTTCACAGACTTCAAGGTTCCCGGGATCATCACGTTTTTACCTTTCTCGTCTTTCACGATCTTGCCGGTAATAGGATTTCCTTCTCTCTTAGCTCTTCCTCTTTCGCGTACGTCAAAAGCGATCGCATTGGCACGACGGGTAGAGGTGGTATTTAAGTTCACGTTGTAAGCCACCAAGAAGTTACGGGCTCCAACAGCCGTAGCTCCGGTTTTAGCCGTCCACTCGTTCAACTCACGGGGACCGAAATCGGGATGCCATTGTTCACTGCTTAAACGCTCTCCAAGAGCCTCATATTCTCCGGCACGGCAAGTAGCCAAATTTCTTCTTTCCGGGGTGAAGGCTGCACTCTCGTAGCAATATACCGGGATGTTCAATTCTTCACCGATACGTTTTGCCAAAGCACGTGCGTATTCCACGGTTTCTTCCATCGTGATGTTTGATACCGGAACCAAAGGACAAACGTCTGTAGCTCCGAAACGGGGATGCGCTCCCTTGTGCTTTTTCATGTCGATCAATTCGGATGCTTTTTTAACGGCACGGAAAGCGGCTTCACATACTTCTTCCGGAGTACCTACCATGGTAACAACCGTACGGTTCGTTGCTTTTCCCGGATCCACGTCAATAAGACTAACTCCTTCAACAGCCTTGATTTCTGCTGTAATCTGATCTATAATATGCATATCGTTCCCTTCACTGAAATTCGGAACGCATTCGATTAATTTTTTCATATATATTAATTTTATAATTTGACAAAAAATAAATTTAGTATCGATTTCCTAATCACTCAATCATGAAATCGTAAATCATCAATCAATAAATCTTCTAAGGGTATCTTATCCGGTACGCTTTCCGGATCCATACCTTTTTGTAATGTGAATAGGGCATAGCTTCCTTAAATTTGTTCTCCGTTTAAGAATACCGCTTCAACTAAATCCGTCCCGTAAGCGTATGGAAGATACTCTATTCCAGTAATCGGAGTCGTGATATAGAAATTCGCTTTTTTACCCACCGCGATACTACCCAGCTCTTCTTCTACACCCATAGCGTATGCCGAGTTGATGGTCGTTGCGTTAATCACCTCTTCCGGCAGCATTTTATAATTCACGCACCCGAGAGACATCACGAATTTCATGTTTCCGGAAGGAGAGGAGCCGGGATTAAAATCCGAAGCCAAAGCAACAGGAAGTCCGGCATTAATCATTTTACGAACCGGAGAGTAAGGCATATTCAAAAAGAATGCAGCTCCCGGTAACACGGTCGGCATGGTTTCACTACCTTTTAATGCAGCGATTTCTTCATCCCCGACATATTCAAGATGATCCACGGATAAAGCATTGTATTTTACCCCGACTTGAATACCACCCGAGTAATCCAGTTCGTTAGCGTGTATCTTCGCACGCAATCCGTATTTCATTCCGGCATTTAACATCCTGTCCGTGTCTTCCACCGTGAAGAATCCTTTATCACAGAACACGTCGATATAATCAGCCAAATCCTCGGCAGCAACAGCCGGAATCATTTCATTAATGATTAAATCCACGTATTCCGTCTGCCGTCCCTTGTATTCCACCGGAACAGCATGAGCACCTAGGAAGGTGGACTTTATGGTTAAAGGTGTTTCCTCGCTCAGTCTTTTAATCACACGCAACATTTTGAGTTCACTCGCCGTGTCCAAACCGTAGCCACTCTTGATTTCCACGGCTCCGGTTCCAAGAGAGGCAATCTCTTGCAAACGGGCATAAGCTGAATCAAATAACTCTTCCTCCGATGCCTTCCGGATACGTTCGGCTGAATTCAAAATGCCACCACCTCTTTTGGCAATCTCCTCGTATGATAAACCTTTGATTTTATCAATATATTCTATTTCTCGGCTTCCGGCATACACGATATGCGTGTGGGAATCACAGTAGGCTGGGAGAACCAAACGTCCTTTGGCATCTATTTCCTTCACCGTGTCCGTGCCCTCGTAAATCGTATCTTGATTCAATTCGCTCATTTTACCGAAAGCCTCTATTTTATCCTCGTTAATCAGAAGGTAGGCATCGTCAATGATACCCAGTTTTGCCATGTCGGCACCCGCAACCCATTTACGTGGTTCTTCCTCAACCTGAACAAGTTGCTTTATGTTTATAATTAATGTTTTCATTCTTCTCGTGTTTAATTCATTTGGGAACGAATGTATTAAAATCCTTGAAAATCCACAAGGAAAGCGTTCAGAAAGTTTATTTATTATCTAAAGACTTGTAAACGATTGGCATCTAATCTCAAAAATATAAATATAAGAATGGTAAAAGACCATAGTGATGATCCCCCGTAACTGAAGAATGGAAGAGGAATACCGATAACAGGTGCCATTCCAATAGTCATTCCAATATTGACTGCCACGTGGAAGAATAGGATAGAGGCTGCTCCATAACCATATATCCGGGAAAAACTGGAGCGTTGCCTTTCTGCCAGTTTGATAATTCGTAAAATAAACACCGCCAGTAGCACGATGACGAAGGTACTCCCGATAAATCCCCACTCTTCGCCAACCGTACAGAAGATAAAGTCTGTACTTTGCTCCGGAACGAAGTTCAATTTAGTCTGTGTTCCTTGCAGGAATCCCTTACCCAGTAATCCCCCGGAGCCTATTGCAATTTTGGATTGCGTGACATTGTATCCTGTTCCCTTGGGGTCTACTTTTATACCCAGTAACTCGTTAATACGATCCTGCTGGTGAGGTTGAAGATGGTCAAAAGCATAATTCACGGAAGGAGCAGCCCCGACGCATAACCACGAGATCAGTAACAGGGTAATCATGTTTTTCATCTTCCGCTTATATATCGGGTAGATCGCGGTTATACTTGTAATCACGTAAACGATGAGTAGCATGTAATAATCGGAAATCGATAGATTAAACATCCATTTAATCAAGACGAAAAGCCCGAAACCACACCCGATGAACAGAATGATCTGGAATAATTCCCGAATATCGTGCCGATAATAATAAAAGGCTATCAGTGTTCCCCCGATAATGACAAGCAATACCGTGAAAGGGGTATACAGCAATGCCATGATAAATATAGCTGCTGCCACGAAACAAAGCAATAGGATAGAGCCATGCAATCCTTCCCGGAAAAGAACGAGTATAAAACTACTGTACACGAGAGCTGACCCCGTGTCGTTCTGCAAGATAATCAATCCCGCGGGAAGAGCTAAAATCAACCCGATGGTCAAAAGGCTGGAAAAGCGCATTACCTTGAAATTATGCCGGCTCATGACATAGGCTATAGCCAAGTTGGTTGCAAATTTGGCAAACTCCGCCGGTTGAATGCGAAAATCCCCGACTTCAAACCACGAACGAGCACCCTTGGTTTCCGTACCCAAAAACAGGACGGCAATCAACAAAAATATCATGATGCCGTAAATGACCATCGAGAAGGTGGTAAAGAATTTACTATCCGTGAGTAGAACGAGAAAAGCAAGCACGAAAGCCGCCCCGATCCAAATCAACTGTTTCCCGTACTTTTGAGAAATATCAAGAATACTGCTATGATTTTCATCATATACTGCCGCGTAAATATTTATCCACCCGATTAATACAAGCAACAGGTATAATAGAATGGAAACCCAATCTATGTTGGCAAGTAGGTTATTAGATCTGCTATTCATTGCTCGTTTCTTTTACTTTACTGGTTGTATCATGGATCAGACTACCTTGGAACATCTCTTTTTCAAGAGGTTTCTTCTTGTCGGATATTTTTCCTTTTAAATATTTCTCTATTAATAAACCGGCAATCGGGGCCGCGTAGCGTGATCCCCAAACCCCGTTTTCAACATATACAATCAACGCGATCTTAGGATCTTCTACCGGGGCAAAAGCAATAAACACGGAGTGATCGTCACCATGCGGATTTTGCACGGTTCCTGTTTTTCCGGCTATTGCAATCGAATCCACCTGAGCCCGTCGTCCGGTTCCCCCCTTGATAACCATTTGCATTCCTTCCACGATAGGGTCAAAGTGTTTCCGGTCAATGGGAATAACGTGCTTTTTTATCTGGCTGGAAATCGAGTCATTTATTGATCTTACAATATGTGGTGTGATATAGTATCCCCGGTTCGCCAGAATCGTGGCCAAATTCGCCATTTGAATCGGCGTGATCATTAATTCTCCCTGACCAATGGAAAGAGAAATCATGTAGGAGGGGTACCATTTTTGTGTTTTAAACACATTGTCGTAATATTCCTGCGTTGGGATAGAACCGGATACTTCATTGGAGAAATCCGGACATATCTTATTGCCGAACCCGAAAGACATCACGTATTTCCGCCATTCCCCGTAAGCATTTCGCACCGTTTTATATTCCGGTAATTCCAAGATTCTCTTGAAAACATTGGCGTAATAGGGGTTACAGGAGTTTTCAATGGACTGAAGTAAATTCACGGGAGAACTATGGTGGTGACACTTCATGAATTTTCCCCCGACAATATAAGCACCTCCACTACACGTACATTGTGTTTGCAGGGAAATCGCTTTTGTTTGTAAACCAATCAGAGCTTGAACGGTTTTGAATATGGAACCTGGGGGATATTGTGCCATCGTTGTTCTGTCAAATAGGGGTTTTAAGGGATCATTTAGCAATTTAGAGTAATTTTTACCCCGATCCAAGCCGACCATTAATTGCGGATCATAACCGGGACTAGACATCTTGACCAATATTTCTCCCGTAGAAGGTTCAATAGCCACGATTCCGCCTTTTTTGTTCTGCATGAGTTCGTAGGCGTATTCTTGTAGGTCAACATCTAACGTGGTGTATAGATTTTCACCGACAATGGCATCTTCGTCATATTCTCCGTCAGCAAACGAACCCTTCACCCGGTTTTTATTGTCGACAAGAACGACCCGTTTTCCCTTGGTACCGCGAAGGTGTTTTTCGTATGTTTTTTCCAACCCACTGATCCCGATGTAATCTCCTTGTGCATAATAGGGATCTTTCATCTGTTCGGAATTTACCTCTCCGATATAGCCGAAAACATCTGCAGAATGGTTTACGTTATATTTTCGTAACGTTCTGGTTTGTATATAAAAACCCGGATAACGATAAAGTTTTTCTTGAAGGACAGCATATTTGTTTCCGGGGATTTGAGAAACAAGAACCGAAGGTTTGAATTTCGCATAATCCCGACAATCCTGAATCCTTTTTTCCAAAGATTCTTTCGTTATATCTAGAATGGAAATTAATTCTAAAGTATCAAACTTTTTTACCTGG
>DYVS01000006.1:0-14687 GCA_020743075.1 Butyricimonas virosa | reverse complement strand
AATTGTAAATAAATAGTTTTACCATTCCATTCCGATCCGATATTACCTTCAACAGTCGTAACGTTTTTCGCACAACCGGCACAACACCAAGCAATGACTATTGTAAAAAAAGAATATAATACCAAGTTTTTCATTTCCTTCATTTTAATACGTGTTTTGTTTCATCTCACCATCTGATACCTCTATTTCATTCTGATTGATCGGGAAAGCGTACTTACGGGAATTCTTTTCCAAAGTGTAAGTAACCGGAGCCTCCCTATCATAAATGGCCGTCGAGCTGACCCGGTAGAAAGTACGGGAAACTGCCTCTATATCATCATTGGGATCTTCGTTATTATTTAATCGTCGCAAATCGAACCAACGTTGGGCAAAAGGCATTTCCCGACGTCTCTCTTCTAAAATGTGCCGAATGGCTTCTGCCGGATTATTTGCCTGCAATTTCACCCATTCTCCCGGAAGCATCCGTTTAGCCCTTAACGTGTTTAACGTTTCCATGGCTAAAATATAATCCCCCTGACGGGCCTGACATTCCGCTTTAATAAGGTACATTTCGGCAGTACTCGGTCCGCTAGGCATATGAGTCATCGAGAAAAAGACATACACCGGATAGGGATAGTCACAACGATACATATCCATAACACCCTCCACGAAATGATATTTATAACGAAGATCATGTTCCGTATCATACAAATCTTGCAAATCCTGACTGGGAAAATAGAGACCGTCAACGCTCGATGCATAAAGATATTTCATATATAGTGTCTCTTTCCATTCGATCCGTTTGGTATAAACATCCGTATCCCAATCAAAAGTTGTTGGGAAATAAATTCCGAATCCCATCGCATCTTCCTCCCCCATTTCCGTATTGTAATCCACCAACGTGTTATACTCTGACAACGCATTATCGGCATATTTCAACGCATTCACATAATCATTCCGGTTCAAGTAGTACCGGGCTGCAAAACCATTAACCCCCGCCGTATTTGCCCGCCAATGTTTAGGCTTTCCGGCTTGCATTAAAGCCGTCTGACATTTTAACGCCTCCTGCAAATCAGACTCGATGAATTTATAAGTATCTTCAAGCGTGGCCCGAACGGACGATTCTTCAAAACTTGTGGACCTCTTCAAAGGTAAGCCGGGCTCAGCTTTTGTCGCCTCCGTGTAAGGCAAGCAATAAGTATTTACCAGATTCCAATGACTGTAAGCCCTTATAAAATGAGCTTCCGCTTTTAACCGGGCTTTATCCTCACTACTTCCCTCTATGTTATCCAACCCGTCAAGTACCATATTCGCCCGGAATATTTTACTGTATTCTCCAGCCTGATTGTATCCGTTCCCTCCCCAGAATACATCACTTCCTGCCTTTACCAAACTCTCGAAATCCCACAAATAACTTTGTAAAACCGGATTCGGCCCTGGGAAAAACATCGGCTGTGCATCATAAAGTGCTATCGGGAAACCAAAATCATCGTGCCCGCAGAAAGCCGCTTTATTGGCTTCTATACAAAAATCCGTGTATTTAGCCAAGATAGCATCTAACTGCTCTATTTTCGTAACAGGAAGACTTGAACTTTTGGAAGGCAATTCATCCAAATAATCATCACAAGCTGCAAATAACAGGATTCCACAAACGATCAACGTTACTTTTTTAAATAATTCAATTACTTTCTTCATGGTCTCGTGTTTTAGAAATCCAACTTAAATCCAAAGGTGTACTGGGGCTGTAAGCGATAAGTCCCCAACGGGTTTTCAGGATCTTCATCATATTTGTTATTCGTAATCACAAACAGATTATTAGCCTGTGCATAAACCCGCAAGGCTGAAAGACCGATCTTACCCAACAAACGGGACGGGACATTATAGCTTAGATTAATTTCCTGCAAACGAACATGGTTGGCATTATCTGCCAAATAATCCATACTCTTGTACATGGGAAACCAATTACCGTACGTTCTTTCTACATCATTCTGAGGTAACGGTAACATCTTCATCGGATCACAATTCAACACCTCGGAGTATCTCGCATTAGGTAAGGATTTGGAGGTAACATTCGGATAATTAAACGAATGATGATTAAAAACATGACCGAATTTTCCGGTAATAATAAAAGAGAAGTCGAAATCATAAATTTTAAACTGATTGGTAAAGCCCAGCGTGTAAGGTGCTACTTTAGTTCCCATATCCACCATATAAGTAGTTGCGTCCCCGGTTGGCCATCCGTCCGAAAGGGCAAAACGAGTCTCGGCATCCGGTCCTTGTATCATAGGTTGCCAATTAGGAGAAGCGTCAGTACCTACATTATGAACACCTGCATACTTGTATGCCCAAAGAGTTTGTGAATTTTTCCCCTCCACGTAAGCACTGGTTGCATCTCCATAAGCCAAATCGGAAGAAGAATAATTTTGGCGGAAAAGTTTTGTAATCTTATTACGATTCCATGCAAAGTTCAAATTTCCAAACCAAGTTATATTTTCCGTGATCGAAATAGTTGTTCCAACCTCCAGCTCGATTCCATGATTCTGCATGGCTGCATTATTAAACTTTTGGCTTGTGGTACCATTGATAGAAGGAATGGATATTGTTGCCAACAGATCTTTCCCTTTTTTCTGGTATAAATCCAACTTTCCGAACAACTTACCTTCAAACAAAGAATAATCAAATCCGACATTAAGCGTACCCACCTTTTCCCAACGAAGAGTCGGATTCCCGAAACTGGCAATCGTCGCCACCATATCATCCGTGTACAAATCCGGGGTAGACTGTAATGAAATAAGAGGTCTAAAGGATGTACTGCTGTCCACATTCCCATTATACCCGTAAGTGACACGCAAGGTCAAACGATCCAGCCATTCGATATCATCCATGAATTTCTCCCGGTATAATTGCCAACGCATACCTACCGACCAGAACGGTGAATAACGATACGACGGATCATCCGTGATTAGATTTGAAGCATCAGTACGGACACTACCTGACAAAGTATATTTACCGTCGAAAGTATAAGCCAAATTTCCATACAAAGAAAAATAACGGCTCTTAAGGTAAGAGTAAGCGGGTGCGTATGCGAACGATTTACTGTATCCCATCCAATCTGTCACGGTTGTCCCGTTAAGGAATGCCCCTACGGTTAAACGGTCATCATTATAACCGTAAACTGTTGGAGAAATTGTACCTTTAGTAATAGAATTACTAATCTCTGTTCCCACGATAGCATCAATCTCATGCTTATCAAATCTCCTGCTAAAATTTAACTGATTACGTAAATTATATCCCGTTGTTCGTACTTGACTTTCATCAAGAATAGCCCCGTTCATAAGGTTCGGAGTGATCATGTTATCCGCCTTGTTCCAAGTAGATGACGTATTGACTGTATTTCGAGCATAGAAGGATCCCTCTTTATACAAATTACGAGTTTCATTCTGTAATAATTCATATTGAAATTTAGCATCATACGTGATTCCCTTCATTAACTTTAACGTCACCCCGGCCTGCAATCGGACATTCAGGAGTTGAGTCGTAAGATCTCGATTATTCATCTCTACTAACGGATTATAACTCCAATCCGAATAAGGGAATCTATCAACAGGAACTTGATTGTCGATAATCGGTTGATAATAATCACGAATCACATTCGTATAATTCCCTGCCTCATCTTTCAGCATATCATAAGGAGAAAGACTTTGGATATCCGTCAAGGAACAACCGTTATTATTATCCTTACCATAATGTAACATTCCCGAAAGACTGAAATCCATCCACTTGGTAACCTCCGTCATATTACGATAATTCAACATGTATTCTTGAGAATCGGTATTTTTAAACCGGGATTGATGGTCCGAGAACATCAACGATAATACATTATTGCTACGTTGTGAGGCACTGGAAATCGTAAGATTGTATTGCTGGCTTAAAGGCACAGCCAACATATAACGTCGAATCTGGTCACGGTTATCATTCTTTCTTAAAGAATTTAAAATATCATCCCGATCCTTCTCAGATATATTTCCAAGGCGATACTCATTCAATGCTGTTAATCCCTGAGAATAGGCCCGATAATAATCCTGTTGCAAGTTACCGTTATTTTGAATTGTTCCCCAACGATCAAAGCCTTTCATCTCGTAATCAATCGTTTCCGAAGAACTAGCCAAGGGATTGATATAATCGAGATCCAGTTTTGGACTGACTTTCACAAAAGCACTCAACTCTATTTTTAAACGATTTCCAGCTTCGGCCTTTTTCGTGGTCACCACAATCACGCCATTAGCAGCCCGCGCTCCCCAAATAGAAGCAGCGGCAGCATCTTTCAATATCGTCACACTGGCAACATCATTGGGGTTAATACTATTAAAACCACCTTCCACGGGAAATCCATCAACCACAAGCAAAGGTTGAGCATTAGCATACAAGGAAGTTTGTCCCCGGATTTCAAATGTCGGATTTCCCTCGGCATCAAGAGTTGAGGCAAGGCCTGCCGTAGTACCTATCAATCGTGAAGCGAAATTGGTTGCCGGTTTATCCAGTTGTTGCTTGGAGATCACGTTGATTGATCCCGTGGCTCGTTCTTTAGGTAGAACAGAATATCCGGTAACCACCACCTCTTGCAAATCCTCAACAACAGCTTCAAGCACGACTTCCAACATTTTATCCGCATCACTCACCACAACTTCCTTGGTTTGCATTCCCACAAATGAAAAAACCAAAGTAATCTTTTCACCCTTAGTAATCATGAGACCGAACGTTCCATCATGATAGGTGGCCACACCTTGAGTAGTTCCCTTTATCATGACAGTGACTCCCGGCAAAGGCAATCCCTCCTTATCCCGGACTACTCCGCGAAGTTCACGTTTAACAGGCTCTTCTTCAACGGGCAAGAACTTTGAAGAAATCATCACAATCCTATCTTCTACACGATACCCCAACCCTGTTTCCTTCAGACACTCTTGCAATACAACCTCTAAATCAGCTTTATCAAAAGATACCGTCACCTTTTTTTGCTTTTCCAACAGATTATCACTATAGGCAAAATGATAACCGGTTTGCCGGGTTATTTCCTCAAACACCTCCGGTAACGTAACGTTTGTCATGGACAAACTCAATTTCACTTGTGCATGGGTATTTCCCAGTACCGTTGAAAACCCCAATGTCAATAAACACACGAGTAGTTTCATCATCAAACAAATCTTTTTAACGACATAAGAATTTCTTCCGACGTCAAATTCTTGATTCTTTTTCATAACTTTGTCTTTGAATTAACATTACACCCTACGCCAATAGGGTAATTTAATTGATCAATTACAGGAAAGTAGTGCTAATACTTTCCTGTTTTCTTTATTCTGATTTTATAATAATTTCACCACCATTTATTTCGTATTTTACCTGAGCAATATCCTCGATAATATCCAATATTTTATCAACATCTTCATACTTCGGTAAATTAGCCGTTAAACGAATTCCCTGTACCTCTTGAGAAATCACGAAACGAACATTGTACCAGCGTTCCAACTCTCGCACGACCTCTTCTATCGGCCTATTTTTGAATACAAACCTTTTCTCTTTCCATCCCACATAATTATTGACATCCACGGTCTGCACCATTATCCCACTATCCGTAAGCAGGGCTTGTTCCCCAGGCATTAACTCCACACTCTTCCCATCAGACTGGGCTCTAACCTTTCCTCCCACTAGCGTGGTATGTTGTATTTCCCCCGGATAAGCTGAAACATTAAAAGAAGTTCCCAAAACATTTACCTGCATACGAGCCGTCTCTACAATAAAAGGCATCGAAGTATCAGGTGTCACTTCAAAATAAGCTTCTCCTTTTAACTTAACCTTACGACTTTCTCCCGAAAAAAAACTAGGATAACTCAATTCTGTTTCAGCATTTAACCATACTTTCGTTCCATCCGATAACACCAACATATACTCAGCTCCCCGTGGAATCTGTAACATATGCTGTTGAGGGATAACAGCATATTCGGAATGTTTATAAACAAGTCTTTGTCCATTATTTTCCAAAATCCCAGCAACAGAATCATTCCCAACAATCTCACCCGCATTCAACTCCAATGTTCTTCCATCTTCCAACACTAACCGTACCCCCGAAGATAACGAGGTAACTCCATTCTCGGTCTCCTCCTGAACGAATGACCTGGTATGCAAAAAAGCCACGACACCGACAGTCACGAGTAGAACTGCCGCATAAGGAATAAAACGATAAAACAATCTTTTACTCCTTTTCTTTAAACGAGATTCTACTTTCTTCCACCCTTCAAGCGTATCAAATTCGGAATATGCCGAATAACGCTGTGACTGATATGTCGAATCCTCTAAACGTTTTAAAAGCCTTTGATTCTCTTTCCGTTTTTCAATCCATTCATTCAATTCAAGCTGCTGTTCCCTATTTGTCAAATCAAAAAGAGAAAGAAATATCAAATGTGCTATTCTTTTTCGCTCTACTAATTTCATTACTTCTTTTTTTAGTAAAGCAAATGAAAAAGAAAAAGGATGACAAAAAAGTAAATTAATTTATAGAAAAAATTATCATCGCTAATGGATAAAGATGTTGTAATCTGTCTTTCAGCACTTTTTTTGCCCTTTGCCTTTGAGTTTTAATCGTAGATTCTGCCACGTTTAACACTTCCATGATTGATTTTATACTTTGCCCTTCTATATAACTCATTTTAAAAATGCGCCTGCATTCAACCGGGAGTTCTTCTATTGCCCTAAATATTTCCTCAAACACTTCCGTCTCCACTTGAAACTCTTCATAACTCTCGTCCTCTTCGACAAGAAACTCTTTCATCCGTTCCCGAATCCGAGCTTGATTCCGGTTCGTCTTCAAGAAATTTATCGCCTTATTATATACACATCCGTAAAGATAAGACTTGACTGCCAACAAGCTGTCAAAGGCTTTTCGTTTCTCGTAAAACCAAATAAAAATCTCTTGAACAATATCTTGAGCCGCCTCCTTATCGTTAATATACTTATCGGCAAAATAGCATAATGATTGATAGAATTGGACAAAAATATATTCAAATGCCCTGTTATCCCTAGCATTTAAACGATCAATAATATCCCGCTCATCCTTTTCCATAATCCCAAACCTTTTCACCCATTCAAGTATTCGACAAGGAATTCTTTCTACAAATGTACATGAATAAATTTCTTTTTTTAACTCTCTATTCAAAAAAACAATAAAATATATACAACCATTGCTTCTAATATTCTACACGCCATAGAAGAAACCCTTTCCACTATTCTCTTTTAGAATTAGGAAAGGGTCTTTACCGTATGATTTCCGAGAAGCTTTTCTATTTTTTCACTTCATCTATTTCAATAGCAAACCAACTTGAAAAAAGGATGACAAAAAATAGCAAATATTTTACTTCCTCGCCGACTGCAACATCTGACGAATCTGATTTCGTACATTAATCTGCGCACTATCCACTTTCGCTCGTTTGGAAGGAATAAACAAATCCTTATACTTAGCTTTTGTTATTTTGAATTTCATTTTTTCTAACGAGCCATAGATATCAACACCTAATTTGAAAGGTACCGGTGACTTCAACACGGAAATATGATAATCAAATGTCATATCTATTTTATGCTCTCCCCCAACCGCAACCTTGTAACGATCCACCTCAACGAGGAAAGGGAATACTTCAATCATGCCATCTTTTATACGAAAATCCACGGCCACGCTATCAATCAGATTACGTTCTTTATTTTTAAACATCAACATCTTGGAAATCTCCGAGAACGTCTCTCCATCCATCAATACCAAATCCTTACCATCAATGTAAGCCACGGCTCGTAACGTCGGCAAATCAACCATCATCGTGGAATCCAAATCGGTCTCTGCTGCCATATGGAAATCCACCAAACCATCGAAAGATCGCAACATCGGGACAATAGAATCTAGAGATGGCATAAAATTAATTAATGCGCCCACGTCAATATCATCCATTCGCAAATCGAAACCAGTGTACGCCTTCTCTTTCCCGGAAGCCTTGTACAGCATCGTGGTCCTCACATCCGCCGCCATGGAACGCATACTCAAATCAGACAATTCAATACATTGATTTTGCATCACTACTTTTCCGTGAATACTATCCAATTCCAACTTCCCGTACAACACCTTTTTTATATTCGTTTCAAACGTGAAATCGACACCGGGAGGAACAACAAAAACAGGCATGGTAGAGTCTGCCACGTACGTGGAGTCAGTCGCCAAATCCACATCAGACAATTCATCCTCACTTAATTCCTCTTCTGTTCCCCACTTCATGTTCATCCGGTTGGCAGCCCCAACTTCCATAGCTTTCATTAATTGATTACAATTAATCATATTCGATCTTACCTTCAGATTGGCTTTCAAATCCTCCTGCCGCAAAAACGCTCCTGCCAAATTATACACTTCCCCGGTTAACAAAAGATCAGAACGTCCCATCTTCAACTTTGCACCATTCAACTTAATATGTCCGGGACTTAAAGTAATCTTTGTCCCCGGCATACGCATACGCAGAGGAAACAACGGAGTATACACCCGCATATCCTTAAAGCCGATCACGCCACTGGCAAGCCATTGACGTTTATTTTTTCGATCCGGAATCCCCGAAAGATCAAATCCGGCATTTGCTAACCGCAAACGATTTCCTCTAGCTCTCACCCGTAAACTATCCATATTAACCTTCGCTTTAACCAGCGGAAGTTTTTTATCTTCCGGTGAGGGAGACAAGGCAAAATTAGCCGTACTATTCCCCATCCGGAACCGCAGGGAATCCCCCATGGACAAGTCTATCCACCCGAAACGAATATCAGCCGACATGGAAGCGACAGCCGTGGTGTCCCGCAAGGGAGAAGTCTTTACCTTCACGTAAGAAGTGTCCATGTGAAAAGTCAAAGCATTCTTCCATTGAATATCAACACTATCGAAACCAAAGATTCCATTCAACAAGTTCTTTTCCTGCAAAATAGTTTTATCCTCCATGTTGGTCCCAAACCCCAATATCACTGACTTCGAGCGTAAACTCAAACTATCCTTTTCGCTGGCTAACAAGACATTCTTCAACTGACACCCTCCACGAATATCCAGTTTACCATAGTTTTTATTCTTTATATCAGCCAACAAAACCTTTCCTTTTAACCCGGCATTCAAACTTCCCGTTAATGTCACACCCTCTTGTATCGGGAATATTTTGGGCAATATCGAAAAATCAACATCCGCCTTCACATTTGCGGTAATCAATGGATTAGAAAGTAATTGATCCACCCGACCATTCAAATCCACATCCACATCAGTACCCTGCACGCAAAAGCGGTTCAGTTTTACAAAAGAAGGTTGGTCCTTTTGTAAATCAATCATTCCTTCCAAATCAACATCCAATTTATCCAAAGAATAAGGCATTCCCGCATATTTCACGGAACCTTCATTTATTTTGAAACGAGCATCCAACACGGGAACCCGATCCTTTCCATATTTCCCCTTTAACGTTCCCCGACACAACACTTCGCCCGCTACAGTCACGTTTTCATCATGTTTAAGAACGGTTTCCGGGACAAGATCAAGCAACGTTTTTAAAGAAGGGACCTTTATCCCGAAAGCCAAATCGACATCCAACAAACGATTTAACGTATCTGCCTGCAAACGTCCTTCCACCCCAAATTTCATTCGATTAACTCTCATGACAGCCTTGTCCAACACATAAAGCAAAGAGTCACGGTCCAAGCGCATCCCTGTTTGCAGCCCAAACCGCAAACGTTTCACGAGCAAATTGCCTTCCTGCCAGAAAAGAATATTCTTTGCTTTCACATCCAACTGCAAGTCAGCCTTCCGCTCCATAAAATTTCCATCGATTTTCAATCCAAACCCTTCCAACCGGGCATAGAGTTCATTCGCTCGATCATCAAACACGAACTTTCCCCCTTCAATACAAATGTTACGGACATTGATCTTCTCTATTAGTTTGTTTTGAATCGTATCCGTTTCAACCACCGTGGTATCTGATACTGAAATCTCACGCATCACATTCCAACCGGGAACCCCATTCGTGTCAATATAAGCATATATCTGTGGTTCTTCCAATCGCAACTCTTTCACGATGACTTCCTTTCGAGACAGATAAGCCATTGGATTCACAATCAACCGACAGCGTTTGAAACTCATCAAAGAATCTGTAGCGGCATAAACATTTTCCTGTTTCAGCGAATCCTGAAAGGCTTTCGTCACCACGCTGCCATTTCGCATTTCAAGACCGAATTCCGGGAAGGTCGAGAAAAAGGTTAGCTCGATCGCATCAAAATGCACTTCTGCATTTAGGTACTCATTAGCACTTTTCTCCACGATAGGAGTCAATTTCTCGGGAGTAAAAATAAAATTCAACACAATGCCTATCGACACACACACGAATAACACCAGCACTAACAAGGAAATAAAGAAATACTTTAATAAACGCCACATCACGATTTTAGATTTAATAATCCGATTAATTACTTAAATTATGATTTTAATTACTTATCGTAAATCAAATACTTTTCTCTCACCTTCATAAACTCTACAACCTCATCCTGCCATCCTGCTCGAATCTCTTCTTCTGTTGCTCCATCTTTCAGTTGTTGCTGCACTTTATCGTTTCCTACCAGCTTATTGAATAAAGCATTAAAGAAGGGATCCTTGCCTTTATACTCTCGATAAGCCAGCAATAACCAAGCCAAATTCAGACGTTTCATTTTTAAAATAGTGTGGTATTCTCCCTGCAAATCCATGCCATAACAGGTTTGCCCCTTGCATTTTGGCTGCATACTCATTCCTTTAATCGGGCGAGGCACGTAAGAATAGGGCATGCCTTTCAAGCTCGGATGCCCGAACACCTGAAACGGACGTAGTGTCCCTCGTCCCTCGTTGATCGCTGTTCCCTCAAAAAAACAAGTTGACGGGTAAAGCATGATGGAAACAGAATCCGGCAAATTCGGAGACGGGGCATAAGGTAATGCCACGGGGTGCTCCCGACTCCATCCCTCGCAAGGAATCACAGCCAGATCACAGGTCACGCCATCTTTCAACCAGCCTTCCCCGTTAACCATTCCGGCATATTCACCTATTGTCATCCCGTACACGACCGGGACCGGATGCATCCCGACAAAAGATTTAAACTCTTTCTGCAAAACCGGACCATCCACGTAAAAAGCATTCGGATTAGGACGATCCATCACGATCAATGGAATATCCTGTTCTGCACAAGCCTCCATCACGTAATGCAACGTGGACAGATACGTGTAGAAACGCACTCCCACGTCCTGCATGTCAAAAATCATCACGTCAACTCCCGACAGGTCCTCCGGCTGTGGTTTCTTTTTCTTTCCATACAAGGACACCACTTTCAAACCACTCCCCGCATCGATATAATCCCCCACGCTTTCTCCGGCATCAGCCGTTCCCCGAAAACCATGTTCCGGACAAAAAATTCGCACCACGTTAATACCTTTACCCAACAAAAAATCTACACTATGCGTAGTATCTACTCGTGAAGTATGATTGGCCACGATACCAACCCGCTTACCTTCCACCAAATTCCGGTAAGCCTCAAACCGTTCAATCCCGTCCTGTACATTCACGGAAATAGCATCCGTACATGCGGATGCTATCACCAAAAATAATATCAAATATCTCATCGATTACTTCGTCTTCTCTTCTTTATCTTTATAATCAATCACCATGGTGTTCAGAATAGCATCCACTTGTTTCATCATGTCCCGTTTCTCCTCGTTCGGATAATACACGTACCCCATCATGTAAATCACCCGCTGATATTCTTCATCCAGCACCACGTTCAACTCGTATGGACCCGCCATAAAATCATTCACCACCATCCACAAACCGCGGAATAACACGGCGTAATGTCCGTTATACTTGTATTGCACGGCAGTATAAGGTACTTCCAGATCCAATGCCATATACGATCCCTCACGCGGACCGGGGATATGTTTCTTCAACTCCTCGTTCACCCGATCAAAAATAATCGCATAATTAAACTGGCTTTCATGTTCATACTTTTCAGTAAAAAATATAATACCTTTACTATTCTTGGTTGTTTCACTCGACATCCACACGAAATCGGTCGTGTCCTTATTCACGTAATACCCGGTAGGACAATACAACAAGATATTATACTTTTTCTTGAACAGGTTAAAGATCCGGGTATCCGCCGTCCGCTTGTAAACCGATATTAACCGATCACGCTCGGCCTTAGCGTA
The DNA here is from genome assembly GCA_020743075.1 of Butyricimonas virosa. Classification (GTDB taxonomy): domain Bacteria; phylum Bacteroidota; class Bacteroidia; order Bacteroidales; family Marinifilaceae; genus Butyricimonas; species Butyricimonas virosa_A. The sequence goes on along the minus strand of DYVS01000006.1, from coordinate 2,435 downwards.
GATACCGAGAATTTTCAACTTATTCTCATCAAACAACTTGAAAAACGTTTTCCGATCCGGAGCCGCAATTTTTATATACTTCTGAGTTTTAGCCCACGGGCTATCTGCATACTGCACGTAAGCAGAATCAATAGAAGGAGAAATCACGACCTGCAATACGTTACGGTGTCCCTTCATATTTTTATCGAAATACTTCTCCGGCAAATTCAACACGTCAAAAATCGGCTCCGACTGAGGTAATCCATCTTGATCTTGTCCAAAGAATTCCCGGATCGTATCCCCCACGGCACTATCCCAAGTATTCTTCTCAGCAATAACCAATACTTGATTGATTTTCCCCGTTACAGCAGGCATAAGATTCTTGGTTGCATCCTTACAAGAACCCAATATAAAAATCATCACAAAAACAAATACAATATTCTTCATAATAATAGAATTGAAAATTGCTAAAACTTACTATTGGCCTCATCCAAGATTCCCTTCACCGATCCCACGATAATCTTAGCTTCAACCATCACGGGAATACGATACTCGTCATCACTTACCCACACCTTCATATTCTCTCCCCCTTTAAACACGTCTCCGGCCACGAGCAAGGGAGAAAACACGTGACACATCCGCCGCCCGCTATCCGTTTTCACTTTCTCTTTTCCCAGGTAGCGAACGTACAAATCGTATACCTTATCATCCAGTAAAATACGTATCGGGATCTGATCACCTTTTTTATAATTGTCAAAATCCAACTCCCGGGCATACCACGCCACGGACAACATATCGTACGTGTCCGGCAATAATTTAATCGTATCCTTACGCTGGTATTTTCCGATCCGGTGTATATCTGCATGAATCACCCCGCTATCGTAATCCCACACATAATCAAAAGTTTTATGATAGTTCCCCTCGTGCGCTTTCCTCGAAAACTCGTAAGGTTTATAGGTCATGCTATCATGATGTGAGATCAACGTATCTCTCAGCTTGAACACCCAGTCCCACGAAGGATTGGAATACCCCACGGCAAATATGCACTGGGCATTCGGGTACTTGTCGGAAGGCTGTACGGTCATTTCCACCGAACCCGCATTAATCCAAATGAAGCTCCAGTTGTAATAGCCCCTGTAAGTCAGTTTCTCTATCACGTTAGGCAACTTCTTCTGCGATATGGCAGGAAGGCTCACAAATAATGTAACTATCAGTATAATCGTTCTCATCGATTAGTTCTATTTCTTTTTTTATCTCCTTCTGTATTCTTCTTTTTACTCGGATCTTCTCTCTTATACGTTTTACTCATGTCAAAGTCTTGCTCGACATCGAAATTCTTTTTCAATTTTATCTCCGTGGGCAAATATTTTATCTCTTCCGGCTGCAAATGTTTCAAGTAATTACCCGTATCCCATTTTCCATTCCCATTCCGGTCGAGAATAGCCCGGATCATATAAGTTCCCTCTCCCAAGTAATCAAACACGACTTTACCATTTCCCTTGATCGTTCGTTCCTCCAGCACCTTAATATCCTTATCACCCTGATAAAGTTGTAAGATAATCGGGGTTGTAGCCTCTTTCACGTTCACGATAATATTCCCGTAATCCTCGATCGCTTTCGTTTTAAAATCCTTCACGAGCTTGTTGTTATATAACCCGTAAATACTATATATACCCATCGAATCAATCAACAACTGGTATTCCGTTTCCGGTTTCCATTCCTTCTCCAGGTAATACCTACGAATTTTCAGACTGTCATGTTTCAAATTAAAGTCTACCGGTGTCAAGACGGAATCCACCATTTCAAACAACCGGATATTCTTCAACCCGTCCTCCACGATCGGACGATCAAACTCCAATGTTATGTTCTTATTCAAATCCACCGTACTACCAACACCCGCACTAATCTCCATAAACTTAATTGCTGGAATGGAATCCTGTTCCTTTTTACGTTTTCCCTTGGGTTCCGGTTTATCCTTGTAATAAAATTTAATCGTATCCGCAAGCAACACTCGCTTACCGACCGAATCCGTTCGCAAATAACTGGCCTCAGCCACGAGCGAATCGATCTTGTATACCAAAGAATCCTTGATCCACAATTGAATTGTATCCCTCCCAGCAGAACGTTCCTCTATATACCAATCATCTTGATCAATCTTATCTAACAAATGTACTCCTAACAATCGCACGTTTAACTGGTTATCAGCAGGGACACTGAAAGTAAAATCCAACCGTTCCCGCTCCTTACGAGCCTCATCAACCAGATATAATTGAGTCTTTTCCTCGTCAAACATCGGGATAAACAAGTTTGTCGGCCCAAACATGGTGAAATCACGCCGAACAATCGTGTCTTTTGACACCACTTTGAACTCCATTCCCTTCCTCGTTCTCCGTCCCTCAACAACTGTCGTATCCGGACGAATCGTATCGTAAACTGTCGTGGGGAACGATATTGTC
>DYVS01000005.1:0-6729 GCA_020743075.1 Butyricimonas virosa | reverse complement strand
GGGGTTTAGCATGAGAAAAAATGAGGGGAAGCCGCTTGACAATCAACTCTCCCCCCGTGCAAGGGGGAGCCGAAGGAGATAATTGGGAAACTAAAAAGATAAAAAGCGCCGTCTCGTGCAGCTGGGATCTAAAATTGACAAAGCTATTCCTGCCCGTTCAATTTATTAAATAAAATGGCCAAGTTCGTGTATATTGTCGTATTTTGTACGGCAATATGAGCAGGCACTTTAATCCGGGCCGGGGTAAAATTCCAAATAGCTTTAATTCCCCAGGCAACCATTAAATCGGCCACGTTCTGGGCACATTCAGCCGGAACGGTAATAATACCTATCGCCACGTTACATTCTCCCGGCATTCCCCGGAACTGGTCCACGTGAAAAATCTCGACATCATTAATCTTTGTCCCTATTTTAGACTTGTCCACGTCGAAAGCCTTCTGTATATTCAATCCGAAATTTCTCAATCCCTTATCCTGCAACAAGGCACATCCCAACGAACCTGCCCCAACTAGAAAAGCGTTATTAATCTTGTTGAAACCAAGAAAGTCATCCAGTATCTCCACGAAATTATCCACTTCGTAACCAACACGAGTTTTACCGGAGATACCGGTATGCGACAGATCTTTCGTCACTTGCGTGGCGTCTATTTCCATGTATTCGGCAATTCTTGTTGACGAGACGTACTTCTCTCCCTGCTTTTGCAATGTTTTCACGAAAGAAAGATAAGCGGGCATACGCCTCAAAACCGGAACTGGAACAACTTTACTATCATTAGCCATATAACGTTCTATAATTTCTGCAAAGTTATATCTTTTCGGTGAAATCCGACACAAAGAATTTGCATTATTTCTTTTCTGTCGTTTCCGGGCGAACAACACCTTTGGTCGACGCAATCATATTACATTCCCCGTTAAACACCGCCCCGGCCTCAACAACCATAGTTGCAGTGGAGATCGTTCCCTTCACGTTTGATTTTGCCCTTAACACGACAATACCGGTTGAAACTATATCCCCCTCCACGCTCCCGAACACATCAATATTCGGAGAATTGACTTTTCCCGTAACATGAGAAGAAGGTCCGAGGATCAAACGACCGTCAGCATTAACAGTCCCGACAAGCGTGCCGTCAATCCGTATATCCCTTGGCGTTTGAATATTCCCCTCGACGATGACACCTTCACTCAAAAGATTCAAGATTGCCTGTACTTCCTTTCCCATATCTCTATTTCATTTTTATTTTCCCAAATGCAACACATACGTTACCGCAATAATTAGCACGTTTTCTCATCATAACATACTAATTCCGGGTTTAAAGTTAGTGAAATTTCGTCAAATACATACACCATCTCCACCAGCACACACCCTCTCTTCACCTCACACCCCCACGCTCGTCAAATGAAATACACGAAAAGAACACACCGTACAGCCTACATTTCCCGAATTTATTCCATATTCGTACGAAATCAACCCCACACACTTCTTATATTTTATTAACATTTTCATCCTCAAACACACACCTTTTTTCACTGAAAAGAAATATCAAAGCCCGAATTCACACCCACCGTATATTTTTAGTATTTTTGCCCGCACAACAGAATGAACCAGTTTATTTAAAAGAATATACATGAACTACAAGGAAACATTAGAATGGTTATTTGCCCAGCTTCCCATGTACCAAAGAGAAGGTAAGGCCGCATACAAAGCCAATCTGGACAACACGTTAAAACTGGATGAACACTTCGGTTCTCCGCACAAACAATTCAAGACCATCCACGTAGGGGGTACAAACGGTAAGGGTTCAGTGTCTCACATGCTGGCCTCCATATTACAAGAAGCCGGATATAAAACCGGGCTATACACGTCACCGCATTTGAAAGATTTCCGTGAACGTATCAAAATAAATGGGGAGATGATCACAGAACAATACGTGATCAATTTCGTAGAAGAGAACAAATCACTTTTCGCCGGGATCAAACCATCCTTCTTCGAAATGACAGTAGCTATGGCCTTCCAATATTTCGCAGACCAACAAGTTGATATTGCCGTTATCGAAGTCGGACTCGGGGGTCGACTGGACTCCACGAATATCATTACCCCTCTGGCCTCGGTGATCACGAATATTTCATTCGATCACATGGCCCTTCTCGGTGATACGCTGGAAAAAATCGCACACGAAAAAGCGGGGATTATCAAACCCGGCGTTCCCGCAATCATCGGGACGAAAGACTCCACCACTGACTTTGTCTTTATTGAAAAAGCAAAAGAGTGTGAAACCACCCTTGAATTTGCATCCGAAAACTGGCAAGTAACACGAGATAATAAAAACGCCTACCGGCTGGAAAACAAAAACGGGATCACGTTTGCCCCCGTGCAAGCAGACCTAAAAGGACTTTATCAACGAAAAAACATCCCGGCTGTTCTGGAAACAATTCTAAGCCTAAGAAACAATGGCTTGCACATCTCCGATCAAAACATATACAACGGCATAGCCAACACGATTCGCAACACGGGATTGCTTGGACGTTGGCAAGAATTATCACAAACACCCTATACGGTATGCGACACCGGGCACAACATCGATGGACTGACCGAGATTGTCACCCAATTAAAAACCTGCACGTATGAAAAACTCCATTTCGTGATCGGGATGGTAAACGACAAGGACGTGGACAGCGTGTTGCACATCTTGCCCAAAAATGCTATTTATTATTTCTGCAAAGCATCCATCCCCAGGGCTATGGATGAGAAAACTTTAGCCGAGAAAGCCCGGGCAAATCATCTTCACGGGGAAACCTTTTCGACAGTTGCAGCAGCCTATCAAGCCGCCCGTGAAGCCGCCAGCAACCGGGATATGATATACATCGGGGGAAGTACTTTTGTTGTTGCGGAAGTGATTTAAAAAAGTTTATAAACCTTATGGACTTTACAAACCTTATAAACTAAAAGAGTGTCAAAAATAAATTTTGACACTCTTTTTACTACACGAAAAATCAAACTATAAACTTTGTCTTATTCCTCTTTAGGAGTTTCTTTTTGCGCTTTAAATACCGCAATCACGTTATTACTATCTTTCAGCGTCAACTTATCATTCTTTATGATAAAACTCTTCGTATCTTCCAGAACCTTGAAAAAACTTGTTTCAATATCCATATCAGGACAAGCCATCTTGGTCGCTCCCATCCCGCTAAAAGTCAATTGCGACTCGTTTTGTTCGTAAACACCAAAAAAGCGATTACATCCCGCCCTTCCAAATACTTTTTTATCACTGCTTTCAAGCGTGATGAACACCTCGCTCCCACCTTCCTTGAATTTAATCTCTTTCCCGTTCAAACTCTCCGCAACCCATTTCACCCCAGTCAGAGAAACGCTCTCCTTTGCCGACTTGCACGAAGTCATCCATATTGCTAATACACAACAAAAAAATATTCCTTTCATAATTCAACCACCATTTTGGATAATTAGTACTCATTAGTTTTCTCATTTTTTCTACAAATACCATGCCAAAAGGGAATTTCATCAATAAACCTCACCTCATTCAAACATTCATTTATTTGAGAAATCGAGCAGTAAAAAAAAACATCTAAAGGGATGAATTAACTTTTGAATTACTGAATAAATTCAATAATTGATTATATATTTGCACGTATTTTTAAAATAAACAATTACAGGGTGAATTAGAAATAATTATCTACATATCAAAAACATAATAAAACAATGTCCAAGGTTATAAAACTGAAAAAAGGCCTTGATATCAAGTTAAAAGGAGAAGCAGAAAATCTGGTGAAAAACATCGAGAGATGTGATTTCTATGCGGTAAAACCAACAGATTTCCGTCTACTTACTCCCAAACTTGCAGTAAAGGCAGGCGATCAAGTGAAAGCGGGTGACGTGTTGTTTATCGACAAGTACAGACCTGAAGTCAAATTCACATCACCTGTTAGCGGTACAGTCGAAACCGTAAACAGAGGAGAAAGAAGAAAGTTACTGGAGGTTGTGGTTAAAGCGGATGCCGAAATCCAATACAAGGATTTCGGGGCAGCAGACGTGAACAAACTTTCCAGAGACGAAGTCATCGAAAAATTACTTGACAGCGGTGTTTGGCCCATGATCAAACAACGTCCGTACGACATCATTGCGACCCCGGCTGATATGCCGAAGGCGATATTCGTGTCCGGTTTTGATTCCGCTCCTCTCGCTCCGGATTTCGACATTACTCTTGCAGATGAATTAACCGCACTCCAATCTGGAATCGATTGCTTAAAAAAATTATGCGGTAAAAATGCGAATTTGAACTTGAAAGAAGGGACACCTTCAACATCCGTGTTCGCCAAGCTGAAAAACGTGGATGTGAATTATTTCGCAGGACCACACCCGGTAGGAAATGTAGGAATCCAGATTCACCATCTGAATCCGATCAACAAAGGAGAAATCGTTTGGGTGGTAAATGCTATGGATCTTGCCATTATCGGACGATTATTCACTTCCGGAAAATTCGACGCCCGCAAGACGATTGCTCTCGCAGGTTCAGAAGTTGAAAAGCCTGCTTATTACAAAACCATTCTGGGGGCAAAAATCGGGTGTATCGTGAACGGGAAACTGAAGAATCAAGTTCATCAACGTATTATTTCCGGTAACGTACTCACGGGGTACAAGGTAACTGAAGAGAACTACCTCGGATACTATAATAATATGGTAACCGTTATCCCCGAAGGTGACAATTACGAATTTTTGGGTTGGGCAACTCCCGGTTTCAACAAATTCTCCATATCAAAAACTTTCCCCTCTTTCTTATGCCCGAACAAAAAGTACACTCTTGATGCCAACTATCACGGGGAAGAAAGAGCATTCGTGGTGACCGGACAATACGAGAAAGTCCTTCCCATGGACATCCTTCCCGTTTACCTGCTGAAAGCAGTACTGGCAGAGGACTTGGACAAGATGGAACAACTGGGAATGTACGAAGTTGTCCCGGAAGATATGGCTTTATGCGAGTTCGTTTGTACCTCTAAAACCCCGGTTCAGGAAATACTGGAAAAAGGTATAGAGTTAATGATAAAAGAACTAAGCTAATTTTAAATTGCAAATTTTAAATTGTCAATTCCTTGATGGAACACGATTCAAAATTTAAAATCTAAAATCTAAAATTTAAAATTATAAAGATGAATTTTTTACGCAATTATCTAGATAAGCAAAAGCCAAAATTTGAAAAGGGAGGCAAACTATACAAGTTGCATTCTGTTTTCACGGGTTTTGAGTCTTTTCTTTTCGTGCCAAACCGCACGACATCTTCAGGCTGTAATATCCGGGACGCGATCGATCTGAAAAGAACCATGATCATTGTCGTACTGGCTCTTATTCCGGCCCTTTTATTCGGTATCTATAATGTGGGATACCAGCATTTCAACGCAATGGGTACTCTGGCCGATACCAGTTTCTTCGAGTTATTCTTCTATGGGCTGTGGAGAGTGTTACCCATGATCATCGTCTCCTATGTGGTCGGATTGGGTATTGAATTTGCCGCGGCACAAATCAGGGGACACGAGATCAACGAGGGATTCCTCGTATCCGGTTTATTAATCCCGATGATTATGCCGATCAACGCACCCCTTTGGATGGTGGGAGTTTCCACCGCCTTCGCCGTGATTATCGGTAAAGAAATCTTCGGTGGTACCGGAATGAACATCTGGAACCCGGCATTGTTAGCCCGTGCGTTCTTCTTCTTCTCCTACCCTTCCATGATTTCAGGGGATAAAGTATGGATCGCCGGAATGCCCGACGGGTTCTCGCAAGCAACCCCGCTTGCCGAGGCTGCCCAAGGTCTACCCACAACATATGACATGTCTTCCATGTTCTGGGGATTGATCCCGGGTTCCGTGGGAGAAACATCAACCTTCTGTATATTGCTCGGGGCCATCTTGTTAATTGCTACCGGAATCGGAAGCTGGAAAATCATGCTTTCTACTTTCATCGGAGGTTACTGTATGGCTTTATTACTTAACTACACATTACCCGCAACCAACCCGTATGCGGCAATCACCCCGATTACTCATTTAATCATGGGAGGTTTTGCTTTCGGAGCCGTATTCATGGCAACAGACCCTGTAACATCGGCACAAACGGAAAGAGGGAAATGGATATACGGTTTCATTTTAGGTGTCATGGCCATCCTTATTCGTACGCTAAACCCCGGTTACCCGGAAGGAATGATGTTAGCCATCCTGTTAATGAACACCTTTGCTCCGCTTATTGATTGGTTTGTGGTTCAAGGTAACATCAAGCGCAGACTGAAAAGAGCTAAACAATTTCAGATTTAAGATTTCATGATTTCAGATTACCTAAAACAATCGTAAATCATAAATCGTAAATCACTAAATCTTTAATGAGATGAACAAACAAGGAAATACATATACCTTTATCTATTCCATCGTTTTGGTTGTCGTAGTTGCAGCCATTCTGGCGATAGTGTCTCTTTCACTAAAGCCATACCAAGATGAGAATATAGAGAACGAGAAGAGACAAAACATTCTGAGTTCTGTAAATGTTAGTTCTACCCCGGAGACTTCGGCTGAATTGTTCAACAAAATCATCACGAAACAATTCATTCTGAACTACAAGGGTGAGGCTATCGAAGGAAACGCCTTCGCCGTGGACATCCCGACGGAAGGTAAGAAACTTCAGAAAGCACTTAAAAATCCAGAACTTCAACAAGCATTGAAAGACGGAAAATTG
>DYVS01000004.1:0-29320 GCA_020743075.1 Butyricimonas virosa | reverse complement strand
TGTCCCGTTTTACTTCAAAATAGGCTTCTCCTTTCACGCTGACTTCTCTCGTGTTACCCGTGAACCGGACGGGGTATTTTAGTTCGGTTTCGGAGTTTAGCCATACCTTGGTTCCATCCGAGAGAGTAAGGATGTATTCTCCGCCGCGGGAGACAACAAGTGTGTTGTACTCGACGGTTTCATCCGTTTCCCGTGTTGAAAGAGAGTCACTAAGCTCGTATTTTAATCCGGTGTTTTCACCATCTTTCACGATGGTGTTTTTGATTTTTATTTCGAAGGTATCATCAGCATTTAATTGAATCTTTTTCCCATTGTCAAAGATCAAGGTGGCTTTAGGACTACCGCTTTTCACTTGAGCCAAGTCGAGGATCGTTTTTTCCGGGACGGGTTCGTGAGGAATGAATCTTGTTACCGCAAAAAGAATTAAGCAAGCGGCTGCTACACCGGATACAAGGTATTTCCAATGGAAGGATTTCTTTTGTTTTTTCAGACGGAAATTCAATTTTTCTTTTCCTTGCAGGGAATTGATGCGTTTCCATGTCTGGGCGTGCGAGAGCTGGTAATGAGTCTTGCTTAACCTTTCAAATAGATCCTGATTTTTAGGGCTCGTATCGAGCCAGTCCCGGACAAGTTCTATCTGTTCCGGAGAGGCTTTTCCCGTCCAACAGGCTTGAATGGCTTGAAATATGTTGTCGTCTATTTCCATGTTTCTGTTTATCTTTTATTAGTTAAACAGATTTTTGGTCCGTACGGGTGAATGAAATAAGAAAAAAATAAAATATTTTTGAAATATATCTGATAAACAGTGTGCTGAAAATGTTTTTTTATTGAAAATTCTGGGGGTATAACATGAAAAGCAAGAACATGTTCTTGTATTCTTCTAATTCTGACCGTAATTCTCTCATTCCGGCTTTTAGTAATGTTTTCACGGTATTAATGGATACTTCCAGTTCATCCGCAGTCTCTTGATAGGAGTGTCCTTGACACATGACAGATTGGACGACTTGTTGTGTCTTTTCAGGAAGTTTCCGGACGGCAGCCAAAATGGTTTCGATGACGGTTTCATCCAGTAGATAGGATTCCTCTTTAGCTATGGCGTAATGAGGTAAATCTAATTGCTCTGTGGGTAATCCTTTTTTGGCAATCTGGTTCATACAGGCATTTTTCACGATCGTGAAAAGGAATGTTGACAAAGCGTTTGGATGGATATGTTCATAAAGTTCTTTTTCCCATAGTTTCACGAATTGCTCCAGTACCGTGTCCTCAGCTTCCGGTAGATCATGGAGTAGGTCATCGGCGAACACAACTAAAGGTTTGTAATACCTGTCAAACAGAGCATTCATACCTTGTCTTTTACCGGCTTGTAGCAAAGCTATTATTTGTGCATCACTGACGCTCATATCCTATTCACATGATTTGTTCTATTTTTCTGATTAGCTGCTTAGCGGAGAGACTCATTTGTTCTACGGCCATCCAGGTCACGATGTTTTCCCGGTTGACGAGGTAGACTCGGGGAATGGTGCTATTGGCAAAAAGGGAAAAGACTTTTTCGTTTGGGTCAAGATAGAACGGCATGGTAAAGTTTTGTTCTTTCCAGAAAGCGTTGACGACTTCGGCTGTTTCCCCGCGGGAGATGGTGACGAGTCGGAAGGTGGGATGGTCTTTCATTTCATTCCATACGCTGTCAATCTTCGGGAGTTCCCGCTTGCAATCGCCACAGGTGGTAACGAAGAAAACTAATAGGGTTGTGTTTCCCGATAAATCGTCACTATGAAGTTCTTCCCCGGTCGGGCTTTTCACGGTGAATTCCGGTAATTTGTCGTTTTCTTCGATATAATTTATGACATCTTCTTTTTCGTCTTTAATACAAGAAAGAAGAAGTAATGTAAACGCAAGTAACGTGACGAATATTGTTTTCATTTTTTACGAATTCAGTTTCAATTAGACCGTGAAATTAGCGAATAACATCGAATTATAAAAATATTACGTATTTTTTGCCTTGTGAAGTAAGTATATATACACAAGTGGGGAGCCTAGAAATCGCGTATGTTTGTATGCAGTAAAAAAGAAGAATAGTATGAATAAGATATTGCAAGAAGATTTTGACTTGGCTCCATGTATGGTTGCCGGATATGAAAGTTTTATGGATGGTTTGTTGAATATCGTACATTCCGGGCCGATCTGCGAGAACGTGGGAGAACAGATCAAGTCGTATGTGTTGGATTTTGTGCAAAATCACCCATTGGATTCTTTTGATCGCTTTTCGGATGAGACCTATATGCGGAATTATATCGGCCGGGATACGGAATCCGGCTGGGAAGCTATCGTGATGTCGTGGAAGAAAGGAAACCGTACGGCCATTCATGCTCATCCTCAATTTGCTGGTTACACGTTTGCCGATGGGGAGTTCTTGGTTGAGGTTTTTGAACCTTTTAAAGAGGGGATTCGTCTGGTTCAAGAGATGACAATTAGCGATATTCACGGGTTATATGCTATCGGTGAGGCTGGTAAATTCAACAATCATATTCACCGGATTACCTGTTTAAGCGATACGGCTCACAGTTTACACGTGTATTCGGATGATGCGTTGAAAGGGGAGAAGCTGGACGGACGAATAGTGTATTAATTTTACATTTTAAATTTTAGATTCTGGCCGCACAAGGCCGATGCTTTTTCATTCTAAATTCTACATTACTTTAAACTTTTCTTTATTTTCAATTGTAAAATATTATTTTTGTCGGCGTGTGTAAATGTTAGTAATAAATTAATAGTATGAGTGTGACAACAAAAAAGAAAGAAAAAGTAAAGTTTAGTAAAGCGTTTTGGGTTGCCAACACGGTAGAATTGTTAGAGCGTGCCGCTTATTATGGGGTGTTCGTCGTGATCACGTTATATTTGAGTAACGTCTTGGGATTCACGGATATTCAGGCGGCCACTATCGCGGGAGTTTTTTCCGCTTGTTTGTATTTATTGCCGACATTTTCGGGTGCGCTTGCCGATAAGATCGGTTTTCGTAAGTCGATGTTATTGGCGTTTACCTTGTTGTCGTTAGGTTATCTGGGATTGGGATTATTCCCGAATTTTCTGGCCTCGACGGGATTGGTTGAGTATGGTTACGTGACGAAGTTCACGGGATTACAAGAAAGCGGTTATCGCTACGGGATTATCCCGATCATGATCCTGATTATCGTGGGGGGATCGTTCATTAAAAGCGTGATTTCCGGTACGGTGGCCAAAGAAACGGATGAGAAAAGTCGGGCGAGAGGATTTGCTATTTTTTACGGGATGGTAAATATCGGAGCTTTCTCCGGAAAGGTTCTTGTTACTCCGTTACGTGATGCCATGGGGCATGAGGGGATGATCGTGTTGAATTATTTCTCTGCGGGAATGACTTTCCTTGCGTTGATTGCGATTTATTTGTTTTACAAGAGTGATAAACACGCTGGGGAAGGGAAGACTTTCGGGCAGATATGGACGGCTTTGGTGAAAGTGTGTACTAACGGACGGTTGATTGTTTTGATCTTGATTATTACCGGGTTCTGGATGGTACAACATCAGTTGTATGCCACGATGCCGAAATACGTGACCCGTTTGGCGGGGGAGGCAAGTGCTATCGGGTGGTATGCTAACGTGAATCCTTTGGTGGTTGTGTTGACCGTGAACTTGGTGACTTCGCTGATGCGTAAAAAGTCTGCTTTGTTCTCCATGACCTGTGGTATGTTTATTATGCCGATCTCGGCTTTGTGTATGGCTTCCGGGAATATGTTGGGCGGTGGTGAAATTCTTGGATTGCATCCGGTGGCTTTCATGATGATCGTGGGGATCGTGTTCCAGGGATTGGCTGAAGTGTTTATCTCTCCTCGTTTCCTGGAATATTTCTCTTTGCAGGCACCGAAGGGAGAAGAGGGAATGTATTTGGGTTTCAGTCATCTACATTCCTTTCTGTCATCCATCTTCGGGTTCGGATTGTCCGGATTCTTGCTGAGTAAATATTGTCCGGCTCGTGAATTGTTTAGTAACGAGGCCGATTGGATGGCTGCTTCGGCACATGCACATTATATTTGGTATTATTTTGCGGCAATCGCTTTGGTATCAGCCGTGGCTTTGATTATTTACGGGAAAGTGGTGCGTCGGTTGGATGCGAAGAAGGCGGCAGTAACACGGTAATATTCATTTTATTGAATAGTAAAATGCCGGTAGATTTTCCTACTGGCGTTTTTTATTTTACTTTGAATTCGCGATAAATTGAAGGTGTTGTATATTGGGAGCTCTTAAAGGTTATTGCAAATAATGAGTGATGTTCGAGAGAGATTGTATTGTGTGTAAAACCGGGGACATGGAGTTCATCCGGTTGAAGTGTTTCCTTTGACGAGGGTACTTGGTCTTGAGTTTTGATATAATTATTTATTGCTATCGTTGTTCCGATAAGGAAAAGAACGATAGCCAAGATTAATGCTCTTATCATGGCTTTCAATTTTAGGTGAGTTTAATCTTACGGGAGATGTGATGATAAGGTTACAATGCAAGTCTTTGGCGGTGTTTACTTCATCAGTTCTTTGATTTTTTGTTTTATCTGGAATGAAAAGTTCTTTACGGTAACGAATGGTCGGTTTTCTTCGTAAGAATTTTCAAATTCTTTGTTAGCTTTGTGGGAATGATGAAAGATATGAAGACGGTTATAGATTTATTTGAAAGAAGTTGTGAAAAGTTTCCGGATAATCCTTATTTATGGGAAAAGAAAAACGGGAAATTTGCGGCTACATCATATATGGAGGTAAAGCGAGAAGTATTGAACTTCGCGGGAGCTTTGTGTCAATTGGGAATGGACAAGGGAGATCGGATTGCATTGTTAAGCGAAGGCTGTAATGCTTGGGTGTACTCGGAATTGGGGATGTTATACGCCGGAGGCGTGAATGTTCCGCTATCCATTAAGTTGACGGATAACGAAATTGTTTTTCGGGTGGAACACTCTCAAGCTCGTTTTTTAATTGTGTCTGCAAACTTTTTGAATCGAGTCCGGGGAATTGAGGGGCGAATCCGAGGGGTGGAAAAGATTATCGTGATACATTCAGATATAAATGAAGATAAATACGTGTCCTTTGAGTTATTGCAACGAGAAGGGGAGATTTGGCGGGGAAAACACAAGGAGTTGCTGAATCACCGGATTCATGCCGTGACGGAGGATGATCTGGTAAATATTTCTTATACTTCGGGGACGACGGCAGGGCCTAAAGAAATCATGTTGTCCCACCGGAATTACGTGACGAACGTGTTGCAATCAGATTCTTTGATACAAATCCCGGCATATTATCGGATATTATTGTTTTTACCATGGGATCATAGTTTTGCCCATACGGTAGGACTTTATTCTTTTATGTATAACGGGGCCTCGCTGGTTTCTGTCGATTATGGGCAGTCGGGAATGGAGTATTTGCGTAATATCCCGGTGAATTTGCAGGAAGTGAAACCTCATATATTATTGAGTGTACCTGCCTTGGCGAAAAATTTTCGAAAGAATATCGAGGCGGGGATCAAAGCGAAAGGACGTTTTACGGATAGATTTTATCATCTGGGATTGAAGATTGCTTATACATATAATGGTTTTGGGGACGATCGTGGACGGGGATGGAAGGTGTTGCTGAAACCTTGGGTGAAGTTATGGGATGCCCTCTTGTTCTCGAAACTTCGGAAACAGGTATTTGGCGGAAACCTTCGTTTTTTCGTGGGAGGTGGGGCTTTGTTGGATATTGAATTGCAGCGTTATTATGCGGCTTTGGGAATACCGATGTTTCAAGGGTATGGGTTGTCGGAGGCCTCTCCCGTGATCAGTTCGAACACCCCCGGACGTTATCGTTTCGGTTCTTCCGGGATATTGGTAAAACCGATTGATTTGAAAGTTTGTGATGAGGAAGGACAGGAATTACCCCAAGGGCAAAAAGGGGAGTTGTGGATAAAAGGAGGAAACGTGATGGCTGGATACTGGAGAAACGAGAAGAGTACGGCCGAGACGATCGTGGACGGCTGGCTGCATACAGGCGATTTGGGGTATCTGCACCCCGATGGTTGGTTATACGTGCTGGGGCGTTTCAAATCCTTACTGATAGCGAATGACGGGGAGAAATACAGCCCGGAAGGAATCGAGGAGACCATTGCCGAACAGTCGAAATATATAGATTATTGTATATTATATAATAATCAATCCCCGTACACGGTCGGGTTGATTGTCCCGAATAAAATGGCGTTACGGGAGTATATCGAGAAACAGGATGTTGAATCGGATTCTATGGATGCCTACCGGGTTATGTTGAAAAAGATCCAGAGTGAACTGGTGGCTTACCGGGTTGGCGGAAAACACGCTCATTTATTTCCGGAAAGGTGGCTGCCTGCCGTCGTAGCCGTGTTGCCGGAAGCGCTGAATGAACAGAATGGCATGATAAATTCGACCATGAAAGTCGTAAGAGCTAAAGTTTATGACCGATTTAAAGAAGAAATCGATTATCTTTACACCCCGGAAGGAAAAGAAATTACTAATAAGCGTAACCTTCAGAATTTAAAGCAATTAATATCTTGAATTGAAAAATAGAAAGTGTTGTCATTTTCAATTTTCAATTTTCAATTTTCAATTATTATGAAGCGTCGATCTACGAAACAAGTTAAGATTGGAGAAATATATATTGGATCGGAGTATCCAGTCTTGGTACAATCTATGTTAAATACCGATACGATGAATACGGAGGCTTGCGTGGAACAAGCGATACGGATTATTGTGGCGGGAGGTAAGTTGGTGAGAATTACGGCTCCCGGGGTGAAGGAGGCCAGGAATCTGGAGAATATTCACGCGGAGTTACGTCGAAGAGGCTACACGACTCCGCTTTCCGCGGATATTCACTTTAGTCCGGAGGCGGCGATCGAGGCTGCCAAACACGTGGAGAAAGTGCGTATCAATCCGGGGAATTTCGTGGATAAACGGGCTACTTTTAAGACGCTGACTTATACGGATGAGGAATATGCCGCAGAGTTAGAGCGTTTGCGTGAAAAGTTCTCGGCATTTTTGAACGTGTGCCGGGAATACGGTACGGCGGTGCGGATTGGTACAAATCATGGTTCCTTGTCTGATCGAATCATGAGTCGTTATGGAAATACACCAGCGGGGATGGTAGAGGCCACCATGGAATACCTGCGGGTGTGCCGGGACGAGAAATTTGATGATGTGGTGATTTCCTTAAAATCGAGCGATTGCCGGGTGATGGTTGAGGCGGTACGTTTGCTTGTGAAGGAGATGGAGAAAGAGGGGATGGATTACCCGTTGCATCTGGGAGTGACGGAAGCCGGAGAAGGAGAGGACGGAAGAATTCGGTCAGCCGTGGGTATTGGTACTTTATTAAATGAAGGATTAGGCGATACGATCCGAGTGTCCTTGACGGAAGAACCGGAACAGGAGATTCCCGTGGCGAATCTTTTAAATGAGATCTGTTGTTTACAGGATTTGAAAACGGAACCGATGCATTTGGAAGGGCGTTACTCTCATCCTGTAATTATTGCGGACATATCTAAGGTGGAATGTCTTGATGAGGCTGTGATGGCCGGTCTGGATTTTCACGTGGCGACAGAGAATGATCCCGTGTATGGTGATATGTTGAAAGGTGGGATGCGGGCTCCGGAGATGATCTACACGGAGGCTTTGGGACCGGAGTTGACGAAATTACCGGATTCCGTGACTGTGGTCGTTCCTTTTGATAGTCTGGATATTGCCCATGTGTATAACCGTAAGGCGGTCGCCTTGATTGATGCTAAAGATTTCGTTCGGTTATCGAAACCCGTGGAGGGGGACAGTATTTTCGTGGAAGTACGTGACGGAGAAATGATAAATACCGAGCTTGCCGGAAAGTTGGAACGGGAGAAAAATGCGATCGTGGTGTTGAAGCCAGACCATCCATCCTGTGCCTTGTTCCGTTTGTACTTGGGAGAGCTGAAACGTTTAGGGATAATGAACCGGGTAATTGTACGGGCCACGCTTGACGAGTCGGATTCCAACAGGTTGAGTTTGTGGATGGCTGCTCATCTGGGGGGGATATTCCTTGACAGATTGGTTTATGGTTTGTGGTTGTCATGTCCCGGTATTCCGGATATGTTCTATGGGGTACATTTGAGTCAGGATATATTGCAATCGGCAGGAGTGCGTCGTTATAAAACAGAGTTTATCAGTTGTCCCGGATGTGGGCGAACATTATATAATTTGCAGGAGTCCGTGGCGAAAGTAAAGAAAGCATTTGCTCATCTAAGTCGTTTGAAGATTGCCGTGATGGGGTGTGTCGTGAACGGGCCCGGTGAAATGGGGGATGCGGACTACGGTTACGTGGGTGCCGGAAATGGGAAGGTGAATCTGTTCCGGGGGAAAGAGATGGTGCGTGTGGCCGTGCCGGAGGAGGAAGCCATTGAGGCATTGAAACAATTAATAAAAGAGAACGGAGATTGGAATGACTGATACGAGAGATACGACACCTTTGGTTTTAGGTACCGAGAAGATCGGAAAATTATTGATGCAATACGCTATCCCGGCGATTATTGCCATGACGGCCTCTTCACTTTATAATATGGTGGATAGTATATTTATTGGTCATGGCGTGGGACCATTGGCGATTGCGGGGTTGGCCATTACATTTCCGTTTATGAATCTGGCAGCGGCTTTCGGGTCGTTGGTGGGAGTGGGAGCCTCAACGTTGGTTGCTATTAAATTAGGACAGAAAGACAAGGAGAGTGCTACCCATGTTTTGGGGAACGTAGTGATGCTGAACGGGATAATCGGGTTGGTATTTATGACCGTGGCGTTGCTGTTTCTTGATCCGATATTACTCTTTTTCGGGGCAAGTCCGGACACGTTACCTTATGCAAGAGAGTATATGCAGGTGATTTTGGCGGGGAATCTCGTCACGCATATTTACATGGGATTGAACGAGGTGTTGAGAGCTTCGGGCTATCCGCAGAAAGCAATGGCTGCCACGTTGACGGCCGTTATCGTGAACTGCGGGTTGGATGCCTTGTTTATCATGGGATTTGGTTGGGGTATCCGGGGGGCGGCATTGGCAACCATTACGGCACAGATTATCGCTTTGGGATTTGAGTTACACCACTTTTCCCGTAAAAAAAGTTTTTTGCATTTCCAGAAAGGAATATTCGGACTGAAACGTCAAATCGTGGGGGGAATGCTGGCAATCGGGTTATCTCCGTTTTTGATGAATTTGTGTGCCTGTTTTGTGGTGATCCTGATTAACAAAAGCTTGAAAACGTATGGAGGGGATTTGGCAATCGGGGCGTACGGGATTGTGAACCGGATTGTATTTTTGTTTATCATGATCGTGATGGGTTTTAACCAAGGAATGCAACCCATAGCGGGGTATAACTTCGGGGCCCGACTGTTTGATCGTTTGATTCAGGTGTTGAAATACACCATATTTTGTGGGGTGACGGTTACGACCATTGGTTTTCTGGCAGGACAGATCTTTCCCCAATCACTAATTTGTCTTTTCACGTCGGATGAAACATTAACTAATATAGCAGTGGAAGGTTTGCGAATCGTGTTGATCTTCTTCCCGGTTGTCGGCTTCCAGATGGTGACATCCAGTTTCTTCCAATCTATCGGGATGGCTAAGAAGGCCATCTTTTTGTCGTTGACCCGGCAGTTGTTGTTCTTGATCCCATCGTTATTGGTGTTTCCTTCCATTTGGGGAACGGTTGGAGTTTGGATGAGTATGCCGGTTGCAGATGGTATTGCGACGATTGTTGCCGCTTGTATGTTGAGATGGCAACTGAAACGTCTGAAAGCGTGAAGAAATTTATATTATAGCGGTTACAGGTTCGAAAAAATTCGATAGCTTTGTAAAAGAATAGATTTAAAAGATCAAAATATGGATAATAAATTTGTTATTACAATAGGCCGCCAATTCGGAAGTTGTGGCAAAGAGATTGGGCAGGAATTGGCAAAACGTTTCGGGATCACGTTCTACGACAGGGAATTAATTTCTTTGGCTTCGAAAGAAAGCGGTTTGTGTCAGGAGTTTTTCGAGAAGGCGGACGAAAAGAATTCCGGAAATTTGTTACAGGCTTTTGCCGCTGGATTTACCTTCGGGCCTTTCCAGTATAATGATTTTCTTTCTAACGATAAGCTTTTTCAAATTCAGTCGGATGTGATTCGTAAGGTGGCCGGGGAACATTCCTGTGTGATCGTGGGACGTTGTGCCGATTACATCTTACGTGACAATAAGCGTTGTATCAACGTGTTTGTTCATGCAGATATGGAAAAGCGCATGAAGACCGTGATGAATCGTCAGCATATATCGGAACAGGAAGCCCGTGAGTTGATTCGTAAGATGGATAAAACCCGTCCGAATTATTATAATTTCTATTCGGACAAAGAGTGGGGCGTGGCATCGTCTTACCATTTGTCTGTTGACTCGGGAGTATTAGGTGTACACAAAACGGTGGATTTCATTCAAAAGTTTGTGGAAGAAGCACTGAAAGACTAAATGATTTTTGCTTTACGATTTATGATTGAAGAGGAATCAATCATAAATTGTAAAGCACGGGATATTTTGGCGAGTTGGGTAGAAAAGTTCCGGTTCTTTTCTTTCATGAAAATTCTTGAAAAGGAATTCAGAAAAAGGGGTGTTGAAAACTCTAGCACCATTAGGACATTCCTTCACGCAAGCACAACATTTAATACAAACTTCGGGATCACTCACGATCTCTTCTTTCAATTCAATGGTTTCAACGGGACAAATTTCGATGCAGTGTTGACATTGTGTACACAATTCGTCGATGGTGATCGGGGTTGCCGGAGTTTTAGGCTTGTTCTCTTTATACGGGAAATTTCCTTTCACATCCAAAACCGGCAATTCTTTTATGTCAGTATATTGATCTAGTTGCTTTATAATATTCTTTCCGAATTCTGCCGCTATTTGTAAATCAGGTACATCGGGGCGTCCGGCTGCCGTGGGGAATTGCTCTGTGCTATAAGAATGTTCCCCGATAAAGGCTCCACCGGCGACAGGGAAGAAGCCCAGTTGTTTCACGGAGTTCCGTAATTCAAGTAAGGCATCTTCGTAATCCCTATTTCCATACAGAACGACAATGATAGCCGGGGTGTTATCTCCTTTTATTTTTTGTAGCCTTTCCAAAGCCGTCGGGGCTATCCTTCCCGCATATGTTGGAACACCGATGATCGCAAGCGTGTCTGAGGGTATCGTTTTTTGATCTGCGAACGGATAAGTTAAATCAATCTCGGTATTTACCATAATATCCATTCCCTCTGCAATCATCGTGACGATCTTTGCAGAGGTGTGAGTCGGTGAAAAATATACAGGTTGAATACGTTTTAGTTGCATGTTGTTTCAAGTTAATTGTTTTCGGCAAAGGTAAGGATTATCTGGATTATTCGGTTTTTATTACTAATTTTCACTCGTTGCGGCGTATTTGTAAAAAAAAATGATCATATTCTAAAAAAAGTCGTATTTGCCTCACCCCTTTATCCTGTTTTTTGTGCTTTAGGGGAAAATGGCACTAATTATTGAATAATGGTAGTAGAAAAAATTCAAATAGAAACCTCAGAAATAGATTTGAAAGATTCTCAGATTTTCAAGGCTATTTTTAATATGTTTTATCCCCGGGCCTACGCTTTCACGCTAAAGTTACTCCGGGATGAGGTGGTTAGTGCGGATATTACCCAAGAAGCTTTCCTCTATATGTGGGAAAAAGCGTATCGTTTCCCGGATTTGGTATCGTTTAAATCTTATTTGTACACTTGTTTGAAAAATAAGACGTTGAATTATATCCGGGATCATAAGGTGGAACGGAACATGAAAGAGCTGGAAGATGTTTTCGTGGATGACGTTACGATTGATCATCTGGTTATCGAGCATGAGTTGAAAGCCAGAATATTGGAAGAGATTAACAAGTTGTCGGATGTGAAGCGGGAGATCATGTTATTACGTATGAGAGGGTATAGCTATGATGAGATTTCGGAAGAATTATCTCTGAGTATTAATACCGTGAAAACACATAAAAAACAGGCATATAAGGATTTGAAAGTCCATTTGTCGGATTATAATCAATGCCTTTTAATATTTGTTTCGCTGTTGGTTGTATGTTTTTGTTAATAGATAAAAAGTATATTCATGAAAAGAGTACGGAAGGATATAGAAATTAGTGATTTGATCTACAAATTTCTTCGAGGAGAAACCTCAAAAAGCGAGAATGAGTTGTTGGAAGCATGGTGTTTGGAGCCGAGGAACCGGAAATTATTCATGGAACTTCAGGAGGCGAATCATCTTTACGAGGGGATTGCGGATATGTGTAATGTGGATACAAGTCTACCTTTTGAAAAAGTGAATGTCCAAATTCGGAAAAAGAAGCGTGTACGTTTGCTGAAGTATGTTTCGGGTGTGGCGGCCGTGTTGATGATAGGAGTGGTGTTTATTCTTTTAATGGAGGAGGAGAAGAAAGAACCGGTAAGGCAAGTACTACTTTCTTCAGTTTCAAAAGGACAAATGGAACCTTTTGCAACGTTGGTGACAACATCGGGAAAGGTGGTTTACTTGGAGGACTCTGTAAAGCAAGAGTCTTTAAAGATGGAAAATAAAGAAACATTGAAACCGATCGAAAGCGAACCGGACACGCAAGTTGTTCCGGAACGGGAAGTGGAGTATAACGTGTTGACAACTTCGAAACAAGGAAATATAAAAATTGTTTTGTATGATGGCAGTCTCGTGTGGCTGAATGCCGGGAGTGAATTGCGCTACCCGAATACTTTTGTGGAAAACCAGCGAGTGGTGTACTTGAAAGGAGAAGCTTACTTTGATGTGACAAAGGATAGTTCTCATCCTTTTATCGTGAAAACAATCTCTTCGGAGATCAGCGTGTTAGGAACAAGTTTTAACGTGAATGCCCGAGAAAACTCATGTGTTACGACCTTGGTGGAAGGGCGTGTACGAATGAAACACGGGGCAAAGGATAGCGTGGAATTATGTGCGGGGCAACAAGCATTGGTTACCGGGGTTGAAAAAATTCGAGTACAGGAGGTTGATACAAGGTATTATACAAGCTGGATGAACAATATGTTTGCCTTCCGGGAAACCCCATTACGGGAGATTGCTACGGTGTTGGAAGATTGGTACGAGTGTAAATGCCGTTTTGAGAGTTCAGCATTGGAAAATATTCCGTACACGACGATGGTGGAAAGGTATTCTGATATAGATAGTGTGCTACAGATATTGGCGGGAACGGGTGATTTCAGGTACACGAGAATAGGTGATATGATCATTATAAAAGAAAAATAGGCAAAGAGCCTTCACTCCCTTTACCTATTTCTTACTCATTAATTGTAATAATTAAAAGCAAATTTATGAAGAAAAAACCGATTTGTTACACTTTCAGAGAGTGTTTTTTTAGAAATGCCGGGTTTTTTAGGCGATTTCTGGGTTTGTTATCCTTGCTTGTTGTTGGCAATATTGGAATTGTCATGGCACAAGATGTTCCCAAATTTACCGTAAATTTTAAAAATACCTCGTTGGTAGAGGTGTTTGATTATTTCGGAAAGAAAAGTGATTACAAGTTCACGTACAACAGCGAAAGTGTGAAAGGGGAAAGTAAAAAGATTACCGAATCTTTTAAAGATGTCACCTTGCAACAGATCCTTGCGAAGTGTTTGGAGGATACGCGTTTCAGTTTTGAGATCGTGGGAAAGAATGTGGTGATTTCTTTGAGAAGGCAACCCGATGTGAAGTTGATAGAGATTTCCGGTAAAGTCGTGGATGAAAACGGGAATTCTGTCCCGGGAGCCACGGTGATTATTCAAGGAACCTCCCAGGGTGTTGTCACGAATATCGAGGGACAGTATCGGATTAACGTGCGCCCTACCGATATTTTGCGGGTTTCTTTTATTGGTTACAAGACAGAGATCGTTGAACTGAAAGGACGAACAAAGGTCAATGTACGGTTGACTCCGGATCAGCAAAAATTGGATGAGGTACAGGTTATTGCATTCGGTACGCAGAAAAAGGAGAGTGTCGTTTCGGCTATAACCACGATTCGTCCGATGGATTTGAAATCATCCAGTAGTGACCTGACCACGAGTTTGACCGGGAAAATTGCCGGTATCATTGGTTGGCAAACGGGAGGTGCTCCCGGAGCGTTGACAGAAGAGGAGATGAACACAAAGTTCTATATCCGGGGGATCAGTTCTTCGAATGGAGCGTCCGAACCGTTAATTTTGATTGACGGGGTTGAATCTTCCCGTTTGGATCTGGCCCGTATGGTTCCGGAAGACATTGAAAGTTTCTCCGTGTTGAAGGATGCTTCGGCCACGGCGATGTATGGAGCTCGCGGGGCGAACGGGGTTATTTTGGTGACGACGAAGAAAGGTGAGGCGGGAAGCGTGTACACTTCCGTGCGTTATGAAGCTGTGGCTTCCAT
Source organism: Butyricimonas virosa (assembly GCA_020743075.1). GTDB lineage: Bacteria > Bacteroidota > Bacteroidia > Bacteroidales > Marinifilaceae > Butyricimonas > Butyricimonas virosa_A. Next base: position 14,854 of record DYVS01000004.1, on the reverse strand, counting down.
GCCGACGAGAGAGATCGAAGTGGTAGATCCGAAAACTTATATGCGCATGTATAATGAAGCCTTGTTGGCACGTAATCCGAATGCTACACCGGCTTATTCGTTAACAAAGATTGAACGTACCGGTGATCCGAGGTATCCATCTTATGTTTATCCTGCTAATGACTGGTATGATATTTTGTTTAAAGATTACTCTGTAAACCACCGTGTAGGAGTGAATGTCCGCGGAGGTTCCGAGTTAGTACAGTATTATGCATCCGTGAATTACGTGAATGATCAAGGTATGTTGAAAACAGACAAATTGAATCAGTTTGATGCAAATATCAAGAATTCTACTCTTTCTTCACGTATTAATTTGAATGTAGATTTGAACAGTGCTATTCGTTTATTGGTTAACACGGCGTTTTCAATCGATAAGTATCATGGGCCTTTGGCGGAGACTTCGGAAGCTTATGCCTTGGCTTTTAATGCTTCTCCGGTAGATTTCGCACCGACTTATCCGGGAGATAAGGAATATGGTTGGCCTCATTTGCGTTTCGGGAATATACCCGGGGGACCTGATGCCGGGATAAAGAATCCTTATGCGGACTTGCAGGCCGGCTATAAAGAAAGAGGTCGTTATTCCGTGACGACTCGTGCCGAGTATATTCATAATTTGTCTTCTTTGGTGAAAGGATTAGAGCTTCGAGCTTCCGTGTCGCTCTCGAAAACGGGATATGATATGAATGCTTTTGCGACGAGTCCTTTTTATTATTGGTTAAACACTGAAAATGGTGGTTATGATTTTGAAACGGGTGAACATAAGTTGACTTTGGTACGGAGTGGTCGTCGGACATTACAACAGCCCATGTCGGGAGGAACTGCGGCTTCATCCACGACGCAATGGGTGTATGAAGGACGTTTGTTTCACACGGCGGCTTGGGGTGGAGCGGATGCAACTCGTCATCAGACTTCATTGACAGCGGTATTCCAAGCTCAACAAGCTAATTCAGCTCCGAGTAGACAATTGTTTGACAGTTTTGAACAACGTAACCTGAGTTTCTCCATGCGGGGTAGCTATGGATTTTTGGATCGCTATTTTGTGGAAGCTAGTTTTGGTTACAATGGTTCGGAGCGTTTCACGAAAAATAATCGTATGGGTTTCTTCCCTGCTGTGGGTGCGGCTTGGTTAATCTCCAAAGAGAATTTCATGCAAAATGTTTCTAGCTGGATTTCTTTTTTGAAGTTGAGAGGATCATGGGGAAAAGTAGGTAACGACGGAATCATTAAAGATCCTCGTTTTGTATATATGCCAGAGATTATAACGATGGGTGTTGCATCATCTGTATACCCGGATGCAGGAAACGAAGATCCTTTTTATCGTAAAGAGATGAAGAATTACGGGGATCCGGACGTGAAATGGGAAGTTTCGGAACAAATTAATCTCGGTTTGGAAACTCGTTTGTTTAAAGATATTTTGGAAATCAATGCTGATTTTTATCAAGAGATTCGTCACAATATTATTGAGAGTCGTACCGTGATTCCTGCCAATATGGGAGTTGAAGTAGCCCCCTTGGATAACATGGGTAAAATTCGTTCGCGTGGCGTTGATTTGTCTGCCAAGTTACAACATGCTTTTTCCAAAGATTTTTGGGTAATTTTCAATGGAACGTTTACTTATAGCAAGGCTGTTTATAAGGAATTGGAAGAAGCTTTTGATAAACCTCGTTGGCAATGGAAAACGGGACATGAACTTTCACAAGAGGTGGGTTATATAGCCGAAGGTCTTTTCCGGGATCAAGCTGAAATAGATAATTCTCCTCAGGCCAAGACAACATCAATGCCCGGAGACATTCGATATCGCGATGTGAATGAAGATGGAGTTATCGATATTGAGGATGCCGTGCATATCGGTTTCCCGACAACACCGCGTTTCGTGTACGGGTTCAGTGGTTTTATCAATTACAAAAATTGGGAATTTAATTTTGCTTTCCAAGGATCAGGTCAACGTGGTTTCTTTACACGACCAGACGCATTGTCGCCATTTGTTGGTAATCACGCTATGTTGAAAGCTATTTACGATAGCCACTGGACCGAGAATACCATGGACAATCATCCTTTTTGGCCCCGTCTTTCTACCCAAAGTATCACGGTTAATAATCCTCAAGAGGACTGGTATAACAAAAACAATACAGAGATTCGTAAATCTACCTATTTCATGCAAGAATGTACTTTTTTGCGGTGTACGTCACTGGAATTGGCTTACAATTTTCCACTTGCTCTATGTCAAAAGTTGCGGATGCAAAACGTGAAATTCTTTGCACGGGCCAATAATCCTTTTATGATCACTAATTTCAAATTATGGGACGTGGAATTAGGTGAATACGGGTTTAACTATCCGATACAGAAAACCTATGCAATAGGGATAAATGTCAGTTTCTAATTTAAAACCGATATGATATGAAACGTTTATTGTTCTTTTTTACGATATTGTTCTTTTTGCTCTCCGCTTGTGATAATTGGCTGGATGTTGTGCCGGAAGAAGACCTGACGACGATCGATACGGATTTTGAGACACGGGAGGAGGCTGAAAAATGGCTTCGGAGCTGCTATGTGTTTTTGCAGGAGCCGTTTGGTTTTACAAGTAATGTTGCTTTTACGGGGGCAGATGAGGTCGTGGCTGATGACTATGCACGTAATCATGGATATTTTGATGGGCTTGCCATTGGTTCGGGCTTGCAAAATGTGTTGAACCCTTATGGGGATGTTTGGTTGAAAAAGAGTAGTTACAACGGAACACCGGCAAGGTCTGATTTTTACACGGCGATCACGACATGTAATATATTTATTGATAAAATAGATCAAGTGTATAACATGGAGGCGAGCGAAAAGCGTGAATGGAAAGCCGAGGTTAAGGCCGTGAAGGCGTATTACTACTTTGAGCTGGTACGTCATTACGGTCCCATTATTTTAGTGCCAGAGAACATCGATCGGAATGTTCCGGTCGAGGAGATGAAGATTCCGCGTAGTCACGTGGATACTTGTTTCAAGGCTATTGTACGCCTGTGTGACGAAGCAGCTGAAATACTTCCTATATTTAATGATAAGAGTACCGAACGTCGTTGCTATTTTAATAAAGAGGCTGCATTGGCTCTTAAAGCCAGGGCGTTGGCTTATCAAGCATCACCCCTTTTCAATGGAAATCCTGATTATACAAATTTTGTAAATAAAAATGGAGAACCACTTTTTAGCGCTTCAGAAGACAAGGAAAAGTGGCGGGTAGCTGCGGAGGCTGCAGAGGCTGTTATTGAACTTTGTAAAGAGAGTGGGAAAAAATTAGTGGATAATCAGACGGCTGTCACCCCACTACAAACTCACATGGCTAATATAGAAGCTTCCGTGCAAACATTTAATTACGCCAGTGATGAAGCATTGTTAATTATAAAAACAGTGCCATATGAATATGAAATGTCATTTCAATATTATATGCCTAGCGTGAAAAATGATCCGTACAAGGCCTTGCCGGGAACCTGTTTAAGCCCGAGCATGAAGATGGTCGAAATGTTCTACACGGAGAACGGTTTGCCTATTAGCCAGGATCCGGCTTGGATCGGGAGTGGTAATCCTTATAATCTAGGGGAGGAAACCGACCCGAAATATACCGATGTGGTGATGATGGGAAAGACGATCCCGAATTTACATCGTCGTCGAGAACCTCGTTTCTATTCAAGTGTCGCGAGTGATCGTACATATTGGCGATTGGGACGTACTACCTCCAGTCTGCAAGAGGTTATTGCTTACCAAGGAGAAAATTTCGGATTACAAGGTAAAAGAATTACTTCAACGATGCCACAAAACTTGACCGGATACTGGGTGAAGAAGTGGAGTTGTTCCAAAGCGGAGCTTTACACGTATTCGAATAGCTTAAGAGGGATGGGTATGGCTCCTTACCCGGTCATTCGTTTGGCGGAGATGTATTTGATTGCCGCTGAAGCTTGGAATGAATATGGTGGTAATAATGCAAAAGTATATGAAAACCTCAATGTAGTACGTAAGCGGGCCGGAATCCCTGATGTAGAGGTATCTTGGAGAAATGCGAAAGATAAAAGTAAGGTTACAGAACAGAAGGGATTGCGAGAGATCATCCAACAGGAATGGAATATTGAATTTGCATTCGAGGGCATGCGTTTCTGGAATTTGCGTCGCTGGAAGACAGCCAATGTCGAATTGAATGAGAAATTGTATGGTTGGAATGTGGTCGGTAACCGGGCAGAAACTTTTTATAATAATGGTAAAGGTCCCGTAATTGTTTATTCAAATAATACTTTCGTGGCCCCGCGTGATTATTTCTGGCCGATTCGAAGTGAAGAGGCAATAACTTCCGGTTGCGTGCAGAATCCGGGATGGTAAAAACAAATGACAGATAATAATTTAATAACATGATTTATGAAGTACAGCATATTTTTATGGATATTCCTGTTAGGTTGTTTGTCGGCTTGTAAAGACGATGACAATGAGGGATTCGACGTACCTGTCGAGTTTGCGGCCCTTAGTTTTGATGCGGTGCCGGGTGGGGCTGTAATGCGATATAAATTGTCTGATAATACGGATATTTTTGGTGTACGCGTACGTTACACGGATGCTTTTGGAGAACGGTTGTATAAAGATGGTTCATACCTTAGTGATACGCTTTTGTTAAGTGGATTCACGGAAGCATGTGCAGACGTTCCGGTACAGATTTCTCTTTTTAATAGTAGCCTGAAAGAATCGAGGGTAATAGAAAAGACGTTTAGCACGAAAGCAGCCGCAACCGTGGCTCTTTTCGACAATCTGACAGTGAATCCTTTTTGGGGAGGTTTTAACGTGACCTATTTTTCACCGGAAATTGTGAGTGGTATGATCCATGTGTTTTACGTGGGAACCAACCCTTTAACACATGAACCGGACTCGATATTAATGGGAAGTTATTCTATCTCGGAGGGGGGAGATACGCTTAATTTTGAGATGCAGCAGACGATGGATTTCGTTGATGTGGTGGTGCGGACGGATGATTACGCGGGGCATCGCGTGAAACTGCAAGTGTACGAAAAAATTCCGCGTTTGACGATGACTACGTTGACCCCCGCTGATTTTGACTTTGATTTTACAGGAGATGTTCTAGAAGACGAGACGTATGGATTCAGTAAAAAATATCTTTTTGATGGTAAAAAGAAAGGAGATGATCGTCGTAAAAACATCATGAATGGCGAGAGATATAAATATTCGACTTTCGTGGCAGGACCTCAGGCTTTCAATGAACGTTTCATCGTGGATTTACGTTCACCTCAAATTCCGGCAGCGATAAACCTCTACGCATTCCAGAAGTTTGATGGCTATTATCCTTATCGAGTGGCAGCACATCCTTTCCCGAGTGAAGTGTGGAGTGGTTATTATGGTTCAAGGTTACCGAGTAAGGTGAAGGTCTATGGAACAAATGATCCTAATCCTCGAAATATTGATTTGTCTTCTTGTGCAACCTTGTGTAAATTTGAGGATAATCCGGACTTCTCGACCGGTTACCGTGAATCTTGGTGTGCGTATTCGGATTGTGTGTATGGCCGAGGGGATGTAGAATATCAAACCGTTACGGATGACGTGTTTAATGCTGCGGATCCGATTGTTTTGAATTTGTTATGTAATTATACAGGTACGGCTTACCGTTATTTGATTTTTGTGGTTGAGGATACATACAATGGCAATCGTTGGGGAGGACAGGAAGAAAATCCCTTTGAGTATGTCACGTTTGATGAATTGGAAGTATGTGTAAAAGCAGAGTAAACGAAGAATCAATAAAATTATGGAAAGAAAACTATATTATATAGCGTGGTTGCTTGCGGCACTTTTTGCGATAAGCTGTGAGGATCTCGAAGAAACATACGATGAGTATGCCGGTGATGGCATGGTCCGTTACATCGGGAAATGTTCGGAGGTAGAAGTGCAGCCGGGCTGGGAACGATTGCGGGTAAGTTGGAAAAATAATCTTGATGCCGCCGTTAAAAGAGTGAAAATTTCTTGGCAGTCGGAAGAGGATAGTAAGCCGTTCGTGCGTTATATCGATCGGCAAGAGATCGAGAATAATGCGAGCCTGATGGATACGATTTATATCGAGAATCTGAAAGATGTTGTCTATACGGTGAGGGTTAGTAGCCTTTCTGCCGATAGCACGGAGTCGCTAGTGGAAGAAAAGTACGGTCGACCTTACTCTGAAAGTCACGAGGATTTACGTTCCTTTACCCGTGGAATTATTAACTTTTATAGATTAGGGGATAGACTGGCTGTTTGCGTGGATGAAAACAATGAAAATTTGAAGGAGCTCATCCTAACCTATCAGGATACGAGAGGGCAATTACAAGAGTGGAATATTAAAGACCATATGGACGATACTCTTTCTATGGAAAGTTGGACGGGATCATATCCGATTTGTCGTGATTATATGTTCTTGTTGCCGGAGGAAGAGGGAGTGGGCATTGATTTTAGTCAAGCGCTCACGATAAAGCGACGGGGACTACTTACCGGTTGTATTGATGAAATAGACTTTAAAGATGAAGTTTTAGACTTGAATGAAAGAATATGGTCGACGGCTTTCTCTCAGTTGATGGTGAGAAATTACGGAACGGGTTGGGAGAATGAAGTTGATAGGATCGAGACGCTTGAGTTAGACTATAACATGCCTGCGCTTCAGGATTTGATGTACTTCCCGAATCTTAAAAAGGTTATTCTCGGTAAAAATCGTTATATGGCAGGGAAATATGCGACCTCTCACGCGAGTACCACGGATGAATATGTGGGGTTGACTACATTACAATTTTTGATGGATACTCGCGAGGGATTTACGGTAGAACGCTATAACGAACATTATTTCGGAATGGATAATATGTTGGGGATGGATTGTATTATGTTGTATCAAATGTTGGGGAAATTAAAGAGTGATTTTTCTCTAACCGAGATGGGAACATCAAATTTGGATAATACTCCTTCTATAACCTCGCTTGACACGGAGGGATGGGTTGTAACTTGCTCCGATACGGTTTATAATGGATACAAGGAAAATGGAGCGGCATGGTTGCTTGATGATGATGCTAATACTTATTTCGAACCGGGCCAAACGTTAGGGGCTTCGGTGATCGAGGTTACTTTCGATATGAAGAAAGAACAAGTCGTGCATGGTTTTAAAGTGATGCAATATCCGCGTAACGATAGAGGAGACCAGAATTATTTGTTGTCATCCATAAAGATAGAATTCTCGAATGATGGTTATATATGGAGATTGGCTACAAATGAGGATGGTGCAATTACGATAGGTAATGCTCCCGGTGAGGTGACTTATATTAATATTCCTGAAGACAAACAGAATGCAGTACGTTATGTGCGCTTGTCAATGGGTAACCAGCAGGTAAGCACGGTCAGCGGTTCGGCGTTGTTCAATTTGCGTTTAGGTAGTTGTATGCCTTATTAATTGGTAGATTAAGTTTATAGAACCTACGGGTTCTATAAACTTTAATTTTTATAATTATGCTTGATAGATAGTGCGGTATAGATGATTATCGTATAAAAGGAGCATGGGATTAAAAATAAGAAATGGCAATAATGAAACAGGTAGTAATTGCATTTTTGATGATATTCGGGTTATGCCCTGTGGTTTTGGCGCAAGAGAGCTTTAAAATCACGGGACGGTTAGGAGGCTCGTTGGGAGGAAATCTTGTATTGGTGGGTAGTAGCTCGGAAGGGGCAGTAAAACTGGGAGAAACAACTATGATAGACGGGAATTTCGAGTTCACGGGTAGCGTGACGGGAGTGATGCCAGCTTATATATTGACAGAGGAACAACAACCGATCGCGACGGTTATGTTGGAAAATCTGGAATACACGTTAGTGGCTGGAGAATCCGGGATTGAGGTGTCGGGTGGTGGTGAGTCGCAAGAAATTTGGAACGAGTTTGAGGTAATTAACCGTTACGTGCTTAAAGAGAAGATGAAGATGGAACAGGAGGGACGTGCTGCTTATGCCCAGCAAAACCAGATGAAATTACAGGCGTTGCAACAACAATTCGCAAAGATTGCGGCGGATGCAGAAGTAAAACAAATAAATCTGTTCAAGAAATATAAAGATTCCTTTGTTTCAGCTTTCATGATCGCTTCTGGAATGCAACAAATAAATTATATTTCTCTGAAGGCTCTCTATGATATGTTGGGAGAAAATGTTCAGAAAACCCTTTATGGACAGTTAATTGCTCGGCAGTTAATGGCACTCAAACAAGTTGAGCCGGGTTCTGTCGTCCCGGATTTCAAGGGGGAAACGCCAGATGGTGAATCGTTCTCTCTCCACGGCATTAAGGCGAAAGTGAAGCTAGTGGATTTTTGGGCCTCATGGTGCGGCCCCTGTCGCCAGGAGATGCCGAACGTGAGCAAAATTTACAAGAAATATCACGAGTTGGGGTTGGAGATTATTGGCGTGTCGCTTGATAAGAAAGTGGAAGAGTGGGCCAAAGCCATGAAAGAAGAGAAAATGGGGTGGCCGAACATCATCGACGTGGAGTCTCGTATTGCGAGTTTGTATTTCGTACGAGGTATTCCACACACGATCCTGTTAGATGAAAATAATCGAATTATTGCCAAGGATCTCCGGGGAAAGCAACTGGAGAAGAAAATTGCAGAGTTATTGAAAAATTAATGGTATGGAAATACAGCTAGTTGTTAAAGCCGGGTAAGAGAGTTGTGGTATATATTGAGAATATAAGTAGAACGCTCCTTGTTTACCGGGAGCACAAAATAATTTGTGTATGAAAAAAGTGATATTATTATTGTTATCCGGAATGTTGTTGGGCGGGACTTGCTTGGCCCAGAATGGATACACGATTTCCGGGAAAATTCGGGGCATATCGATCACTAGAGTGTTTTTGGTTGCTGCTGATTTCGGTGGTGCAGACACGTTAGCCTCAACAGCTGTTGAAGGAGATAAGTTCATGTTCAGCGGGACAATTCCGGGGGGAACTCGTGCCGTGAACTTGACTTTTGCTGGGGTGGAAGGGCAGGTGCCCCTGTTGTTGGAGAATATAAATTATCAGGTTTCTATCACAGCGCAAGGAGCTGCAATCGAGGGAGAAGGGCCGGCAGTGAAGCTCTGGAAAGAATTTGAGCGTATCGGCCATGATTATGCCGTTGAGAAAAACCGTGCCGAGGCGGAATATAAGGCCTTGGAAGGTCGTGGTAATGCAGCGAAAATTGAAAGTCTGCAATTCCGTCTTGATAATGCTTATAAACAATCGGAACTTAAAACACAAGAATTGATTAAAGCGAATGCAGATCATTATATATCGGCTTATATCATAGCCTTGAATATGCTTGTTGATGATGAGGCTACACTTCGTGCCAAATATGAATTATTGGGACCGTCGGCTCGTGCCACTGTTCCCGGTAAAGTCATTGCAGCGATGCTAGAACGCTATGGTAAATTGGTAGAGGGAGAAGTTGCTCCGAATTTTACTTTAATGAAGCCGGATGGCAATACGTTTACCCTGCATGGCCTACCTGCCAAGTGGAAAGTGATACATTTTTGGGCCGCACAACAGGGGAGTTCCCGTCAAGATAACTCGGAACTGGTTAAACTTTATCTGCAATTCCGTCCCAAAGGGGTTGAAATCATCAGTGTTTCCCTTGACAATAACCCGTCCATGTGGAAGCAAGCTATCGGCCTTGACGGTATGATTTGGACGAACGGTTCCGATCTCAAAGGGATGGATTCCGAGGTCGCTCGTCTTTACTTGGTTAAGGAGCTTCCCGTGTATTTCCTGCTTGATACCGAGAATCGTATTGTTGCTCGTAATCTCACGTTTCCTGATCTTCGTGCAAAATTGGTGGAGTTGACGAAGAAGAAAAAGAAAAAATGATGATAGGTGGTTTTAAATAGAAAGAGAGAGTATCCCGATTGTAAAGGCGATGGATAGACGTCCGGTGCTGTTACAGAGGGGTACACATCCTAAGAATGGAGCTTTATTATATACAATCATTTCAAATTCTCTTATTACTGACGACTAATCTATGACAAGCCATGAAAAACGAAATATTCATTCTGGTAACCCTTGCTCTTTGTTGTCTTAGTACTTTGGTCAAGGCAACGGGACAGAGCGGGGAGAAAATAATCATCGGGCGGGATACGCTTTGGATGTTGAGTTGTCCTCTCAAGGCGGATACCACTCTGTCGGGGAAAGTACGCAAGCGGCTTGACCCGGAAGTCATGTGTACGGCGCTTTGGCGAGGGTATATCGGGACGTGGCGGTTGGAAAACGAGACCTTGTATCTAGAAGAAATTAAGCTGTTTAATGGAACCCGGATAAATCTGGATGGTATTTTTGACGCATACCGGGAGAACGGACGAATTACCGCTCGTTGGTTTAGCGGGGAGTTGCGTGTGGTAAGGGGAGAGCAGGTGTATTACGAGCATATAGGGTTTGCTCGGCACTACGAATATGAAACCATTTACACGTTGCGTGACGGCGTGGTGAAGAAAAAAAGAGAGAGACACAATACTTTGAGGAAAAGCGGGAATGCTGAAAGCGGTTACACGCTGAACTTGCTTTTTAATGGCAAGGGGATGGCGTGGGAAGGTGATTCAACCCTGAGGGTTGAAATCATCCCCAAGCCGGATGGGACGACGGGGCAAGTGAAGGTGACATCAAACTATTCTTACCTTAAATCGCATTATGATACCACCAAGTTCTCGGGAAATTACAGGTGGAAAAAGAGACGGTACGGGAAAGGTCATCCTTACGTGCGGGAAGTCAAGGCATGTTTAGCTTTGATGGATGATTGGAAAGTGCTCACGCTTGACGGGAAGATTCAACCCGTGCGGCTCGGTGTGAAGTGGGGAAGGGATCGCTCCCACAGAATTTGGTCGCATCATTGGCAGGAACAGTCGGATTCTCTTGAAATGGATGGCGTGGTCCATGTCTTGGATGTTAGTCCCCTGCAACAGGACCCGGATCAGATTACCCGTTTGCGTCCCAGCTTGAAAGGAGCATTCTTGATGAAGAATCCCCGGGGGTATGTTGCCAGGTGGAAAATTCTCGACGGGCGGTTATGGTTAACGGAGATTCGTCATGCCCGTACGGGAGAGCGGATACCCTTGTCGGTGCTTGTTCCCGGTAATAATGGAGAACCGGTGGAGGCTTCGTGGTACACGGGCACGTTCGAGGTTGGCATGGGCGATCCGGTGGGCGAGGGGTATCACTGGTACGATACGGAACGCCGGGAAATTGTTTGCGAGGTGAAAGGGGGAGAGGTCGTTCGTCAAACCGTTTATGACAACTACATTCACCCTGGGGATATGGCCGCTTATAATCAATTTATTCAAACCATTCGCTCGCACGATTGGGGAAGTTACCCAGAGTTGGAGAATCGAACGTTACACGGTAATTTCATGGTTAACCCTCAGGTGAATGGCGTGGCGGATTCGATAAGGGAAATAGAACTCCACGTCAACGGGGAGAATCATTATCACCGGGCCATCACCGATCCTGCCGATCCGTGGATCGAACTGGTGCGTCGTGCAGCGGAAGCCGTTTCTCGTTGGGAAGTTCGGTTTATCAAGGGGAAAGTGGAACCTTTGGAGATATTCTTTGATATAAAGCAATAGGAACAAGAGAAACGGGAACTCTCGGGGGTGTTATTGAGATCGATTTGTGTGAATTAAGGGGAGGTAAGGCGTTAGAAAAATAATAATAAATTGTAAAGTTATGAAAAACGTGATATTGTTTTTTGCTTTAGTGTTCATGGGAATTCAACTGAATGCCCAAGAAAAAACGTTTAAGAATTTTGAAGTGTGCCGGAGGGGGGATTTTGTATTCGTACTAGCCCCGAATTTCGAGCATGAATTTGAAGCTTTGAAACAAGAATATTTAACGCACGATTATTTTCGTGAGGAGACCGATACATTACAACTAACAGATAGCATCAATCATTGGTTAGGTAATGCTGATGTTTACCTTGAAAAGAAAGATCCTTATGATTTTGGTTTTGGTTTTGACAAATTAATACCTGAGACATTGAAGCAGCAGTTGCAAGGAGTGGAGATGGAAGATATAGATGACCGCTATTTTCGGGTTTATGCGTTGGTAAATAATAGTGGTGAAATACTTTCCCTTTATTTTGTGATTCGACAAGATAGGTTACCATTGTTCCGTGAGGAGGAATTGCAGATGATTTATGATGGTATTATACATTCCAAAATAGATGTAGATCGACTTGAATTTTCACACCTCGATCATTCGGAAGTAAAAAAGATGAAGAAAATGATATTGGCTGCAGTTAGTGGCGAAGAGCGAAAGGCTCTTTATAAAGAGATGATGGAGAAGCGTATACCATGTAAATATGGCGTGATAAGATGCCTTGATGTGTTCAAAGATGTACTTTTTCAAGGAGAAAACGAAGTAAGGAGATTATTGGGACGTCCTTCCCGTTGAGGAACGATAATATATTAACCTGTTTATTTGAATCAAAATATGATGTATCGAATTGTAATTATTATATGTTTCGCTTGGATTTTATGTGGTTGTATGCGAGAAATGTTATTTGAAGATGAATCACTTCAAACAGAGGAAGAGATAGTAATGTATCAAGATGGGCCTTTTAGTTTCGCATATATTCTAAGGCTACCAAGTTTACCAAGTACTGCAAGTTCAGCTGAGAGAAATCATAGAAGTATAATTGATGTACTTAACGGAAATAGAAAGGCTGTGGAGCTATCATACAATCAATATCAGTCTTTGATATTAATGGCAGATGAGGGATTATTTAATAAAAGTCCTCTATTAAGAAAATTAGGAAACCAATTGGCACAGAAAAGGGATTATTCAGTTCGACTCAAGTTTGCTACTTATCCTAATCTTGAAGGGGATTTTTCAAAGCATGATGCTATTTATGATGCCTCATCGCAAACAGTATTGTTAAAAACAGGGGAGGATATTTTTTCAGATAGAATAATTTTACATGAATTTTTACATGTGGTTCAGTGTGAGCTGGCCGGTATCAAAATGACCGACAAGAATGAAGCACACATGGAATTTGAAGTAATGGTTCTTTGTGATGTGATTCAAACTATGATAAGGAAAAAGTTAGTTGCGAGTATAGATAGTGAAGCATATAAGGGATTGGTGGGTGGTTTATCGGAGCCAGGATATGTAATCCAAGTGTTGAGTCACGGATTCTAAGTAATTTTAATGAAGTGTACGAAAATTGGGCTAGAGAAAATTTCATTTCGGAGCCTGATGATTATTACCCGGGAGGTTTGTTATATTTTTTGCGTATGTTTTAATTAATATCATGATAAACATTGGGTTTTATCATGGCAGTTACCAAATGGAGAAATGGTAAATTTGTAATCTTAGTATATAGGAAATGAAACAGATTATTTTATCATTAGCATTATTATTTACGATGAATTCCTTATTCTCGCAAGACATATTTAAAGTTGGAATCGTGAAGGGAAAACACGTGACGTATGAAGTAAAGGAGCAAAATATTTTCCCGTGGGGTAGGATTGTCAAAAATGCGCATAATCCGGATACATCTAAAGCGAAATTGATATATCCATTCAATCTAGCAGCTCAAATATTTGATATTGAAATGCAAATTGCAGAAATTATTCACGATCATTTATTGCCGGAAGAGTTGTCGAAGATTCGCAAAATAGCTAAATCTTTTCCCACGAACGCTTTTTGTGCCATGCTTCGGATTGATAGAAATAAATTAGTGCAGGTGGAATGTTTCTTGTTTGATGGTGATTATTGGGACGGGATACGGAAGCGTGAAGACAGCGAAATTCCAGATACAATGATAATTCCGACGACCTATTATAGATATTAAAGATAGAACAGAGGTACAGGCTTTTATAAAAGTACCTAGATATCGGAAGAAAGAACCCCCCTATTTTTTGTGACGGGTTCTGGTTGAATTTCGATCCCGATCGACTGTATGAAATAGAAAGAGACATCGTGGAAAAAGTCGAGCTACCTAAAAAAATGACGAAGGATTTTGTAACGTATGTCTTCCAGATTGATATATTGTTTAAGTATATCTGTGACGTGAAAGAGGCAAGAGAGAAGAGGGAGAAAATGAGAGAAGCTTGGGAAAATGGAGACATTGAAATGTAAAGAGTCTCCTATGGGTGAGTATTTATGAATTGTTTCATATTTACTACGACATCGTATATTAATACCGAAATTAATTAAAGAAGCTCTTGCGAAAATGACAGATCGTGAACTCAACATGGGTATTAAAGAGCGAGAGTTTATGATCCGTGATGTGGAAAGTCGGACAAAACCTTGTGTATACGGGGTGCTAGAATGTTTCTCGATGAAATATGTTAGAAAAAAATAAGCTATGATTTAAGAGCGAAAAACGAAGAAATGTAAAGTGCTTTTTAGGTGCGTGCGAAGGGGGAGTTGCGTATGATTGCGTAGTCTCCCTCTTATTTTATATTTCCGTGTAAAGGGAAGGCGTTTTCATTCAAGCAATACCATGGTAAATTAATTTTTGGAAACAACAACAGTTGCATCCCTCTGCTTTGTCTCGTTTTGTTGAATTTCCGGTATTTTCCCGTGGAATATCCGTATAATACAGTAGATAAAGCCGAATCACATACGAATCAAAGCCGTATCAAAGGCGTTCGTGGGTGTCCTTAATAGGGGAGTGTTGGGTCCTCGTGTTCTTTTTGACGGCCTTTTCCCTCGGTTGTTCCCTTTCCCCGGTTCGAGTTCTCGTCGATTTTTTCCCCGTCTCGGGCGGGTTTTCCCGGTCACCTACCGTTTTTCCCGTGGTTCCGTCAAGTCCGGTGAAAAAAAAAT
>DYVS01000003.1:0-3448 GCA_020743075.1 Butyricimonas virosa | reverse complement strand
AGCGGAATAGGGGAGGAATGGGAGTAGAATGGGAGCGGGTAACAATATGAATACAATAAAATAAATGTAATATAGCAAATATTTATAGTAATATAGCAAATATTTATATTTGTTAAAGGTGATTTGGATGCGTCCCGGGGCATACCTTGTGCTTGTTTCTTTTTCAAGGCGAAGGGTATGTTTAAGCCGGGCTTTTTCTTTGATATTCCGATGTTTTTTTGTAATTTTGCGGTTCGTAAATTACAAAGAGTAATAACTAAAAGAAAGCAGAATGGTAAAGATTAAATTTCCCGATGGGAATGTAAAAGAGTTCGAGTCCGGGGTTACCGGCATGGACATAGCTAAGTCGATTAGCCATAAGCTGGCTAAGGAAGTGTTGTCTATATCCGTAAATGGCGTCACGTGGGATTTGATGCGCGGTATAACAACAGACTCCGAGATTAAGCTGTATACATGGGACGATGAAGAGGGACGCCATGCTTTCTGGCACTCATCTGCACACCTTATGGCAGAAGCTTTGCAGGCTATTTACCCGAATATCAAGTTCGGTATCGGTCCGGCTATTGAAAATGGTTTCTACTATGACGTGGACCCGGGAGAAGGTGTTGCTATCCAAGAGAAAGATCTGGTGGAGATCGAGAAGAAAATGTTGGAATTGGCAAGAAAGAACGAGGAGTATTGCAGGATAGACGTTAGTAAGCAAGAGGCGTTGAATCATTTTTCATCGCTCAACGAAACATATAAAGTAGAGTTAATCAACGATTTGGAAGACGGAACAATCACGTATTACCGTCAGGGTGATTTCACGGACTTGTGCCGTGGACCTCACTTGCCCAATACATCCTATATCAAGGCTATCAAGTTGACTTCTGTTGCCGGGGCATACTGGAGAGGGAATGAACATAACAAGATGTTAACCCGTATATACGGTATCACTTTCCCGAAACAGAAAATGTTGGACGAATGGTTGGTATTGATGGAGGAGGCAAAACAACGCGATCACCGTAAGATTGGTAAGGAGATGGAGTTGTTTATGTTCTCGCAAGCGGTTGGTTCGGGACTTCCGATGTGGTTGCCGAAAGGGGCCATGTTGAGAGATCGTCTGGAAGCATTCTTGCGTAAGGTACAGAAGAAATACGGTTACGAGCAGGTGATCACCCCGCATATCGGTAACGTGAACTTGTACAAGACTTCGGGACATTTCCAGAAGTATGGTAAAGATAGTTTCCAGGTAATCACGACCCCGCAAGAAGGCGAGGAATTCATGTTGAAACCGATGAACTGCCCGCACCACTGCGAGATGTACAAGTTCAAACCGCGGTCCTATAAGGATCTTCCGGTTCGTTTTGCTGAATTCGGTACCGTGTATCGCTACGAGCAGAGCGGGGAATTGCACGGGTTGACAAGGGTTCGCGGGTTCACGCAGG
Source organism: Butyricimonas virosa (assembly GCA_020743075.1). Classification (GTDB taxonomy): domain Bacteria; phylum Bacteroidota; class Bacteroidia; order Bacteroidales; family Marinifilaceae; genus Butyricimonas; species Butyricimonas virosa_A. Next base: position 2,021 of record DYVS01000003.1, on the reverse strand, counting down.
ATGATGCTCACTTGTTCTGTACGCCTGATCAGTTGAAAGAGGAATTCAAGAAAGTAATTGACATTATTTTCACGATATTCAAAGCGTTGAGTTTCGAGAATTTCACCGCACAGGTTTCTTTGAGAGATCCGAATAATAAGGAAAAATACATCGGAACCGATGAAAACTGGGAGAAAGCCGAGAGTGCTATTATTGAGGCTGCTGCCGAGAAAGGATTGAAAACAACTGTCGAGTTGGGTGAGGCCGCATTCTATGGGCCGAAATTGGACTTCATGGTGAAGGATGCCATCGGGCGGAAGTGGCAGTTAGGAACGATCCAAGTGGATTATAACTTGCCGGAACGTTTCGAGCTGGAATACACGGGTGCTGATAACCAGAAACATCGTCCAGTAATGATTCACCGGGCTCCGTTCGGCAGTATGGAGCGATTCGTGGCCGTGCTGATCGAACATACGGGAGGAAAATTCCCGTTGTGGTTGACTCCAGACCAAGTTGTGGTACTCCCGATCAGTGAAAAATACAACGATTATGCTCAAAAAGTTGTAAATTTCTTAAATAATTCCGACATTCGCACCGTTTTAGACGATCGTAACGAAAAGATTGGTCGTAAGATACGTGATAACGAGTTGAAAAAGATTCCTTATATGTTGATTGTCGGGGAGCAGGAAATGAACGAAAATAAGGTTTCTGTTCGTCGTCAAGGAGAGGGAGACAAGGGATCTATGACAACGGAAGAATTCGCAGAAATGATAAATAAAGAGGTAGAAGCTCAATTGAACTCTATCTACAATGAATAATAATAAAAGGAGGATTAATTATAGCAAGAACAATGGAAATTAGGGGCAGAGGTCAAAATGACAAGCCACAGCACAGAGTGAACGAGCAAATTCGGGCTGCTTCTGTGAGAGTCGTTGGTGAAAATGTAGAAGCGGGTGTTTATCCTTTAAAAGAGGCTTTAGCCATGGCTGAAGCTGCCGGAGCAGATCTGGTAGAGATATCCCCCAATGCCGATCCACCTGTATGCAGGATCATTGATTACAGCAAATTCCTGTATCAGTTGAAGAAAAAGCAGAAAGAGATTAAAGCCAAGAGCGTGAAGGTCGTTGTAAAGGAGATTCGTTTCGGGCCTCAAACAGATGATCATGATTTCAATTTCAAGTTGAAACATGCGATCGGGTTCCTGCAAGAAGGTGCGAAGGTGAGAGCCTACGTGTTTTTCAAAGGGCGTTCGATTCTGTTTAAAGATCAGGGGGCTGACTTGTTGGAACGCTTTGTCAATGCATTGGAAGATTACGGGAAACTAGAATCCGCTCCTATGCTTGAGGGAAAGAAAATGATCGTGGTTATTGCTCCTAAAAAATAATGAAAGTTTAGAATTTAAAATTTAGAATTTAGAATGAATACTTTTCTGAATCCAGAATCATTGAATTTTTCAATCTAAAATCTGAAATCGTTAAATCTAAAATTAATAAGGTATTTTATAATTACATATATTCTGAAACAAATTAAAATTAGAACAAATGCCAAAGATGAAGAGTGTGAGCAGTGCAAAGAAGAGATTTACTTTGACTGCTACCGGGAAGATTAAGAGAAAACATGCTTTTAAAAGTCATATTTTGACCAAAAAAGCAACCAAGAGAAAAAGAAATTTGACTCATACAGCTATCGTTGACGTGGCTAACGACGCAACTGTGAGAAAAATGCTTTGTATCTAAGAAATTAAAAAAAAACAGTAATTAACCAGGATGTTACGCCAGTTAAGTTCCTTGAGGGACGCTAACATTCAAAAAACAAAAGATTATGCCAAGAGCTAAAAATGCCGTTGCTTCAAGAGCACGTAGAAAAAAGGTTTTAAGTCAAACCAGAGGTAACTTTGGTGCAAGAAAAAATGTCTGGACGGTTGCCAAAAACACGTATGAAAAAGGCTTAACGTACGCGTACCGTGACAGAAAGAAGAAAAAATCAGAATTTAGAGCGTTGTGGATTCAGAGAATTAACGCCGCAGTTAGAATGGAAGGTTT
>DYVS01000002.1:0-19440 GCA_020743075.1 Butyricimonas virosa | reverse complement strand
TCTTGACTTCACTCAACAAATTTAAGACATTATAACCGAAATTCAAAGCTCGACGGCTATCATTCGTCATGTTCCCGTTCTTGTCATAAGCGTAAGTGCCAGATGCTGTACCACCACGTGAATAAACATCCCCCGCCAGCACGGAGGTAATGTTCTCCGTCAAACTTGTCAACTGGGCTACCCGTGCCCAGCCACTCATCTTCAGGCTCGTCACCAAACCCTTCACAAAATAAAAATCGAGGAGGTTCTTCATTTTTTTCCTCCTCGATAATTTTTACATTTCAAGTTAATATCTTAAAGTAACTTTAGAGTAAACTTTTTTAGATAATACAAGAAAAACTTTCCTATTACAACTATCGAGGAGAACAATAAACGTTCCCCTCGATTATTTGATACTCGCTAATCAATCAACTTTTCCATGGCGATACATTTTTCCGTTAAACAAATCAATAAAAACCGGAATAAATCAATGATAAACTATCCTTATCACATATCACGTATTCTCGTTTCAACACCTGGTAATCCATATCTATACAAGCATCACTCCTGTAACCAGGTATCGTGTCAACAAATTGAATCAATTTCGCCACATTCACTAAATCTTGTTCTTGCCCACTAGAATTACCATAATAAACAACAAGACGACCATTCAAAAAAGCATATCCCTTTATCCTTTTCTTTTTATAGAAAAAACTTGTACCCAAAAATAAAATTTCCTTGTCGTTTCTTTTATGCATAAAAAATGTATAAAACTCCTCCTTTTCTTTTTTTCCCCAAACAGAATCTGCATAAGAAATGAAATTTTCTATTTTATCCCTTAAGACTGGAGTAAAAGCTATCGAACCTCGATTGTTTTCATCAAACTTGCTATCACGTTTACAACCGAAACAATACAACATCACGAATAATACACAAATATACTTCTTCATACTTCTATTTTTTTATCTTATTCTTCAACGTTTTCCCAGAATCAACTTTTATAATTAATATACTAGGATTCCAAGGTGTGTAATTGTACAAATTCTGACTTTCCTTGTGATATATATAATGCCGAGGAAAATCTTCCGGATATCTCTTACCAGTTGTCTTAAATTCATTATACCTTCGAGCGATCGTGGCCATATCACCGTCATACCCCTCCTCGTTATAACCTGATGCTTTTTGAGTTTCATTACCACCCCAAGGATGACTATGCAAACTAAACGTTATATTGGATTCTTTATACTGGAAATAAACCATACGAACGAATCTATCATTATTGTTCGTCCGTATAGAATAAATCTCTTTACCATCATGCATAAACCCATTTAATCCCCATTCAACATTTGAATTATCTGCTACAAATTTGAATAAATTGAACACGTCAACGGCATCACGAGTAAAGGCATAATGAGTTCCCAAACTTGTAGGCTTACCACTTAAAGAAGGTAATATTGTTCTATCATAAATCGTGACAAATTCATTTACATTTACATCTCCCTTTTTAGCCGAGTTCGAAGCGTATAAAACATCATAAGCATCATCCGTTTTTTCTAGAAATACGATAGAGCCATCTGCCATCAACTGGTAATTATCTATCCACATTCCCTCGATGTCCACGAATTTAACGGGATTTCCGGAACAATAACTGTAAGACGATAAAGGATAATAACGTTCCTGCAATGGATCCCCCGAAAACCATCTCCCCAGCCCGCTATCGTACATCCTAGCCCCGTAATCCAACCACTCCAAATCCCCCGTCACCTGCTCCTCCTTACCGTTATACTTGAACCGGTTCGCCGCCAGTTGCGGGTAGTCACTCCTCGCCTGTCTCGCCCCGAAAGGGTAGTAATCGTTCCGCTCCAGCACCTTTCCCGTGCCGTCAACGATCACACGAACGCTACCCAGGTGATCCGTCAAGAAGTAATTCACCTCTCCTTGACCCCCGTTTGAATCTCCCGGCCGAATCACGCCGTCCCCGAAGCTTGCCGACTCGAGTTGTAAACCCGCTCCACTTTTCCTGTATGTCAAAGAACCAAGGTAGTCAAAACCGTTCACCTCACCCTTGTCCCTCACCCGTAACTTCGTCCCATCGGCAAGGTAATCGTACTTTGCCTTCAACTCCCCGCCAACAGTCTTGACTTCACTCAACAAATTTAAAACATTATAACCGAAATCCAATGCACGACGGCTATCGTTCGTCATGTTCCCGTTTTTATCATAAGCGTAAGTCCCGGATGCTGTACCACCACGGGAATAAACATCCCCCGCCAGCGTGGAGGAAACGTTCTCCGTCAAGCCCGTCAACCGGTTACCCGTGCACGTGTAAACAAGGTTATCCACTAGCGTGCCTCCCGCAGTCCGCTGCAACGTCTTGAGGTTACCGTTACGATCGTAAGTCAAACCCCTCTCCAGGTAGCTACCCGCCAACGTCGACCACGTCGTCCCGCTCTTCTGTTTCTGCGTCGTTTCTTTCAAGCGATTAACACCGTCATACGTGAAACCGTACATCAACGCCACGTTCGTACCTTGCTGCCACTCCCACTCGCTGATGTTACCGTTCCAACAGGCAACGCCTCCCCCCGCCGGACTCTCGTATCGTAACCTCATCTTGAAAGGGGTACTCTCTTTGCTCGTTAACCACCCCCTCGGGTTGTAAGCCAGCGTCTCCGTCGTGTTTCCCAGTTTCCTCGAAACAAGCCTACCCACCGCGTCATAAGTGTAAACCACCGTTGCCGGGCTACCCCCGTTCAACCTCGTCGTCGATGACAGCAGCCGGCCACGGTCATCGTACGTGTTCTCGCTCTCCAACACGTCCGTCCGGCTGGCGCTCACCTGGTGGCTCTCCCGCTGTTGAACCACGTTACCCGCGAAATCGTACTTCACGTCAACCCGGCTCGTGAAACCCTCCACGTTATCGCTCACCGTCTGGATCACGCGACAACGATCGTCATAATAAGTCGTCGTGGTGAGCCACTTCTCGGGACTGGCTCCCAGGACTCTCGTCCTCACGCTCGTCACAAGTCCCGTCACCAGATCGTGGTAACCGGAAGCGTACCCCGTCGTCGGTTGAAAGGCAAGCACCGGGACATCACCCGTGGCCGTGTAATTATCGTGCAAGGTGTATTGCAAGGGAGAGCGATTTCCCGCCGGGACGTAATTATCACTACCCGAGGCGGCATCTTGTAAATCCCGGTGAGACCGGTCCGTTCCCGTTAACACCACTTCGCCCGTCTCGATCACCCGGTTCTGGTCGTCGTACAGCGAGTAGCTCCACTTGTCGGCATTTTCAGTCCGCTGCTTACCGTCCTGGCTCAGCACCAGACGATCCCGCTTGTCGTGAACCAGGTAAACCGGATCACAACCCGGTAATTGCTTCAAGATTAACCGCCCGAAACGATCATACCCGTAATAGTAACCGAACAACCGGATCGCCTCCGTCTCCCGGGTCGAGGTCGTCCCCACGCGGGCACTCGCCTCCGGCGACAACACGTACCGCAACAAACCCCGGTCATCGTGAACGCTGTAAGTCTCCAGTCGGTTATCATCACCCTCCACGTTCACAACCAGCACAGCTCGATCCTGGTTGTCCGTGTAAGTTTCCACCCGTTTACCGTCCTCGTCGGTCACTGTCACCTTCTGCAAGGAACCCGCCGCGTAATACCCGGACAAGACCAGCGACCCGTCACCCGACACCCGGTAAAGCCTAACCTCGTTGGCCCGGTTCAGCCCGTAACCCGTTGTCACCCCCTTACCGTTAACGTGCCAGTTCTTCCCCGGACCCGTTCGCTTCACCACGCGGTCAAGCGGGCTGTTATCGTAACCCGTCAACGTGTACATGTAACCCGATTCAGACTCCCCGAAAACCTGCCATCTCGCCGGGGATAAAGCGTCACGAACAAAACCACCATGATTACCTTCAAGAGCGTAAGGAACGTGTTCCATTTCCACCCGACCCAGTACACCGTAACGACACGCTTTCACGATATCACTCGTGTTCCCCGGGGAGGCGTTGACTTGTATCTCCTGTAACTTTCGGCCGAAACCGTCAAGGTAAGTCACGTTGTTGATCGTCCTAGCCCCGTCCCCGGAAGTCGTGGGGTCGAGATAGATCGTCTCCACCACGTGAGGCTCCGTGGAAGTGTAATGAATACCGTTATCCCGGTCCACGGTCACGCTACCCGTCATCGGGACGAAATAATCCTGCAAACCAGCCTCCATCGTGTACGTCCCCGTTTCCGAAACGCTAAAGGAGAGAACCCCGCCCGTGCCAGCGCGGGAAGCCACCACCGTTCCCCCTTTTAACAAGCGATAAGTCAGGATGGATTGGGAGCCCGGTAACGTTATCGAGACGGGCTGGCTGTTCCGGATCGTTCCTCCCCCGCCGACAACGCTCCTCGTGATCTCCGGCCAGATGCCCACCTCGCCGTTCATCCACACCTCTCGACCGTCTTGACAAGCCTTCACCCGGTAATGACCGTAACCGCGTAAACCCGAAAACCGCTGGTTCGAAATCCGGGCCCCCTCCACCCGCGCGTCGTTACAATACAACTGGTAATCCACGAAAGGCTGCTGCCCGCTCAAGGTCACCGTCCCGGTCGAACCCTCCGCGATCTCGCCGCCCCCGCTTAAATTGTACACCTCCAGGATACCGCCGGGGGCTTGCAAGGCCTGTATTAATATTCTATCTACCAGGTTTAACACGAGAAAAGACTGTTTCGTGGTGTCACTACAATTGGGTCCGCGCCCAATCACAACCTGCCCCTTGAGAGGAGACTCGGGAGTAACGAATCCCAAAAAGAATGTTGAATCCCACGTCACGCATTCCCCCGCCAAAATCGAACGCGTCATCTCTTCAAGTTCCGCTCTCCCTTGAGGATAATCCGGTGCAAGCGTGAAAGGTATCGCTTTGATTTCCCCGTCCTTGGACAACATCACCCTGGGCGAAGCCGCAACAACGATCTTCCCTTCTAATACCCCATAATAAGCAACCCGTGCGCTACCGTTCATATCGCGAGAGACATCACCACGAGTGGCTTTTATCGTGTAATTACCACCTGTCGTCACCAAGAACTTTAAAGGAGACCCCGTCCCGGGCAAGGAAGCGTGCAAGGCAGCCCCTTGATACAAGTCATACGTCACACCCTGTTCTGAACCCGATAAAGTCACGAAAGTCCTTTTCCCGGGATATATCGTGGCATTACCACTAACCGTGTAACTTTTAGGGACAGCTCCCAGACCGTATTGATAAACCAAACGATGCCGCCCCGTTAACAACGACAGGAACACGCACCAACGGGGTGCCCCTGTGGTGTTTTCCTTGATCCCAACCACGAGCCGCCCCGTCAAGGATGACGTCGGCACCATCTCGAGCACCCTGACCCAAGTCCACGATTGCTGTTCCAAAAAACTATTTATTTGCGTCATCACTAGCTGTCGGTCCAACTCCGTTTGAGTACGATACAGCAACTCAAAATACCCCGAGGCTCCATCCAACTTGATCGTATCCGGATTCCCCGATAAATCCAGACTAGGATAAGCTTGTCCCATCGATAGCAAGGACAAGAACAGCATGCATATTAATAATTCTATTCGTTTCATCTTTTCAGATTTTAGATTATCAATTCAATTTCACCACGTTATACTGGTAATCTCTCACCACGTTTCCACGCTCGTCCACCACCCGGATTAATCGTCCCGCCGCATCGTACTCGTTCAACTCCGCACGTCCGTTCTGATCAAATTTACAGAAAACAGAACCGTCTAAATTATAGGATATCGCCTCGAAAGAAACATCCGCCGGTAGTAACGCAACGTACTGCACGTTCTCGTACGGCTTACTAACCGTCACGGATGCCACGTTCTCGTACGGACTCAAGTCGATCTCGAAACTCTGGACCGAATACCCGGGAGTAGCGGTCAAACGAACACTACTCGACGAGCTCCCTCCCGCATGACCGACACTATAGTACACGGAACCGACAGCCCCGTTATTCAACACGAACAATCTCAAACGCTTGGATTCGGGGATTACCGTTATCTTTATAGTTCCCGTGTAATTCAAATATTCCGACAGCCCCGCCAGATCCCTGTATTTAAAAAGATCAGGATCACGTATTACACCTTGCTCCACCAAGTAATACATATTATAAAGTAATTCCGGTAAATTCGTTAACTCCAAATACTCTCGAGGTAATTGCATATATTTACTGCGGAAATCGTTCACATGTCGTCCTCTATTTGCTTGAACACTATCAATCAAAACATTATATTCTTCGACCGTCATTGACTTCTTAGAGGCAAGCCCCCCGATCAAATCTAACATCATCCGGTGGCCCGAACTCCAGTAATACTGCCTGAATTCACTCGTTTGTTGCGAAAGATCAATCCCTTGACAAACATCGTAAAGTTCCGAGGAAAGGCCGTAAACACCTAGCATGCGACTCACTTTATTTCGAAGTGAATACTCCTCCCCGTATTTTTTCAAATCCGCTGCAGCCACCATCCGTGAAGTGGCGTGTTTCGCCTTTAGAATGACCTGTCCATAGTTAAAATCATAACAAAGAGCCTCATCTCCCGCGTTACTCTGCACTCCCACAGGCAAATACGACTGGTTACTCTGCACATAATCGATCGTCTGTTCCAGCAGGTAATTGGCTTGTCCTTGAGTGAACGAACTTGCATCAAGAGACGAAAGCATGGACAGGGACAATGTTTTGGTCGATGTCGGGTAAAAAGCATACTTCCGAGATAATCCGCTATAAAATACATTTTCCATTTCCACGGATTCATAAAATGAAACCTTTTCAACCTGTATCGTGTCATTCTTCAAGTGGATTTCCTTCACCACGGGAGTTAATATATTCTTTCGTTTCATTTCCGCGACCACCGGACTGGCAGCATCCTCCATCTCAGTTACCCGTTTCGTGACCACCGTGTACGTTTCACCCCTCGCGTCAGTTTGAATCACCCGGGTCGGATAACTAGCCCCTTTCAAGTTATCGTAGAAAAACTCCGTTTTTTGATAGGGAGTTCCCGTGGCCTTGGAAAAATCCGATATCGTGGCACTATCCGTCACATGTGTTTCAAACCGGTATACATTCCGCTCTGTTAACAAAGTCTTTCCCCCGTACTTAATATTATAGATCTGACTAGGTATCCTCACGCTTGTTCGAGGCTGTATATTCGGCAAATAAGTTTCATTATAAGGAGAGAGCGAATAATAAACGTTACCATCATTATACAAAAATATACTTCCTTGATTACGATAATAACTCTCCAGGAATTCCTCGTCCATGTAATACTCGTAGGCCTTCACTTGTGGCAACACCTTCTTGTAATTTAACGCCGTGTCCACCGGTACGAAAAAAGGTCCTGCTCCCCCCGCAGACAAATCGCTCGAATATTTACAGGTCTCTATTTGTTTGAGGTTCCCATTGTTATCATACGTGGCCACGGCCAAGGGTAAACCTGTCAACCAAAAAACGTGAGGAAAATTGGGATTTACCGGGGAAACAACACTAAACAAGTATGCTTTCGTTCCTTTTCCCCGGGTTATCTCTTGCACGTACGGGTAAAAAAGACCGTTATTACCGGTATTCATAAAAGCCATATTCTGATACTTCACCCTGGAATGAGAAACTCGATCTGAAAAACCGCTATACGAAATAATTTCCGTGTTCGAACAATCCGTGAAAACGGGAACACCATGCGTGGGATACCGGTAATACACGGTATCACAAGTCTCGCTTTTGATATCTTCCACGAGTAAAGATTTTACCCGGATTCCCCCGAAATCATACGGGTACCTGAAACTGTTGGGTTCGTAATCAACGGTCACTTTTCCCCCGCTGGGAACCGTTATCGTTTTTAGAGAACCCGTTTTAGAATATTCAATATCCGGAAAAAGGAAATAATACCCGTTATCATCATCTCCTCGCCTCTCCCTTAAATATCCCCAGGCATCAGAGATCGTGGCAATTCCTAAAGGCCTCGCATAATAATCAAATTTAATCCGGTTAATTTCTGTCTCCTCTTTATCCAAAAAGCTTAGATAATTCAGATTATCCCCCGCATTCAAAAGTACCTGTGAAATCGTCCGTTTTAACACGTCCGTCAACTTGACTCGTTTTAAACGAGCTTCCCCCCACAAAGGATAATATTCGAATTCCACCGCTGCCCCTTCACACATAATACTCTGCAAAATAGGAGATTTAACATTAAACGCAGTACCTCCCGATGTTTCTTTAGTGGTTACGTTATTATTCACCTCGTTCAAACTTTGTATTACGTAACTTTTAGCCGTGCGAAACCACGAAGCTGCCATCCTGGCGTTATGCGAAGATACATTCTCGTACATGCTTATCAACTGGTTCAACGTTTGTATCAATTCGTTAGAAGCATTGGTTATACCGGAAAAATTCGCCAATTGCCCCATGATTCTAAAATTGGCATTAATTGCCGCAGCTCCCGCCTCGAAATTCGGGTTACGTACCCATTGCCCGCTACCGATATAAGTATATAAATTGTTATTCAATTGCATTTCCAGCGAAAAACTATTCAAGTAACTTTTCGCCTGGCTAATAGCCACGTCAAACTTATTCCTGTATTTCGAGAAATCAAACACTCGCTCCCGCATACTTCTCCCGTAAGTGTATTTCGATTTATATCCGGAATAAAACCGGACGGTATTAATTCCTTTCTGGTCTTTCTCGTTCTCTCGCACTTCCGCAAGATAAGTGAAAACTATCGGTTTACTGTTGCGGGGTTCAATCCGGTTTAAATACCAAGAAGAAATATATGATTTATCACGGATACCGTTAAAACTGATCGCATCTTCCTTGATAATATTAGCAGACCACTCTTTTTGCCTGTATATAAATCGGTTTCCGTTCTCATCCGTGATAATCCAGCCGTTTATCTCACGACCGGATGTAGATTCGCATTCGATTCGAACGTTGGTTCGCTCGAGAGGTTCAGCATATATCCGGGCGTTATCGTCCATTTTAATAATGAAATTCACGGACTGTCCGTTAAAAACTGCGGTAAAAATATCACTCTCACCATCACGCTCACGCTTGTTTACCCGTTTGACATCATCTACCAACGGGGTTGTATTAAGACCCCGTCCCGCCCACAAGAACCCGTAAAACGAAGTTTCATCGGCAATTCCTCCACGTATCGTTCGAGTAATCACACCTCCTGTATTTAGTAACCAATTGTAACCGATTAATCCACGTACATCCTCTTGCTTAACCCCCTTGGCCGAATAATTCAAGCTAATAGGTAATTGGAAATCTCCTGATCCGAGAGTAAATAACGGGATTTTGTAGTGAAATATGCCGGTAACATAATCCACCATCATACTTTTAGAGTCCAAGTATCCCCGAGCCTGCTGCCCCGGTTCTAAATCCTGAGCTTTTAACACTCCCTGTAAGAAAAAAATACAGGATAACAACAACAGTATTCTATGTTTCATAATTATTTGTCATTAGTAATTAGACTTCATGGTTATAAACAATCATTTTCCTTATTAAATACATTCTACCTTCCCCATAGGCATTTCATTTTAAAGTTTAACACTAATTACCGTCAGCCGATGACACCTCCAAGCCTAAACATCGGCAAGTACATCGATATTAATACTATCGCAACAAGCCCGCCTACCCCCATGATAAGGACAGGTTCCAGCAAATTTCCCAGTTGTTTCAGTTTATGTTCCAGTTCTCGGGTGAGATCTTCTCCTTGTTTTTGTAACATATCTTCTAGCCGGTTGGTCTCTTCCCCCACCCGTACCAGCGTATAAAGTTTACGGTCATAGATATGAGGGAATTCGCCCAATTTATCTGCGAAAAATTCGCCTCTTTTCAATCCCTCGCAAATAATATCGAAAGAACGTTGATATGGGTAAAAAGTAATAATATCCTTTAACATCCCGATTCCTTGCAGTAGAGGAACTTCGGAACTACATAACAAATAGAGTAACTTACAGAAACGTGCCTGATAATTTTTCCGTATCAACTCTCCCGTAAGAGGAATCTTCAAAACCAGACGAGACAGAAAAGAGCGGGTAAAATCCGATTTTCCGTTCAGCCAAAAATATCCGACCAAAACGATAATTACGGATACAGCAACCAATAAATAAGTCGGAAAATTTTTCGAGAAACCGATAATCCAACGGGTGATACCCGGAAGTTCCCCACCCATACGGGCATACACCTGTTCGAACATGGGCACGATGATCGTGATCATGAACACGAGTACCACGATTGCCGTTACCAGAATAATCAAGGGGTAACTGATAGCTCCCGTCACCAGGCGACGCTGTTCCACCCGTTTGTGATAATAATCGGCCAGGAAACGCAACGATTCGTCAACACGTCCCGTCTCTTCTCCAATCCGCAAAACCCCGTAATCCAACGCCGAGAATCGTTTACTGGCGGCAAAACTCTCCCACAAAGTTTGCCCCTTGACGACCGATGCGTAAAGACTTTCCAGCAAATGTTTCAATCGCTTATCGTTTTCCCCCTCGATCAACAGGCGGAATGAACGCCCGAAATCGAGTCCCGATGAAAGCAATGAGTGCAATTCGGAGAAAAGAGACTCTTTTTTCCCGTCCTTGATATCTCTCGTTTCATTATTCCATGTCATCATATTCTTCCTTTTTAAATTGATCCTCGATTTTCAATACCTCGGTCCTCCGTTCGTTTTCAGTCCTCCAAGCCCTTCCGAACTCGAAATAGCAAGATTTTCCCCGAGCTCTAAAACGCACCCCAAGACTATCCACCAGCACGGGAATATTCCACACGGGTACAATCCGGATCTCTTCCACCTCCCGGAACAACGTATCCACACCGATTGACCGGGTACAAACCAGCAAAGAATCCCGGTGCTCCACTAAAGCCAAACGCTCCCCACCCTTGTAAAAACAGAAAATCCCAGTACTCGCGGTTACGCTATCACATGACAGGAAAAGGTGATCCAGTTGCTGGTAACTATCCAATAACGAATTTCCGGCAGCAAGCATCTTGTTCAACCGATTCGTGTAACGTCTAACGAGGTTCACCCCGTCGAACAAGGCGATAAACAAGATGCCCGACACGATGATCACGATCAACATCTCGACCAGCGTGGAAGCGGCAAACGTGTATGAAAATCTCCTCTTCATGGTTCTACTTTTATCAGGTAATCATACTTCATCGACTTTCTCCCCCGTACAGGTAAAGCCGTCACGGTTAATTGCCGGATCCCGAACGAGTAATCCGTAATCACGATCTCTACAGTCCCCCAATCATACTCTCTCGTGTATTTTCCCGGAAGATGAAGGCCGTCCCCGTATTCTCGACGACACTGCCGGGCCGTCAGTTCCATGGAAACATTCTCCGCCGGATCATCTCCCGTCAGGGTAACCCGGGTTAAGGTCTCCATCGTGATCATGAAACTCGCCAGTAAGATCACGGCCGCCACGATACATTCTAACAATGACGAAGCTTGCAACTCTCGGTTCAATCCAGCCATTTCACTTCCCTCCTTTCATAAGGCCCCCGCATCCACAAGGGATAAGCCATCCCCGGGTTACCCGGCAACACGACGTTATACAATATCCCCGAGTAATATCCCTCCGGAGCAAAATAATAACACTCCCGGGCATACAAACTACCCGTCACGAACCCGTGAACCTCCGCTATACCGTCCACGTACAACAATCCCCGCACCCGGGAAGACTCCGGTTGATAGTACAAGAGCTGTTTCTGTTCCCCCTCGCTCACTTTCGCTCCCGCGATCACGTATCCGTTTACCTCGCACTCCTCCCCCAAGCGAATAAATCCCTTTTCTTCCCCTTGGCGGACATAAAGCCCCGACCCGGCTTTCAAACATACTTGATTCCCTAAAAGGATGGTGTCTCTGGCAAACACTTGAACACACCCAGAGAAGCCATCGGCAAACTCAACTCGATCTCCGACAATAATCACGTTTTCCAAACGATTATTCTCCTCCACGAATAACATCGACGAGGCATAAAGTATTACCGGGCCACTCACCCGCACGCCGGAAAGATATTCCCCCACTTCCACGCAAACAACCGATTCCTGAAACCCTCGTTGTAACACGGAACCATTTTCCAGCCATTCTCTCTCCCCAGCATAATCCAATAACCCGTTGACCACATCCTGCGACTCCTCGTCCAACGATGGCAACCGCTCCTCGCTCGTTTTTATTTGTTTTTTATCTAACGCCCTTCCTTTGAAGAATTCCGACCGTAATTGCGTGTAAGAAATCCCGTTACGAGGAAGATAAACATCACCTTCCGCGAACGTCCTTCCCGTCACCGAAAACGCCCGGTTATTCTCCGGCACGTATAACGTTGCCCGCCAAAAACTCTCGGCCTTTTTACCCAGAAGGCGAACAGAACGATGTCTCCCGTTTTGCACTTCCACGACTTCATACATTCCCCAACGTTGTCGGGAATAGCGCACTCTCGAATCTTCCCGTTGTCCGAACAACAGCACGGAACTATCTCCTTCCCACCGGTAGGACAAGGTACTATCCCGCGAGTAAAGCAGGAAGCCGGATTCCACGTTCGCCCGGGCTTGTTCGCCCTGATGATAAAGATTATATCTCACGAGATCAAAATTCCACAGTTCGATCACCATCAACACCCCCAACAACAGGAGCGTACTCACCACCAACACGGTAGCCAGTACCGAAGCAGAAAAATCATGTTTGAGAAGTTTGACCATGATCACTCCATTTTAAGCGTATACACTCTCCTTCCTTTTCGCAAACACACGGAATCCCGGTAAACTCCTTCCACCCGGTACCCGTCAACGTTTTTTTCTTTCACGGATACCAGCCGCGTATTGTCTCCCGACTTCATCAACCAAAAATCCCGTTTCCCCTTTCGTATTCTCCCGGCAAATTGAAACCCGGGAGGAGAATCCGGTTCTTCCACGGTAGCTTTTGCCCGCACCCGGGGAGACGGTTGTTTCACGCCCCGGGGAACCGTCCCCAAAAACGGATCCCGATAATTCAGGAACAACGTGTCGGACTCCTCGTTCGTGATCGCATGTCTTTTCTCCGCCATTTTTGTCATCACCCTTCCCCCGCCACTATACACCGCCACCCGGTAGATGATCAAACCCCACACGCCAACTGCCACGACAAGCAGTACGGGTATCAACTTTTTATTTTTCAACGCTTTCATGGCAATTCCTCCGGTTGTTGTTCTTCCATATTCTCAAGCACGGTCAACACCCGCCATCGGTAAATTCCCTCGTATGCCGAGTTCTCCGGCCTCACGCCCCACTCGTATCTCCCCGGTTCCAACGTATACGCGTACTGATTTCCCTCTACTAACGTGTCAAGCACGTACAACTCGATTCTATCAAAAGAAGGCGACACAACCACCAAGCGATAGCCCGTTGCACCATCCCGCTCCTCCCACGCAAAAGTCAACGTGGCACGAGTTGTTTCCACGCTATCCGCCGGGGCGACAAGTACCACCTCTTTTTCCGATATATCTTTCTCGAACACATCCCTGCAACCCATGACAAAAAATAAAGTCAATAAAGACATTCCCGTGATAATTCTTACTACTCTCATATTCATGATATATTTAATTTTCCATTGTTAATTGTTGAACAACCAGCGTCATCCTTAACTGTCGTTCCTTCTTGGCCCGATCATCAAACAAACGGAACCCGGCAGAAACGATTTTTCCCGGATGCCCTTCCTTTTCCATGTAATGCATCACCTTCAACAGGGAAGTAAATCCCCCTGAAAGCACGAGTTCCCCCGTGTGTACCTGTAGTTTCCCCTCTTCCCGCGTAAGATAAGGCGTGTATTTCACCATCTTCACCCCGTTATCCCGAATCGGTCGTTCCAATTGTCCGAGCAACACCCCGTTGTTCAGAATCTGTTTCCCGGACACGCTCCCCGGCAATTCGTTTCCCACCCCGGAACGACTTTCCGCTAAACGACTGACCATTTCCTGACGGGCGTTACACGCTCTCCAAAGTTTCACGGTTTGCCGGAATCCGAACACCCAAGCCACTAACGGTACGATAATTATCAGCCCGACCAGTTGTAAAAATCCTTGATGTTGTTTCCACTTTTTCATAACCCGATCCATATTTTAAAATGATACAACCCCGTTTCCCGGTTCCTATCCAAAGAGACCAATTTCACCTGGCGTGCAAAAGCACTTGACGACAAGCTACCCGTGAACAAAGTAACTTGCCCCGGATCGGCCGTCACCCCGGATAATTCAAGGCATCCCTCTCTCGTCACGACAGACTTCCCCTCTTCCAACCCTTTCAACAACGGATTCACGACCAGCATATCCAGATTCACCGCCGGGGGAACAAGAGCCGCCACACGATCCAACACGACACTCACTCGCCCCGTCCCGCTTCCCTCGAATTCCCGAACCACTCGTTCCATTTCCCTCGACAATTCTTCCCGGTTCGAGACATCCCGTTCCAAAGAAGCAATTTCCAATTGCAGACTCGCATATTTCTCCCGGACAGAGGTATTCCACATATAATTCACGACCAGCAATCCCAACAGACAAAGCAAAGCAACCAATTTGATTTTCCCCGCTATCAACGCCGCTAACGAGTCGCCCCGTTTCCCTCCTTTCAGTAAATCTCTCCACGTTACTCCCCGATGATAAAATCTTTCCGCCAACCCGATAGCCGATTCTCGAACCCTTTCCCGACTCGTGGGTAAAATCTCTTCACCAGGCCGGACTCCCCATAAACAAGTTTCTATCACGGGAACTTGATACCCATGTAACTCCTCCTCCAAGAGGGTAATTTTATCCCGTCGGGTAAAACAGATCACACGTTCCCCGTCATCCCGGTCAAAACGTTCCCATATTATATCCTCATTTTCCGTCACCCTTCTTATCCCGTCTTCATCCTCTTCGTGAAAAACCTTACGAATAATCCCGTGCCCGGCCACCACTAACAATGTCGGCACCTTTAACTTCATCTCCCCGATATCCCCCGCGATCACCTCTTGCACCTCCTCTACCCGCACGCCACTCTTCCCCCGGACAAGTCTGACGACATCCAGTTTCATCGCCCCGTCCTGTTGCAAAAAAGCAAAGATCACCGAGATCCGGTCTAACATTTTTTCCAATCTTCCTATCCTGTTCATTGGGCTTCTAATTCAATAAATCACACTTGGCTTTATAAACACGTTCAATTTCTGATCGACTTTATTATTCTTCGTCTTCCCGAACAACCACTTTAACACCGGTATCCGGGCAATAAAAGGAATTCCACTGGATGACTTCTCCCGTGTATTATTATCAATACCTCCCAACAAAACCATCTCCCCGTCACGAACCTGCACCTGCGACTCGAAACTACGGGTCACCGCTCCCGGAGGGGCTTCCTCGTCTATTTTTCCCTCCCGTTCCGTGAATTGACTCTGTTCGATTTTCACTTGAAGCGTGATTTTCCCATCCCTACTCACGAAAGGAGTAATATCGAGTTTCAGGTTAGCCTCTACCGGTTTCCACGTGTAGGATTCCGAGGGAACAGGTGTTTGCGACCCGTAGTAATTAGTCTGTACCTCCTTGTAATACTTTGTTTCTCCACTCTTCAACGTGGCACTGTGCCCGTTCAATGTTGATAACTTCGGGGTTGAACGCAATTCTATATTCCCGGTCGCTTCCAACGCTTGCAAACTCATGTAAAAATCAGGTGTAACCTTCCCCAAGTTAATCGACCCGAAACCGTTAAAACTATTAATCAACCTATTGATTGAAGTTGCCGATAAAGACATATTCACCCCCGGACTTAACGTCCCGGCAGTTGTAGCGGGTCCGTCTTTCCCGATTCCGGCCTCGATACCCACCTCGTGAATCACGCTTTTCTTACTATCGACGATCAACACCTCGATCGTCACGAGCGGGACACTTTGATCTATCGACTCCAGAAAACGCTCCACCAGCTCAACCTGCCGACTCGTACCGCTAACAATAATACTGTTCTGCTCGGCAAACATCTGAACTTGTGTCCCGGCCGGCTTCAATGCCGTGGGAATTAATTCAACCACCTTATCCACCGTCCGGTAACGTAAAGGAACAACCCGTGTGGTAACAAGAGTCTTATCTTTCGTCGTTGAGCCGAAAATATATATACCTCCTTCCACCTGATACGTGAAAGGCGTCCCTGCGAACAAAACATTCAACAATGTCGGCACATCCACGTCCTTCACGAACACCGAGGTCTGTTGATCCAAAGAGGTAAGAAAGAGGCGGCTCATTCCCAGACGCTCGAATATTTCCAGCACCACGTCATGAATATTTCCCCGATTCAAAGATACGCTCACCCTTCCGGTGCTATCCACGTTCACTTGATCCGGCGTGAAATTTCTCCTTTTGACATAAGAAGATGCCAATGCCGGATTTCCTCCCACCGGGGGAAGCGGAGCCTCAAACCTCCACACGCCATTTTTATCCTGCTCGATCTCCAACCCATTCACCGAGGCCAGCGTTCGTATCGCCTCACGCACCGGCAATCCGGCAGAATAGCCGGAAACTCTGTTCCCATATAACGATTTGGGTATCACCACATGTTCCCCGGTTAATGCGGTCACCCGTTTCATGACAACCACCAACTCGTCATCCAGCAAATCGTAATACAACCTTTTTTTCGTGCTATCCGTTTCGACCTTAGGCTCACGGGGAATCGCAACCAAAGGAATTGGCTCGCTTAAAGAAATGATGTTCCCCACGACATCCAATTCCAAATTATACTCTCGGCACAGGAAATATAACAAATCAACTAATCTTGCCCGGTTAAAATTGCAAGTCACCATACGCCCCTCATCTACCTTCACGCACAAATTAACCCCATGTACCCGGGCGATATTCCGAAACAACTCCCCGATAGACAAATGCCCTACTGACAAATCTATTTCCGAGAAATACGTACTATCCAAACGGGCAGCCCGCTCTAACCTCACACGAACAGAATCAAGACACACTTTGGGTTCTCCCGCCTGTCCCCTCACGACAAAACAACAAAACAAGAGTATACACACCATCCCAAAGATCCTAATATTCATTATCATCTTTATCATACAACTTTTAGTTTTTAGCTTTTAGTTTTTAACTTACAAACGGTAACACTTCCTCCAACGACGTCATTCCCGCTTTCAACAACCCGATCGCCGATTGTTGTAATGTCTGTATATGACGTTCTTCCAGTAAATGCCCCACCTCATTCTCGGCCGTCCGGATTGCCCCGGCTAACTCATCGTCTATCGGGATCACTTCATAAATAGCTTTACGCCCACTATATCCCGTGTAGTAACAATGTTCGCATCCCACAGCCCGATATAATTTACCCGGTTGAGAATCCACTCCCAGTAACCTCTTCGTATGTTCATCCGGTTCGATCTCTCTTTTACACTCCGGACAAAGCAAACGCACCAGACGTTGTGCCATACATAAAATCAACGTATCGGAAATCAGATAAGGATGTACCCCCATATCTATCAAACGGGAAACACTTCCCCAAGCACTATTCGTGTGAATTGTCGAGAAAATCAAATGCCCGGTCAAAGAACTACGTATCGCCATCTGTGCCGTATCGGCATCCCGAATCTCCCCCAGCATAATCACATCCGGATCCTGCCGCAAAAAAGTTCGCAAAGCACTCGTGAAGGTCAACCCGATCTCCTCCTTCAATTGAACCTGGTTCACCCCCTCCAAGGTATATTCCACCGGGTCCTCAATCGTCAGTATATTACTCACGACATCATTCAACAACCGGAGCGTGGCATACAGCGTGGTACTCTTTCCCGATCCCGTGGGACCGCTAATCAAAACCAACCCGTGCGGATGACGTATCGCCGACAAATAAGCCTTCAATTGTCCCGAACTAAATCCCAGGTTTTTCAAATCAAGCAACTCCATTTGCCGGGTCAACAACCGCATCACGATCTTCTCTCCATGAATCGTGGGTAAGGAAGACACGCGCACGTCGAATCGGCTCCCTCCCGAATCATGCAGGATACGCCCATCCTGCGGTAAACGCTTTTCCGATATATCCAGATTCGCCAATATCTTCACTTGATTCACCAAAGCCGCATAATTTCCCTTTTCGATCACGTGTCGTTCCAACAACTTACCGTCAATCCGGAAACGCACCCGACACCGATCCTCGTACGACTCCAAGTGAATATCACTTGCATGTTCCCGGTAAGCCTCTTCAATTAAATCATACAAAAAACCTTTCCCCCTTGTAAGCGATACCACCCCTCGGTTTCGTGTCTGACACTCCTGACGATAATGACGCCCTAACAACCTAGAGAACTCTTCTTCCGCCAAAAACACCACCTTCAAATGCTTTCCCGTCAAAACCTCCACTTCCATCACTATATTCTCATAATCATATCCTTTCTCGCCATAACACCCAAGCTGATCTCCCTTTATCTCAAAAGGGATCAAACGGTACTCCCTGGCCTCTCTGGATGTCAATAACTCCAGGGCCTCCGTAGCAACAGTAAATTCTTTCATAACACGATCAAAAACAGATAAAACAATACACAAGATAACAAGCGTAACAAACTCCCACCGTTGACACCAACGGGATTCCCTGCTTGGATTGGTTTTTATACAGACCTAAAGTCCAAGTCATTAAAGTAAGTGTAAAGGCTATAATCAAAAAACAAACAAATTCTATCAATTGAAAAGAAGGGGTCAGACAAAGCAAAAACACCCCGTCCCCCGTCCCAATATACTCACGAAACGGATTTATCCTTCTTCGGTATTTCAGTAACAAATAAAGTAATACCCCTCCCGTCAGAAATGCCAATACACCCACACCGCCCACGACACGTACCACACACTCCTCCCATCCCCATCGCCACACACTACCAGTCACGGTCAAAATCCCGAAAAACAATAATGGATATATGCGAATCACCCGCTCTTTATAATCCGAACGGATCATAAAGGCCAGCGGGACAAAAGCCAGCAATTCCATACTTTTTTCGGTTAGTCCTTCGTTATCTCCTTCAACTCCTTGTCTTGGTTAATTTCCCACACGTTATACTCCCCGTCACCATCAAAATCAACGACGGCAGTGGCTCTCGCCCGAAATCCTTTCTCGTTCGCCTCGATAATTTCGATTTTGTAATTCGCATTTCCCCCATCTGTCACCAACTTGGCCTGCTCGAAATCCAAGTCGCTCAACGAAGTGGAATAACGGGAATTCGTGTAAAAATGACTCTTCTGCAACGTGTGAAGAAACACGAGTTGCTGTTGCGCTTCCGTACTCTTGGCCTTCGAGATCAAAGGCATCAGGTTGGGCAACGCAATTAACACCAGAATGCCGATAATCACTAACACCACCAGTAATTCCGGCAAAGAAAAAGCAGCAAAAGATTTACTTTTCAGATCACGCCTTTTCCGTTTCAATAATTTTTGAATTGTTTTCA
>DYVS01000001.1:0-45919 GCA_020743075.1 Butyricimonas virosa | reverse complement strand
CGAACACATTTACAATGTTACCCGATAGACTTGTTAGAACATCGGCGAATTGAAAAAATAGAATTAAAGGATAAACAAAAAGTTCTTTCCACGGCAAACGGGGAGAAATTCTCCGCACCGGCTGTTATCGTAGCTACCGGAGCCAGTTGGAGAAAACTGAACGTACCGGGGGAAACCGAGTACATCGGTAGAGGCCTTGCGTTCTGCCCGCATTGCGACGGGCCATTCTACAAAGGCAAACACGTTGCTGTTGTAGGAGGGGGCAATTCAGGGATAGAAGCTGCCATTGATTTGGCAGGAATATGTTCAAAAGTTACCGTATTGGAATTTTTGGACAATTTAAAAGCCGACCAAGTGTTACAAGAAAAACTAAAGAGCCTACCCAACGTGGAAGTCTTTGTCAGTTCACAAACACTCGAAGTTATCGGCAACGGGAACAAGGTAACAGGTATCCGGGTAAAAAATCGGGCAACCGAAGAGGCTCGCATCATTGAATTAGACGGAATTTTCGTTCTGATCGGTTTAATGCCCAATAGCGGCATTTTCCGGGAAATAGTCGACACGAACCGTATAGGAGAAATCGCTATCGACACACATTGTCGCACGAACATTCCGGGTATCTATGCCGCAGGAGATGTCTCCACGGTTCCCTACAAGCAAATCATCATCGCTATGGGAGAAGGAGCCAAAGCTGCCCTTTCTACCTTTGAGGATCGGATGCGAGGAGCGATTTAAACTAAAAGATAAAAGTGAAAAACTAAAAGTGAAACAGACCTCGCTTTTAGTTTTCATTTTTCATCTTCCAACCCTTTGGTCAACGACTTAACCAGTTTATACTTATTAAAAAATTCCCTCAATATTACTCGTAAAACTGTGTAACCCGGTATCGCCAAGATCATTCCAGGTATTCCTGCCAGATTTCCCGCAATCAATATCACCAAAAAGATCTCCATCGGGTGAGCATGAACACTGTTCCCGTATATCAGAGGTTGTAACACCACGTTATCAATCAACTGGGTAATAATAAAAACGATACTCATGTATATCAACAAAGGAAATACCACCGTGTAGAAATCGACATCCACATTCGTCGCGATCCCAACCGACAACCCGAAGGCCGCCCCGATCAGAGGCCCGATATAAGGAATTACATTCGTAATCCCCGTGATCAAACCAATCAGCACCGCATTATTAAACGGTAGCCCCACGATCGTTAATCCTAGTATATTTAAACCCATCACGATCAGCACCTCGAAGGTAATCCCGATAAAATAACGCATCAGTAATTTTTGAATAGAATCCAGTGCCTTCCCGACACCTTCCCCGTAACGCGTCGGCACGATTGTCAACAACATCCGGTAAAATAATTTGCTATCCTTCAGGAAAAAGAATGCCATGAAGGTCACGGAAAACAGGGCGATGAAAATACTACTGATCGTACCCGCCAAAGAACCGAACATATTTTGAATCTGCGTGACATCCACCACAGACTTCAAGTTCGTCACGATATATTCCTTCACGTCCTGATCCGATTCAAGAATTCCAAACCGTTTCAATCCCTGCTCCAAATCGGCCAAAGGATCTTCAAGCTTGTTCACGATATTCGTGATACTAATATCACTCAACGACTGAAATTCTTGGCTCACTAACGGGATCACCGTGTAAAAGAAAAGGATGAATACCACCCAAATACAAATCAGAGCTATCGCAGCTCGCAAACTTCCCGGTATATGATACCCCTTAATTTTCAAGCGCTCCAAACAATTCATCACCGGTCGTCCCAAAAAAGAGATAATCACGGCAATCAAGATATAAGCTATTATGGAAGAAAAATACCAGCACAAAAATCCCACAACCGCCAAAACGAACCCTCCAAGACAATATTTTCCAATATTATTCATAATTCAATCTTTACAAAGTAACAAACAATTCTCCATTTACGACAAAAGCAACTTGACATTACATATTTCTTCGTCCAAAAATAGATAAATAAATTTACTCTATAGGTACATAGGTATTATTTATGCGAAAAAAACATGGAAATCAAGAAAACATTTTTATCTTTGATTACGTTCTTTAATAGATAAATAACAAAATAAAGTCGTGTATGCTAAGAAAAGCTTGGAATCTATATTACGACGGATTCAGGAACATGCCCCCGTGGGGAAGAACTCTTTGGCTTATTATCATTATTAAGCTATGCATCATGTTTTTAGTCTTTAAACTTTGGTTAATGCCCAATTACCTCAACTCCCACTACGACAGTGCCGAGGAGAAAAGTAATCATGTTTTTGAAGAATTAACAACAAAACCTTAATATTATGCTTCTTGATCTGACAACAACCACTCTGGTGGAGTGGTCACGATGGCAATTCGCCATGACAGCAATTTATCATTACATGTTTGTACCCCTGACCTTGGGTCTGGCCCTGATGCTTGCCATCATGGAAACCATGTGGGTAAAAACGGGCGATCAAAGTTGGCTGAATGCCACTAAATTCTGGATGAAACTATTCGGTATTAACTTTGCCATCGGCGTGGCTACCGGATTAATTCTGGAATTCCAGTTCGGAACAAACTGGTCAAACTACTCTTGGTTCGTGGGGGATATTTTCGGTGCCCCGCTGGCCATTGAAGGTATTATCGCGTTCTTCTTGGAATCCACCTTCGTGGCAGTCATGTTCTTTGGTTGGAATAAAGTAAGCAAACGCTTCCATCTGGTTTCGACTTGGATGGTATTCGTCGGGGCAAACATTTCAGCTTTATGGATTCTGGTTGCCAATGCTTGGATGCAGAATCCCGTCGGCATGGAATTCAACCCGCTGACAGCCAGAAATGAAATGGATGATTTCTGGGCCATTCTCTTCTCCCCCACCGCGATCAGTAAATTTACCCACACGGTAACCTCGGCTTACACGCTCTCGGCCTGTTTCGTGGTAGGAGTGAGTTCATGGTTTATCTTGAAGAAAAGGAACCTTGAATTCGCCCGCAAAAGCATCATGCTTGCCTCCGTGTTCGGGTTAATCAGTATTCTTCTCACCATGTACACGGGAGATACCAGCGCACAGGATGTAACCAAGACACAACCCATGAAATTCGCCGCCATGGAAGGCCTGAACGAGGGTGGTAATGGGGTTGAATTCACCGTAATCGGTATTCCGACAAACGATCCGTCATTACCGACTCCCAAGATGAAAAAGATGGAATACGCGATCCATGTTCCTAAAATGCTTTCCTTCTTGGGGTATCATGATTTCAACGCCTATATTCCCGGTATTCAAAATATCTTAGACGGCTACACCTCACAAGAAGGTATCACCTATCCCTCTTTGGAACAGCGTATGGCTAACGGCCGCACCGCCATCGATGCATTGAAAACATATAAACAAGCCGTCAAAGACAAAGATCATCCCCTTGCCGACAGCACGTTACAAGTCTTTAAAGCCAACTATTCCGACTTCGGGTACGGCTACTTGTCTTCTCCATACGATGCGATTCCACACGTGCCACTCGTGTTCTACAGCTTCCGAATCATGGTTGGACTGGGTATGTTATTTACACTTCTATTTATTCTTTCCTTGTGGTATGCAAAGAAGAGAAAATTTGAGAAATTCAAACTCATTCCTTACTTGGCTCTTGCCTGCGTTCCCTTGGCTTATATCGCCTCCCAATGCGGTTGGATCGTAGCAGAAGTTGGTCGCCAACCTTGGGTCGTACAGGATCTGATGCCCACGAATGTCGCCGTTACCAAAATAGCGTCCGACTGGGTAATGACTACATTCTGGATGTTTGCCATACTTTTCACCGTCCTGCTAATTGCAGAACTGAAAATTATGTTCCACCAGATAAAAAAGGGACCGGAAAAAGATTAAGTGATTTATGATTTACGATTTAGTGATTCACTAAATCACAAAATCATTAAAATCACAAAATCATAAAATCTAAAGTCATAAATCATAAATCGCAAATGAATATGGAATTTCTTCAACATTATTGGTGGATTTTAATATCATTACTTGGCGGATTGCTCGTATTCCTGCTGTTCGTGCAAGGAGGACAAACACTATTATATACCATTGCCAAGACCGATGATGAACGCAATCTGTTGGTCAATAGTTTAGGACGTAAATGGGAATTCACGTTCACAACATTAGTTGTGTTCGGGGGAGCATTTTTTGCCAGCTTCCCGTTATTCTATTCAACCAGTTTCGGGGGAGCTTACCT
This sequence comes from Butyricimonas virosa, assembly GCA_020743075.1. Lineage (GTDB taxonomy): Bacteria > Bacteroidota > Bacteroidia > Bacteroidales > Marinifilaceae > Butyricimonas > Butyricimonas virosa_A. Next base: position 41,695 of record DYVS01000001.1, on the reverse strand, counting down.
CGCTTGGATGGTTGTATTGTTCTGTTTCGTGATGCAGGCCGTTTCCTACGAGTATCGCCGAAAAGCCGGAAACCTGCTCGGGGAAAAGACCTACAACATGTTCCTGATCATTAACGGAGTCATCGGAACCATCTGTATCGGTGCCGTTGTCGGCTCTTTCTTCACGGGCAACCCGTTTAAACTGGGAGAAATGAATGATGTTACCTGGATGAGTCCCTGGAGAGGAATCGAGGTGCTGTTCAATGTCGCAAACCTCTGTCTAGGTCTAGCCATATTTTTCTTGGCCCGTACATTAGCCTCCCTCTATTTTATGAATAACATCAAACACGACGTGATCTACATGAGAAGTAAAAAGCAAGTATTATACAACTCCATTCCGTTCGTGGTACTCCTACTCGCCTTCCTAGCCATCATATTATTGGGTAAAGGCTACGCAATCATGGAAGATAAGAGCATCCAACTCGTCCCGTACAAATATTTCCACAACCTATTGGAAATGCCTCTGAACACGCTTATTTTACTGATCGGAGTTGTCGGAGTTTTATTCGGAATCATCAAATCCATCCTGAAACCCCACTGGAGAAAAGGGATTTGGTTCTCCGGAATCGGAATCGTCTTGGCTGTAATCGCCCTGTTTATTGTGGCAGGATTCAATAACACGGCATTTTACCCTTCATACACGGATCTCAGTTCGTCCTTGACCATTTACAATGCCTCATCCTCCCTCTACACATTGAAAACCATGGCATACGTGTCACTGGCCTCCCCAATCGTGCTGGCTTATATATTCTACGCTTGGCGGGCTCTCAACAAAAAACAGATTGACATACAGGATGTGAAAGACGACCACCATGCGTATTAAGATAAAAACTTTTATCTTTCTTCTTATATGTAAAAAAGGGCTGTTTCCAGCCCTTTTTTACATATAAGAAGAATTGTCCCAACAGTGGGTACAAAGCTCCTCCTTCGGCAATCCGATTGCCTTCACAATATCTTCCAAACGTTGGAATTTCAATGAATCCAGCTGTAAATGCTGAGCCATCACCTCCAACATCTTCTTGTACTTCTCCGAATCGGGATCGGTATACGGTTTTAAAATCTCTTCCGTCAAATCGGAGGTACCTTCCAAGTCCCGGATCACCCGACGGGTAAATAAATCAAAATTAGAACGGGAAGACGAGAAATTCAAAAACATACAAGGATAAACCAAAGGTGGACAAGCAATCCGCATATGCACCTCTTTTACCCCGCATTCTTTCAATTTTACCACGTTATCCTTCAACTGGGTACCCCGTACAATCGAATCATCCAAGAACAGAATCCGGGCATCCCGCGTAAATGCCTCGTTAGGCAATAATTTCATCTTGGCTACCAGATCCCGCATCGCCTGATTTTGTGGCATAAAACTACGAGGCCATGTCGGCGTGTACTTCACGAACGGACGCTTGTACGGCAGGCAACGGGCATTCGAGTAACCAATCGCATGACCAACTCCCGAATCAGGTATTCCCGCCACGTAATCCACCTTCACGTCATCCTTTTCGGCAATAGCCGCTCCACAACGATAACGGGCATCTTCCACGTTAATCCCCTCGTAATAAGAAGAAGGGTAGCCATAATATACCCACAAGAAAGAACAAATCTGTTTCTTGCATCCCGGAGTCGTCACCTGCGTGATCCCATCCCGGGTAATCTGCAAAGCCTCCCGCGGTTGAATATCCCGCACAATCGTGTATCCCAAGTTCGTGAACGAAGAACTTTCGCTGGCCACCACATAACCATGCTCATTTTTTCCCAGAATAATCGGCGTACGACCATATTTATCCCGAGCCGCATAAATTCCCGTCTCTGTCAAGATCAAGAAAGAACAAGATCCCTTGACCTTATTATACACGTTCTCGATTCCCTCCTTAAACGTATTTCCGGCATTAATCAACATGGCCACCGCCTCTGTCTGGTTCACTGTCGAACTCGACAATTCGGCAAAATGCTTGCGTTCTTTCAGAAACTCGTCCACAATCTCATCCAAGTTAGCCAAACGTCCGACCACCACGACAGCGAACCGTCCCAAATGCGAGGTCACCGTGATGGGCTGGGATTCCATATCACTAATCACCCCGATTCCCAAATTAGACCCAGCGAAACGATCCAGTTCCGGTTCAAACTTATTCCGGAAATAGGCACTCTCCAAGCTATGAATGGAGCGATTAAAATCCGCCCCGTTATAAAAAGCCAATCCCGCACGTTTCGTTCCCAGATGAGAATGGTAATCCGTGCCATAAAACACGTCAGCAACACAATCTTTACGAGATACACAGCCAAAAAATCCGCTCATACTTCAGTATCTTTTTGTAATTATTTCTCTTCAATCTTCTCTTTCGCAGCCTGTAAAGCCAAATCGAATTTCGGGTAAATATTCTCAACCCCGACAAGCTCACCGATTCCCCCCTTCAACAAATCCTTTTTCACCGGTTCACTCACCCCCGACAAAATGATATACGTACCCTCGTTCTTTAATTGAAGAATTGTCTCTCTCAGGTTCTTCAACCCGGTAGAATCCACGAAAGGTACATGCCGCATACGAATAATCAGCACATCGTAATTCACGCCCAAGTTACGAATTGTTTCACAATATGTCTTTGCCGACCCGAAGAAAAATGGCCCGCTAATCTCGTATATACCCAAACCTTTTGGCAAATTCTTATAATTCTCAAGCACATCACTATCCATATTCGTGGCACCGATAATCTCCTTCGGGGCATTATCCGCCATACGCTTCATAAACAACAGGGCAGCCAACACAACACCAATTTCAATCGCCACGGTCAGATCCACCAACACGGTCAAGAAGAATGTCACCAACAAAATCACCACGTCGGACATGGAAGCCCGTAAAATAGAACGGAATGACCGCCATTCACTCATATTATAAGATACCACGATCAGGATTCCCGCCAGACATGACATAGGAATCAAGGATGCCCATTTCCCAAAGAACAACATGATTAGCAACAGCACCACGGCATGGGTGATTCCGGCAATCGGGGTACGTCCCCCGTTCTTCACGTTGGTTGCCGTACGGGCAATGGCCCCCGTGGCAGGAATACCACCAAACAAAGGAGAAGCAATATTAGCAATTCCCTGGGCTATCAACTCTGTATTCGAACGATGGTGCCCACTAATCATACCGTCAGCCACCACCGCGGATAATAACGACTCGATAGCACCCAAAATGGCTATCGTCATGGCAGGCTGCAAGTAATGAGACAACTGATCCCACTCGATAGACGGGAACACTGGGGTCAAATTACATTTAATCTCCCCGAACTCGGAACCGATCGTCGTCACCGCACCTTCCGGCAAAAGGAAAGCCACGATAGGCGTGACCACCAGTATAGCGACAAACGAACCCGGCACCCGACTCGTGATCTTCGGCATATACACCGCAATCAACACGGTCACGACCGTGATTCCCACGGCATACCAGTTCACCGTATCCATCCCCCCGAAATAAGCGCCCCACTTACCGATAAAACTCCCCGGCACATCCGTCAGCGTCAATCCCAATGCGCTGGATATTTGCGTGGAGAATATCGTCAAAGCGATACCGGAAGTAAAACCGACAATCAACGGGTGATGGATAAACTTCAGCAAAGTCCCCAACCGCAACATACCGAATCCGATCATGATCACCCCGGCAAATATCGTTGAAATAATCATCCCGTCCAGACCGTAATCATTTACAATCCCGTAGACAATAATGATAAAAGCGCCCGTGGGACCACCGATCTGTACCCGGCTACCACCAAAAAACGAAATGAGAAACCCGGCCACGATAGCCGTTATAATCCCCTTTTCAGGAGAAACTCCCGAGGCCACGGCAAAAGCGATTGCCAACGGTAAGGCCACGATACCTACCACGATTCCGGCAAGAATATCTTTCGATAAATTCTTCTTTACCGAACCGTCTTTAATTAATCCGAATAACTTCGGACTAAACACCTTTTCCATACTATTATACCCTTAATTTAAAAACGCACAAAGGTATATATTAATTTCAAATTCAGGGCTTCGAAATTAATAGAAATTAATAATTCCACGGATTCAATCCATCAACTCGATGATGATTATTCGCATACCGACTTCGACGTTTCGAATAATCTCATCAAATATGAAATACTTGATTAAAGAAATGTTTTAATTCCCCCTTAGACACGGCCCCGCATCCCACTTGTGGCTGTCCCTCCACGGGAACAAACATCAAGGTCGGGATACTCCGCACATTGAAAGCCTTCACCAACTCCTTCTCCATATCGCTATCCACCTTATAAATATCAACTTTCCCCTCGTACTCTCGCTGCAATTCTTCCAGAATCGGGGCTATGGTCTTACACGGGACACACCAGTTCGTGTAGAAATCTATCACTACCGGACGCTCTCCCTCGAATCTATACACCCTGCTATTCTGGTAGTCAAACACTTTCTGTTTAAAACTATCCTTTGTCAAATGTTCGATCATAGTTATATCATTACAAGTTAATAAATACATGAATCATACGCACTCCTCTCACAACAAGTTACAAGTTCCTTTCCATACCTGTTCCTAAATTGCATTCTTTATCGTATCTTTGGAAAAATCATTATAAAACACGATTACACATGAAAATTCTTGGAAATATTATCTGGGTCCTGTTCGGCGGTTTCTTCGTCGCACTAGAATACTTTGTATCCAGCATAGGTTTGTTTATCACGATCATCGGAATTCCTTTCGGGATACAAACCCTAAAACTCGGAGTGCTGGCCCTCTGGCCTTTCGGCAGTCAGGTGGTAGACATCCCGCAAAGTAGCGGTTGCCTCTCCTTCCTCATGAATGTCATCTGGTTCTTTATCGGGGGAGTATGGATATTCCTATCCCATCTCCTTTTCGGGGTAATCTTCTGTATCACGGTTATCGGCATCCCGTTCGGCGTGCAACATTTCAAACTGGCCCGCTTGGCCATCACCCCCTTCGGTCACGACGTCTTATAGAAAAGCGGGCCCCATCCCTAAGGCCCGCTCATCTGATAAAAAGCTCTAGGCAATCGTCCAAAGCTAAACTAAAAATTCAGTGATCTTATTAATTTTAAATTTTAGATTGTAAATTTTAAATTCCAGTTACTTAAATCTCCTCTCAATTTAAAATCTAAAATTTAAAATCTACAACTCTAGATTCCTTTCAACGCCTTCAGCGTCTTTTCCGTTTCCGGGTTAGACGGACGTGTCATATTGGGATTTACAATCTTCCCTTTCTTGTCTAACAGAATAAAACGAGGAATACCTCTAATACCGAAAGCGGTCATGAATTCACGATCTCCACCATTGTGTAATTGAACTCCGCCCAGGCCTTGTTCCTTCACCATTTTCTCCCAAGCAGCTTTATCTTTATCACAAGAAATACTTACGAACACGATTTTCTTCCCATGCATCTTTTTCTCCAACTCTTTCAAATGAGGAAGCTCATATTGGCAGGGTCCACACCATGTAGCCCACACGTCAATATAGACATATTTACCCTCCAAATCACTCAAGGAAACTTCCTTACCGTTAATATCCAAATACTTGAACGTGGGAGCTTGATCCCCTTCTTTTAACTCTTTTTTCTCTTGTGCATTCACTGTAACAAATGACAACAAGATCAACATACAGGATAAATAATGCTTTAATCTCATAACTTTTCTTTGTTTATTTTTTATTGTAACACAAAGCTAGCGATTAAAACCCAGACCCATATCACGTAAAAAAGGTTTTAAGATAGATTTAATACATCCCCTTATTTTTTATCCACGACCACCCGGAAACTATCGTCCAGACGCAAAATGCCGCCAAACGTACTACCATCCTCATTTTTAAAGCCATTCAGTGACCCGGTTTTCCCTTTCAATACCAAAACCTCGACCTGCTTCTGTGTTAATTTTTTCCCAAAAAATTCCATGGGGATAATAAAGTCACACGATTTTCTATACAGACTACATCCCCAGGCAGCCCGTCCCTTGATAATTTCGCCGTTCCCACACTTCGGACATTTCAACACAACGGGCTCCGCGGGAGCTTTTGCTTTCTTCGGAGCTTTCTCTTTCGCAGCAGTTTCTTTTTTGGCCTCTTCTGCCACCTCCACGGTAATCGCTTTCCGGGGCGAACACTTCACCACGTGTACCAGCTCGTTCACCATCACCTTCAACTCCTCCATAAAATCCGACACGTTGTAAGTCCCCTCCTCGATCATCCGTAATTTTTTCTCCCATTGCCCGGTCAGCTCGGCTGATTTCAACAGGTCATTCTGAATCGTATCGATCAATTCAACACCCGTGGCAGTGGCCACCAATCGCTTTTTATCCTTCCGGATATATCCTCTTTTCAATAACGTCTCGATAATCCCCGCCCGGGTAGATGGACGTCCGATCCCGTTCTCCTTCATTAAATCCCGAAGTTCCTCGTCTTCCACCTGTTTCCCGGCAGTCTCCATCGCACGCAACAAATCCGCCTCCGTGTAATACTTCGGTGGCTGCGTCTCCTTCTCCTGCAATTCGGGCGTGTGCGGTCCCTTCTCCCCGACTTCGTACACGGGCAACACGTTCTCATCACTCTGCTTGTTCGATGCCGCAGGAAATACTACCCGCCAAGCCGGGTCAATAATCTGTTTTCCGGTCGCCTTGAACTCGTTTACCCCGACTTGTGCCATAACTGTCGTGTTCGCAATCTCGCAATCCGGATAGAACACCGCAATAAACCGTCGGGCCACCAGATCATACACCCGCTTTTCATCCGGGGTCATATCATAGCTGAAAACTCCTGTCGGAATAATAGCATGGTGATCAGTGATTTTCTTGTCGTTGAACACCTTCGAAGACTTGCGTATCTTACTCCCGTTAATAATCGGGTCGATCAACGTGACATATGGTTTTAGTCCCTTCAAAATCCCGGGGACCTTGGGGTATATATCGTTCGGTAAAAAATTCGTATCTACACGGGGATAAGTCGTCAACTTTTTCTCGTACAGCGACTGGATAACCTTCAAGGTCGTATCCGCCGAGAAAGCAAACTTTCGGTTACATTCCACCTGCAACAAAGTCAGGTCGAACAACTTCGGCGGATGCTCCATGGCCTTTTTACGCTCCACGCTCTTAATTTCCAGCTCCAAAGGTAGAATCTCCTGCATGAAAGCCTCGGCCTCCTCCTTTACCGTGAAACGTCCTTTCGTGTAGGAGAACCAACCTCCCCGGTAATCCGTCCGCACCTCCCAATAAGTTTCCGGCTTGAATTGCTCTATCGATTTCTGCCGATCGACAATCAGCGCCAACGTCGGGGTCTGTACCCGCCCGATCGACAACACGTTCTTCCCGTTCCCGTAGCGCAACGTGTAAGCTCTCGTGGCATTCATCCCCAGCAACCAGTCTCCGATCGCCCGGGCTGACCCCGCAGCGTATAGCGTGTCAAAATCCTTTGACGCCATCAACTTGGCAAACCCGTCCCGGATCGCCTCTTCTGTCAATGAAGAAATCCACAACCGCATCACCGGAGCCTTACACTTCGCCTTCGTAAGCACCCAGCGCTGGATCAACTCCCCTTCCTGCCCCGCATCACCACAGTTAATCACCATCTCTGCCCGGTTGAACAACTCCTCTATAATGGCAAACTGCCGTTTGATTCCATCATCATCAATCAACTTGATCCGGAACGAGGAAGGAATCATCGGCAACATACTTAAATTCCACTGCCTCCACTTCTCCGTGTACTCGTGCGGTTCCTGTAGCGAACAAAGATGCCCGAATGTCCACGTCACGCAATAGTCATTCCCCTCGAAATAACCATTCCGACGCACTTTGGCACCCAAAACCTCCGCTATCTCTTTCGCCACACTCGGCTTTTCCGCTATACAAACACGCATTAATTGATTTTAGATTTAATGATTTTAGATTTTAGATTCCAACCGCACAAAGCCAACGCTTATTGATTTTCTACTTTTAACTTTTATCTTCCAAGGAGGTAGTCCTTTCATTTTCAATTCTCCATTTTTAATTATTTAAAAGCTCAACTGAATCCTCCCCTGTATCATGCTAAACGTCTGCTTCCCGTCCACCGGTGCATATTTATCCAAACTCACCAGACTATAACTCATCTTCGCCGCCACGTATTTATTAAAATAATAGATACCACCTATCGAAAAATCATTCTGTTTCCCCCCCATAATCCCGGAGTCCTTATCGTTCATATTGGTGATATTATAGCGACACAAGATTTCCAAGCTCTTTGCCCCCGGAGCCGTGGCCATACCACTCGTTTTATTATAACCGTAACGACCATTCAGCAAGGCATACCCCACTTGTGCATACCAACCGTCACCGTTATAATTTTCGACCGATGCCCTACGATTCACGTGAGCCATTAAATACTCGGACTGGAAATACCATTTATCAAGTACCATAACCACCTCAGCCCCGAACTTCCACTCGTTAATCGCCTCGGTCACCTCAGCCTTCAAAAACTTCTCAGGGATTAAATTCGAAGGAGCTCCTGCCGAATACGTCAATTTATTCTCTTCCGCCTTTCCTTGCACCCCGAAACGAGAGGATACACCAACATGAATAATATCTTTCCCCTTGGAATAAGGACGGTACAGCACTCTTCCCGAAAAAGCGTACCCCTCGTCATCCTTTTCAGTGTTATCAATATCTTTATCACTGAACACGCCTCCCGACACGTTCAACACCTCACAATTATACGTGTAACTGATTCCCAATCGCCGACGATCACCGAAAGCCGTTCCGGTCACGGCTGCCCCGTTAAACTTCATATCCGACGTCCCGATCCGGTACTCCAAACTAAACGGTTCAAAACAATGCCCTACCTTGAACAAATTCTTTCCGTCACTATACTCGATATAAACATCTTTCATTGACACCTTACTCTTGGCAAACCCCAGCTCAATCTTTCCCGTCCAACGTTCCAAAAAACGTACCACCGTTCCCAAACGAACATCGTACACTTCCAAAGAATTTCCCAACGCGGTCTTGTCACTGAAAAACACCCCTCCATCAAACAACGCCCGACCAATCAAACGAGCCTCGAAATCTCCCTTCTCCGACTTCAAGGTCAACTGTGCCGAAGCATTCATTCCACAAGCCAATAGCATCAAAATTAAAAGCGTATGCCTCATCATCAATAGTTTAAAGGTTAATTTAATTAGTTCCGATTCAGAATATCTTTGCAAAAGTACAAAAAAATCGGGAATCCCGATTTTTCTCTTTACCTTGTCCTCACAATTAATTCAATGAGATTTTTCATTCATTGGAACGCATTGGATCATCTTGTCCTTCACTTGCTCTCCGATCGACATCCTTTCTAGATTCTGTTTCTTCTTTCATTTCTATGTTGTATCTTTACCCCTCGAACCGAAACAATGAAATATGGAACAAGCAATTATTGATCAAACCATAAAAGCCCTCGAAAGAAATCATTTCGAAGTTTACCTTGCCAACGATCGGCAAAAAGCTAGAGATATTTTCTTTCAGGAAATTTTTGACAAAATAAAACCGACCACTATTTCATGGGGAGATTCCGAAACGATGAAAGCCACGGGCATCCTTTCCGAGATCGAACAACGATCGGACTGTATCCTCATCCGAACTTTCCAAGACGGTTACAGCCGGGCCCAAAAAACATACTGGCGCCGCCAAGCCCTCCTTGCCGATTTATTCGTCACGGGGACCAATGCCCTCACCCGGCAAGGCCAACTCGTCAACGTGGACATGGTAGGTAACCGGATAGCAGGCATCACCTTCGGCCCGGAACACGTTGTCCTATTCATTGGCACGAACAAAATCACGGATAACATCGAGCAGGCCATGGAACGTATTCGCACGATAGCCGCCCCTCTCAACGCTATCCGCCACCCCCATTTACACACTCCTTGCCAGACGACACGCACCTGCATGAACTGCCAAAGTGCTGACCGCTTGTGTAACACGTGGACCATCACGGAAAAATCACTCCCTCAAAAACGGATTAAAATTATCCTTATCAACGAATCATTAGGCTTATAAACGTTAAAAGAATTCGATTAGCATAAATTCCCAATATCACGAATCATAATTAGCAAAAAACAACAAAATCACGAATCATAATTCGACTAAGGCCCGTTTTTCTCTAATTATATTTCGTGAAATCAAAAAAACATCTTACCTTTACACATAGAAATTTGACCCAACGCCAAGGAGTATGGAAAAAACATTAATGCAACAAAATCCGCAATGGACAGGAAAATCCTTTAAAGAACTTGCGGATAGAACAATGATGAAAAATTTGCTCGACAAACAAACATTACCGCACATTCAGATACTTACCGGTGTGCGCAGATGTGGCAAATCCAGCATCTTCAAACTACTGATGAATGACCTACTCGTCTCTGGTGTTAACGCAAAATCGATCTTGAACATCAACTTAGATGCCCCAGTCTTCATTCCTCTTTGGGATGATGTACAGCGACTACGCCAAGTAATAGAAAACGCAGAACAATTAACGGGAACCAAAGTTCAATACCTCTTTTTGGATGAAATCCAGCAAGTAAAAAACTGGGAAGTATTTGTAAAAACAATTTATGACACCCAGACGTTCAACAAAATTTACATCACGGGATCGAACTCGAATCTTTTGCAAAATCGTTTTTCCTCCATGCTATCGGGAAGATATTTCGCAAACGAGATCCGTCCATTTAGCATCACCGAAAGCCTCGCAACAATCGGGGTGAACTCGCCTTTCGATGGCTATCAAGCAATTCCTCAGGTTTTACGTCTTACCAGTGCCATGATAAAAAATGGTACATTTCCAGAAATCATTTTACGCAAGATGGAAGATCATACAAAAGCCGAATTGTTACGTAGCTATTTCGAATCTATCGTGCAAAAAGACTGTATCATTTATAATTCTATACGTGAACCCCATCTGTTTTACAAAAGTGTAAATTATCTTTTGCAAAACGTTGGTAATCGGTTTTCTCTCCAGCAACTAGGCAAATCGCTTGGCAGCAACGAAAATACAATGGGAAGCTATATTAATTATTTATGTAACAGTTATATATGTTCTGACATAAGAAATTTTTCATTTTCGTTAAAAGAAACAAAACGTTCTGACCACAAATGCTATTGTATCGACAACGGACTGATGCAAGCCAACACTTCCCGTTTTTCACCGGATAGTGGTAAATTCTTCGAGAATCTCGTTTATAATGAATTGGTAAATAAAGGGTATCAAAATATTTCATTTGACAACGGAAAAGGAGAATGTGATTTTTTGGCACAAAAGGATGGGGACATCCATGCCTTTCAAGTCTGCTATGAATTAACTGACAATAATAGGACACGGGAATTTAGAGGTTTTTCCGTGCCACAAATACCAGCAAGGACAAAGACTCTCATCACTTATAATCAGAAAGAACAAGTAGATGATATTCGTGTCATGCCACTCTGGGAATGGGCGTTAGAAAAATAATCCGACAAACTTATAAATCTATAACCATGAAAGATTACGCATTTGAAATAGAAATGAAAGTACGGGACTACGAATGTGACCTGCAAGGCGTGGTCAATAATTCCAACTATCAACACTATATGGAACACGCCCGTCACGAATTCTTGGAAACCACCGGAACCAGTTTTTCCGCCCTACACGACCAAGGCATCGACGTGATGGTCTCCCGCATTGACATTTCCTACAAACACTCCCTTCGCGGCAGCGACCGCTTTCTCGTTCAAGTTGCCTACCAAAGAGAAGGTATCAAGCTGGTATTCTTCGAGGACATCTACAAACTCCCCGAAAACATTCTATGCGCCAAAGGAAGAATCGAGGCCATTTGCCTGCAAAACGGCAAACTAACCCGTGGGGAACTGTTCGAAACCATCTTCATCAACAAAGTTGAAAAGAAACAAGAATCAAAGATGTAGAGAATAAACCCAAATAAAGAAGTAATCTAACCCAAATAATCCCCTTTCCCCAGAGTTTATTCAGAGCTTACTCGTGGCTCACATAATACGTCATGCAGCAGCTCTGAATAAATTTCGAGAAATCATCGAAAAAGTAGGATTATTACCTTCCTATTTCCCTTACTTCTCTTTTGGTTCTCTCCGATACCTCCAAATCATATCATCCATTTACATACACCAGTCCTCGTAATAATCCCTTTTTACTAAAGCAATAATCTCCTACATCCCATTTCACACCCTTCTATCGCCCTTTCATCTCCCTTTCGCAATAGACAAACAAGGACCGGAAAAGAGGTTTACAAGCTGCATGGGAGATTATTACCCATAAAATACGGTTACATTACCCGGGCAGAACGGTAACCGATTCAAGTCATAGTCACAAATAAAAAAGTCCCCTCCCGAAAAGGAAGGGGACACAACACCTGTTTCAGCAGAATCCACCTACTAAACACCCACTCGCTCCATTATCTGGTCTTAAACGCCATACTCTTTACCTTACACAAATTCTTCCACTCACTTCCTTTCTCTTCCTCAACGATAATATGATCCACATCATCCACAACCTTATACTTCTTAACCATTCCTCCCGTCGAGGCCGGTTTCGACGGATCATAAAGAGCAATGTAAAAATAATCACTTGACGTCTCTACCAAAATATCCGATAAAAACAAGGTAATCTCGTAACCATCAAACGTTTTCAACAGCTCACACTTCTTCCTCGCAAAATCGTAACCATATAATTTATTGCCCACAGTATAATAAATCACGGATAACATGTTACTTGCCCCGCAAAACTCTGCCTTATCCAAGTCAATCACGTTATCCATTTTTACCATCAACTGCTTTATAATACCGAAACTATAGGAAATCCGGTAACTATAAAGATAAAAATCACTTCCATCCCTTAATATCGTGTAAGTCGAACCCGACCCCTTATGGCAATTAAGTGTTGTCACATATTCGTATCCCGGTTTCCACGAAAAAGGATCTCCCACCCGGTCAGACATATCCGCACAGTAGCCAATAGGAGTCCCATAACCACTTTGTTGATACACGAAACGCCCATCCCGCTTATTATACAACACAGTTGCATATCCCCTCTCTTTCACACTATACCCGATTTTATCTCCCACGGGGAAAAGATCATAATCCCCCTTGTAATGATTACTCGGGGATCCAAAGAAACAAGCCTGCTGTCCGGACAACTCCGTATAATACAAATTACCATCCACAAGGGCAGCCCGGTAATATCCCATAATCTGCACCGCCTCGGTCATCACGCACTCTCCGGCTGCCGATACATCATAAAAAGACCATTTCAAATGTGCCCCCTCGATAGGCAACAAGGTTGAAGTACTAAGCCTGTAAGTACCTTTATCCGTCCCGACATGAATATAATTCAACGCGGCAACAGGGCGATACGGCGGGACAAAAACATAAGTCGGCTTACCCCATTCCTGTATATCAACCTCTTGCAAAATATTCTTCAACAACGTCGTGTCCTCTCCTCCCGTTGATACCATATCAAGCTGGGCTAGCCCGTCATCCCCTTCTCCCAACACAAGCCATCCCTGCGAAAACAAGGTTGACAACTGTAAATCTAAACTTGAAATCGTGGTCAATCCCGTGGACTTATCCTGAATTTTAAAATAGACACTATACCTCTGGGAAGGCAAAGTAATCGGATAAACCAAATCCTTCTCTTTCCCCAGGGTATATTGTCCCCCGATAGTCGGATCGCCACCCACGGCCACCCATTCATACTCGTAATTATCGGGATCATTATTAACTGTTGTTGAAATTTCAGGAAACACCCGCAACGTATCCACGAAAGAATACATCCGTAACACCGTATCTCCAAAAAAGTCATGTTTCACGGTTATCTCGTTAATCGCACGGTAGGAATAATTTCCCTTGTCATCATAGCAACTTTCAAACAGGGAAATCCCCAATAATCCTATCAGAAAAATCTTATACATCATTCTCATAACATTTCATTTAAAAATAAATCATATCAGAGTCCCCATCGTCATCTCAAACTCATTACCTGCAGCATCCTTATCCATCACCGTACGTCCTGCCGCCTTTTCCTCTTTCAGATACCGATCAAAATTCTGGGCCAAAGCCTTCGCCCTGTTCTGGTTCATGGTTTGGTAATCTTCAAAATCCTGCATCGTTAGACCAAGCACCTCGCATACCAGCTTAAACTTCGTGGGAGAAAAAGCACCCCAATAATTCATGGTCCATTGCTTGGGAACGATGACTTGATCATTTATCCCGATCACGTGAACAATCGGGTTAACTACTTTATCCGTTGAACCATATATGCTTCCGAAAGGAATCCACCTTTTCAACGGTAATTTAAAATCCGCACTCTCCTCCAGCCGCACCGTCAGGTAAATCACCGTGTCAGGATTTTGCATTAATTTTTCCGTCCACACGATCCGGCAAGGGACTTCCGCCTGTCTCTCCCCGGCTTTTACCACTTGGTTATTCTCAAACGGTTCGTAATCTTCTCCCGCCTTGGCCGTCGTGAGAGTATCTACCACCCGAATCGTGAAATAACGGTCGTGATCTGCCACGTCCCCGGTAATCCTCACCCGGATCGGTAACACGGTATCTTTAGCCGTGAACATCGCAAAAGGGATTAACGTGGTATCCACGTATTCATACTGCTCCGGATCACCATACCCGGAGGCCGGAGGTTTCTGCATCATAAAATAAATACCGCTCTCCCCCTCGTATCCCATCATCTCTGTCTCACAAGCGTATAACCACGCTGTCAAACCTATAACAAGTATTGCTATATATCTTCGTTTCATAATCTCATCCGTTTAATTCGTTATTCCACACCCCGTTTATCTTTCTCGTCTTGAGGCAAATCAAACAAGTAAAAACTTTTTTCCATCGTGATCGTGTTATTGAAATCTTTGCTTGAAGGTATTTGCGTCCTATTTTGCCGTTTGTAAAACCAGAACAACTGTCCTTCTCCAATAAACTCCCTCCGGAATTCCGCCTCTACCAGATTCATCAACCCGAGTGCCTGGTTCGCCTTGGCAACTCCCCGTGCCGCCCGCAATCGATTCAAGTGGTCAAACGCTTCCACCTCATCATTGGAACATTCCGCCACGATCAGATACATCTCGGAAATCCGCATGACAGGCATGAGATACGTGTACCCCTGACTAACTTTATTATCATCAGGTCCCTCTGTATCATCCACGGCCATATACTTCACGAAATGCTTCTTTTCATTCCCGTCCGGATCTTTCAAGGTCATCCATTGTTCCGTGTAACGCCAATCATTCACCCGCGTGTCCTCCTCGTACAAACTCTCAATATTAGCATCCGTCGGGCGTAAAATTACCTTCTCTCCCAATTTGTTGGAAAACGTGGATTCGTACACGTCCGACCGCTTCAGATTATACAACCCGAACAAGATTTCCGTTTTATACACCCGGTCCCATTTTGAAAGAGTCGTAGCCGCCGCACGGGTGACAAAAGGAAACCAGTTATTATCTTCCTGCGTTTCCTTGATCACTTGCCGGGCATACGTCAGCGCGGTCGCCTTATCCCCCGTGTACAACGCCAGCCGGGCGATATATGCCTTTACCGCGTAATAATTTAAACGCAGGGAACGATATACCATATCATTAGGTAATCCCGGACCTTCATCCCCCCAAAGCGCACCTTTTTTAATCACCGGATCATAATCCTTCAACAACTCCTCTGCCGCCTTGAAATCATCCATCATCAATCTCGCCACGTCCGATGCCTTCAGTAAAGGTCTTACTTTCAAATCAGAAGATTCCGAATAAGGCATACACTCCGTTTCCGGATCAACGGAATAGATCGGTCCAAACACCCTGAAAACTTCAAAATGCAACAATCCCCGCAACGCCAGAGCTTCCCCTTTGATGACATGATAATATTCACTATTCAGCACCTCCTTTCTCTCGTCGCACGCCTCGATAATCGTATTCACGTTGACAAGCAACGTGTAAACCTTCGACCACAACCCGGACACTTGTCCTTTTTTAGCCGTTTGGTCAAAAGTAGATAACTTTTGCCACGTCTGCTCATCTTTATCACAATCATAGTATTGCGCAAGAATATCAAACGTCTTGTAAGACAACGTGCCTCCATACAAGCTGGAACTCAGCAATTCAATATACACCCCATTCAGGGCGGTCATAAACCCGGCTTGAGAAGAGAAAAGCGTATTCTCCATAATCCGGTCTTCCGATCCCAAATCCAACCAACTGTCACAAGACACCACGGTGGTGGCCAACACGATCATCGTGAGGTATTTCAACTTGTTAAATAATTTACTCGCAAATTTCATAATTTCGTCTTTTAGAATCGTAAACTCAATGAAAATGAAACAGTGCGGGCAAAAGGATAATCCGTTCCCCGTTCTTCTTTGAAAGAAGACACCCGGAAAATATCATTCATATATGCCCTGAAAGTAACTCCTTCCGCCCCGATTTTCTTTATCCACGCGGCAGAAGATTCGTATCCCATGGAAATGGATTCACCGGAGAACGTGTTTTCCGTCCTCACGAAACGGGAAGACATCGGAGTTGCAGAATTATCTTTTATTGACTTGAATTTTGCCTTATCTCCCGGTTGTTTCCAACGATCATGTAACGCCCGCTTATCCTGATTATAATAAATTTGCTCTTCCGAAATATTCTCCACTTTCGAATACAAAGCCGAAGCCATCACCTCTCCCCCTAAACGATACCGGAAGTTTACCGAAGCTGAAAAACCTTTGTAATAGAAAGAAGAACCAATAACACCCTCCACGTCCGGACGGGAACACCCCACAACCACCTCATCGGCAGTCGAATAGATAAAGGTCTGGGAACCATCCTTTTTTCTAAACATTTCCGCCCCGGTTGCCGGATCAATTCCCAACGAGGGCACGGCCCACATATCATCGGGACTGGCTCCTTCATAGTAACGAACCAAGCTCTGCGCACTTCCCAATTCATTAAACTCGTTCAATTTATCACCAATATCCCGATACTCGGACTTGGACGTTCTGAAATTCGCATTCAACGTCCAACTCAAATCCTGTTTCTGGATCACCGTCCCAAAAATACTCCCGTTCCATCCCCAAGAAAGCTGCCGCCCGGCATTCGCATTAATGGAACCCACGCCCACGGACGGAGGCATCGGAACACTGATCAAAAGAGGATCGGTATCCTTGTAATAATAATCCAACGTCACCCGGATCCGATTCCGCAACATGGATATATCCACCCCGATATTTTTATCCAACGTGCGTTGCCAATCCAGATCCTTGTTACCAAACTGGTCAATAATCGCACTTGAACCGAACATATTTTGCAGTTCCACATTATACTTATAAATCTTCATCGCCTGATAAGCGTCAAAATTCTGATTCCCGGGGTTACCCACGGATGCCCTGATCTTGAAATTCGTGAAAAGTCCTAAAGACTTCATAAACTCCTCGTTATGAAGATTCCAAGCCAATCCCACGGACCAGGTTGTCGAGAAGCGTTTATTTGCCCCGAATTTAGAAGTACCGTCCGAACGCACGTTGAAATCCATCAGGTAGCGATTCATAAAAGAATAGTTGACATTCATGAAGAAACTCGTTGAACGACTGCGCTCCAAAGAGTAATTAGGCTTCTGTCCATCCGTAAAACCCGTGGAAAAAGCCGGATTCATATGCAGGTCATCGTTGAAACCGACAACACTGTAACCATCCCGCTTATTTTTGTTCTCGCTAAAAGACCATCCTCCCACTACATTCACCTGATGTTTTTCCACGAACAACTTACCGAAAGCAATATTCAAATCCCCGTTATACGAGAATGCCTCCGAGGTTGAAGCCGAGAAAGAACCCTGTTTCAATTTATCCGTTTCCAGATAATCAGGATGTTTGGGAGATTTGAACTGCTCATCCCGGCTCACGTTCTTGGTAAGTCCGACTCTCGCCGTCGCCCTCAAAAAAGGATACATCCTCCACTCGATCGAGAAATTATCACGCAAAGCAATAGAATTCCCGATATTCGTATTTTTTATTCCCCACGCGTATAACGGATTCTTTAACGATCCTTTGTTTTGTTCCGTCCCGGTATCCTCCAACCACATGGGAATATACCCATTCTCCAATCTCTTCCGATAATACGGGTTAGCTTTCGAAAATTCGGAAAAAGCCACGGGTTCTCGTTCCGTATGAGTAACATCCATGCTAAACTTATTGGCAAACAACAACTTTTCCCGCCGATAAGTCAAATCAACATTGGCACTGATGATATTCCGGTCAGACCCTTGCATCACGCCATTGGAGTTATTGTAACCGAATCCCAACCCGTAACGCATGGCATCATCACCCCCGTCAATATAAACGTTGTGACTATGATTGAATACCGTACGAAGCGGTTCGTTCATCCAATAAGTATCGACACCTCGCTTTACCTCTGCCAGCCGCCGATTATATTTTTCAGTATTAGCTATATTCGAGTAACTCTCCAAATCCCCGTAAAGCCCGGTCAGGCGTTCAAACTCCAACTTCTCGGAAGCATTCATCAAATTATAGGCAGAAAGATCCGCGAATTGAATCCCGTAATTACCGTTATAAGAAAGACGTAATTTCCCCGCTTCCGGTTGAACCGTCTCGACGACAATCACCCCGTTAGCCGCTTTGGACCCGTAAATGGCAGTGGAAGCAGCATCTTTCAATATCGTCACGCTAGCCACCCGGTCCATGTTCAAATTGACAATCGTCTCCAGTGTCGTTTCGATACCATCCAAAATAAACAAAGGTTGGTTGGGGTCATTATCAAATTCCGTCTTCAAGCCTACCACACTCGTTTTTCCCCGGATTTCGATGTACGGCATCCGGTTCGGGTCCGATCCCCATTGCTTACTCTCCAGCACCAACATGGAAGGATCCAAGCTTTTCAGACTCTGGATAACGTTCTGGCTCCCGATCATTTTCAAGTCTTCTTTCGAGTAGGTAGCGAACGATCCCGTGAAACTTTCTTTATTACGGGAATAGATTCCGGTCACCACCACTTCTTGAATCGTCTCGGAATCTTCCTCTAAGGTTACATTCAATGCCCTCGCATCCTTTACCGCGATCTCCCGTGTCTTCATCCCGATACACGTGAATGTCAGCACCACGCCATCCAACGAAGGCAAGGCAAGCGCGAACTTCCCGTCGGCATCCGAGGCCGTACCCAACGTGGAACCTTTCAACACGACCGATACCCCCGGAATGGTGCTGCCGTCTTGGTCCGACACGACACCCCGAATAACCACACCATCTGTTTTTTGGGGAAGGGCACCCCGCTTTCTTACCACCACCGAGGAGCTTTCGTAAACGTACTCGAACGGGCTTCCTTCGAACACACGCTTTAAAACGGCATCCACCGTCGCCCCTTCCATCGTCAACGTCACGGGTGGGAACGCGGTCATCTGCGCCTTGTCGTAAACAAAATTCAAACCAGCCTGCTCCCTAATCTGTCGAAAAACCTCCTGCACTCCCGCCTTGGTCACCCGAACGGTTACTTTTTGTTGTTGGGCTTTACCAACAAAGGGCAACATCAGCAAAATCAAGCACATAAGGCAAACGTGTCTCCACTGCATTTTTGCTTTTTCCCGGATACAATGCTCCCAAAAAACAAAATACTTCTTGCTTTTTTTCATAAATTTGTATTTTAAAATTAAACCTTACTAGATGCTTCCAACATCTAGGACGAGCCGGGAGTTGTTACCGCAACACCCGGTTTTTCATTATGTCACAACTATATATACTCTTTTGAATCTCGTTCGCAGTCAGCCACTCGAACGACTTTTAAGCGTAAAACTTTCCAGTCATAAGTTTTTTTCATAACTTTGATCGTTGATTAATTTGTAAAATTGGTTAACAGGAGGAGTGAGTATTCTGTGTTTTCTAGGCTCGGGATACACTCCTTTTTTTTATCGAACTAATGTGGCGGCTCATTCATAGACTATCGCTATTTCAATTTTGCCCAATCCCCCAAGCAAAAATTATACAATAAAAAAAGCGAGGATTGTTATGGTCTATCTTATCTAGGGCATCGCCAAACGCCTCGAAAGCCAATAGACAACAATCCACGCTAACCAGCGTGAATTTATTGTCTAATCTTGCTTTCTTAAATTGGCGATTCTTAGATAAAGATTAGAACAAACTCACAATATTTTCATGCAGACTCTTCCGCACTTCATTTTTCAACTCCTGCAAATATATGATATTATTTCATAAAATCAAACACTTTATTCCTTCGTAGCTATATTTACACCCATTTTATTTTGTACAGTTCCACACCCCAAGTAGAATACACCTCAAATACACTCATATTTTATATTTTCCTTGAAAAATTCGTCATATATTTTTTGCAGAATTCAAAAAATGCACTACATTTGCATCCGCAATCAAGCAACACGGGCGCTTAGCTCAGCTGGTTCAGAGCATCTGGTTTACACCCAGAGGGTCGGGGGTTCGAATCCCTCAGCGCCCACGAAAGAGGTTCAAAAGAACCTCTTTTTTTATTGTACCTAATTTTTCACATGAGCCGTTATACCCCTCCTTTGGAGGTGGTACAATGAACTTCAGCGATACCTTAAAATATACCGCTGAAGTCATTAATACCAACAATAAATCACAGAGAAACTAAAGAATCTAAAACCTCTATCGTCCGGGGATCGGAAGGACGAGTCATATCCGCTTCAATAATCTTTCCTTCCCGATCCAACAAAATAAAACGTGGGATATTACGTACGACAAAGGCCTCTATAAAAGAATTTCCCTTTCCCCCATACAACTGTATCCCTTTTAATTTTTCCGTTTTCACCAGTTTTTCCCAAACCTTCCGATCTCGATCTGTAGAAATACTAACAAAAACGATATTTTTGCCTTCATACTTCCGAATCAACTGTTCCAAATAAGGTTGTTCGGCACGACATGGCCGACACCAGGTTGCCCAAATATCAATATAAACGTATTTTCCAGCCAAATCAGTCAAACAAACCTCTTTTCCCTCAATATTCTGACAAGCAAACCCAGGAGAGGGCTGTCCTTTCACCAACGTCACCCATTTCTGGCACAAATCATCGAACTTTTGCCTTTTTTCAAGAGCACTCACATTATCATGATAAAAACGGATAATTTCCTCTAAATGATCGGTCCCTTTCCTTTCCACATAACGAGTTGTAATCCGGTCCATCAAAAAATCCTTGATTGTTTGATTTTTCACCTGTCTTTCAATATACTCCATCTGCTTTTTCAGATACATCCATTCATCCTGTTCCTGCAAGCCTTTCAGACCAAAAGCCTGAACTAAATTCTGAAGAGCTGTTTGATATTCGGGCATATCCATCAATTCCTCTTCTTCTAAAATCAACTGGGGTAAACAAGTATAAAACTTCTCCGAAGCCTCATACCCCTGTCGTTGAAGCTGATATTTCTGATAAGCAGGATAACGGGGCAAATAACCATACACCAGATAATGAATTCTTTTCTTCTCTTTATCAACAAAAGAAGCTTCAAAATGCATACTATCCAGAATACTTGACAATCTCATTTCCCAATCTCTCAAACTTTGCATAATTCCAGCTTCATCCGTTTTATAATCCGGATAAAATTCACGCAGAGTCTTATTATTCAGATATTCGTTCTTAGAAGCCCCGGCTCCAGCAAACTTAACCTCTATTTCCCAGTTTTCAATTTTTAGAAAAACCTCCAAGTCTTTACCCGGTTCTATATAGATCGGAACAGAAACCCCATGATATCGAAAAATGGCATAATCAGCCTTCTGCTCCCCGTCAAGATTCAATACGGCACTCCTAGCCTCATCAAGATAAGCAGTATAAACTGAATCCCGTGTTATAAGGGAAACAGCCGAATCATTTTCCATCAATCCTTCCACATGCATACGCACTTCGGTTACAGGTGTTCGAAAACACGCTGTAACCATCGAAAGTAGTATAATACAAACACTCCACCTGATCATATCAATAAATATTCTGTACCAATGCTGGATTCAATTTTAATTCCTCCGAAGGAATCAGGCAAACAATCCTACGGGAAGAACTAGGATCAACTTCATTATACTGACGTCCAATATAATCTTGATAAACAGTTGTCACATCCTCCCGAGACAATTTTATTCCGTTACGGGTATAGTCATAGTACACTTGTGCCTCAAATGCCAGTTCTCTACGTCTTTCCATAAAAATAGAATCTTTCAGTTGTTGTCCAACGATTCCATTTAATGCAGGCAAACCTGCTCGTTCGCGAATCTGATTTAGGTCAATCAAAGCCTTACCGTCTTCTCCGGATTTCGCATAGGCTTCTGCCCGATTCAGAATGACCTCCCCGGTACGAATAAAAATCGTCGGGCATTCAAAATCCACAAATCCCGGAAACAGCTCAAATTCTCCCCCGTCATATTTTGTCGTGGTATATCTTCCTTGGTGACGGATAGAAGGGATTGTAAAATATTTCCACCGGAGATCCTTCTCTTTATTCATGATTTTCTCATAATCTTTGGAAATTACAGCTGGACAAGGGAATTCCTCTTTAGAATCGGTAAATCCCGACCAAGAATAGTAGGAGTGGAGATAACTAGGACTATCCGAAGGGAAATTTGCAGGATTAAAAGCAAAAAGAACTTCCGGATTAGTTTTCGGATCTTTCAAGTATAAATCTTTATATTCGTCGCCCTGGAGAATATCCACCACATCATTTTGAATCTCAAATACTTTATTGGCATAAGTAATAGCTAACTTATTATAGTCCACATTGGGAGCATCAGGACGCCCACCCATATAAAGGTATACCCTGGAAAGCATTCCGTAAGCGGCAGCCCGATTTGCAAACGAGCGGTCCATCTTTTCATCTGGCAGGCAAGAAGCTGCATTATTAAAATCCCGAATAATGCTCTCGTAACACTCTTTTACACTACTCCGGGGTAATAACTGACCACTCCCTGTTGTATCCAAAGGAACTCCCGGATTTTTATCGGGCTCATTCCAATATGGAAGTCCAAAAGCATTGACCGCATGAAAAAGGAGTAGGCCACGAATAAAATAGTTTTCTCCTTTTAATCGTTTTAGTTCATCCAAACGAAACTGTTCGGTCGGTTCTTTTTCCAATAATTTTATCGCTTCGATATTTTTGGAAGCTCCCAAGACAATCTGGTTCATTTTTATCCACATCGGCCATGCAAAAGATTGATCTTTCTGATCGCTGTATAAATAAAAATGTGCATCAGGAGCCCCTAAAGCAACATCCGAAGTTCCCTCAAAAGGTTCTGCAAAAACAACATTATTCCCTCTGAATTCTCCTAAAGTATGATAGACAACTTCATAAATATAGTCATAGTTAAAGCCCCCAACTTTACCATAAAATAGAGCATACAAACCGGAAGTCGCATTTACCACATTCTCAAATTTTTTCAAATAGGTAGAAGCATCCGACATATTATGCGGCCGCATTTCATCCAGACGGCCATCACAACCTAAAAAAATCAGGATACATATGAAACTAATATATTTTCTCATAATCAGTCATTTAACCATTAAAAAGTAAAGTTCAATCCAAAAACATAACGCCGGGGAGCAGGCCAGTCACCCAAATTCTCCGGATCAGCCCCAATAAAATTACGAGAAGTGATCACACCAACATTATCACAAGTAAAACTCAATGCCAAATTCTGAATTCGCATCTGACGTAACCATTTCTCCGGGAAGTTATACGCTAAACGGATTTTAGAAATACGCACATGTCCGGAATTAATATACCCGAAAGAGGTCGTACCATAAAGATTTTGCGTGTAAGAAGGATCACTATTCACCATCGGAATATCCGCATCATCCCCGGGTTCCTTCCAAATTTTCAGCCCCGAAGGTACTTTATACATATTGTTGTATAACCAAGCCGTCCCATCCGTATAACTCGTTTTGAGATAACTATATGCCTTATAACCAAAACTGTAAGTCATATGCACATAAAGCTCAAAATTTTTATACTGGAAAGTATTAGTAAACCCTCCGTAATAGGGAGCCCGTTTCAAACCTATATCCTGATAACTCAATTCTCCATTTCCGGAAGTTGCAGCAGTCAGAGTATTCACATACTCAATCGAACCATCTTCATTTACCCGCTCATAAATTGGTTTTCCAGTTTCTTTATCTACCCCGTCCACTTTCACTTTTTTCAGCATATCGATATTATCACCCTCGTAAAAAGTACGTCCTTCTCCGTCCACAAAGTATCCATCATACAACTTTGTCAATTTATTCTTGTTATAACTAAAAGTAAAAGTCGTGTACCAGTTAAAATCAATAGATTTCAAGGTATGGGTATTCAAAGTTAATTCCACGCCTTGATTCAACATTTCCCCAACATTCCGATATTGCGCCCCGACCCCGATGCCAGCGGCAGTTGCGACACTCATGATCAGGTCACTATTGCGACGTCTATAATAATCAGTATTCAAACGAATACGGTCATTTAAAAATCCCATATCCATCCCCAAGTCGAAAGTATAAGCAGTTTCCCAAGTCAGTTGATCATTCCCCAACTGATTGATCACAGCAGGATAAGAAGAAGGATACAAAGGATGTTCCAGGTAATAATCCTCGTAATCTTTCCCGATGGCATATAACGTATAGTTCAAATAGTCAATTCCGGCCTCTTTACCCGAAGTACCATAACTTAAACGCAATTTAAGGAAAGACAGAGCCTTCTGTTTTTGCATAAACTTCTCCGAAGACACAAGCCAAGCTCCACTGATAGAATAGAACTTCCCGTAACGGTTATCTTTTCCGAAATTGGTAGAGGCATCCGTACGGAAAGATAGCGAAGCCATGTATTTGCCTCTATAATTGTAGTTAGCCTCAGCAAAAATAGAGAAACTTCCCGATTCACTCTCACTTCCTCCCGGTACGTAAGAAGATTGTATTTTTTTCCCAACCTTCGAAAAACCTCCTACATTCCTCTCGCCGACAACGCTTTGATCATACATCGACAAATCCGAACTACGGGAATGCCGCTCGTAATACTCCTGCCCCAAAAGTCCTGATACGTCATGATCTCCAAAACGGTATTCCATCCGGAGGACATTCGATGTCAAGAAACTATTATCTCGAGCATCACTGATATCCAATATTCCGTTACTGAATTTATTATTGCTGTAATTCCCGGAATAAGTTCGGCTATCTTGATAATTATTCGTATTGGAATAAATCCGCGTATAGGTATTCACAGAAGTAAAACTCATCCAATCAAAAGGACGCAATGTACCGCTAAAAGATCCCATCAAATTGTCATTACGACTAATACTACTATTATAGCGATTATCCATCAAAGGATTTACTAGGTCTACATTATACATGGCAAACTTTCTCCACTGGGAAATACTTTTCTTTAATTTACCATTTTCATCATAGGGAGAAAGCCAAGGATGGTAGTCTTCAAAAGAACCGCTATTAGGACTCTCATACCTAGAAAATGTTCCACTCAAATTAACACCTAGCGTCAAAAACGAGGTTACATCGTAATCCATACGCAATTTCAAAAAATTACGAGTCAGTTTATTATCAATTTTCGTTCCCTTTTCATCAAAATAGTTATAGGATAAATAGTAACTAGCTCGTTCACTACCCCCGGAAATATTGACACCCACACTTTTGGTAACCCCATGTTGATACTGCAAATCTCTCCAATCTGTTGTACGGGAAAGATCAAAATTCTTAGACAAAGAACTCAAGGTATCCCGAAGAAACCTATCACGATCTGGGTACTTAGCTTGTAAACTCTTATTTCCGTTCCACCAATTAGCCAGACTCATCTTTCCATAATCAAGCAATTCTTCCGAAGTCATGTATCGCAACCCACCAAAGTTTTGTACACTAAGTCCGAATTTCATGTCCACGGAGGTTGTCAACTTATTTTTCTGCCCTTTTTTCGTGGTAATCACAATCACTCCCATGGCAGCACGGGAACCGTAAATAGCAGAAGATGCAGCATCTTTTAATACAGTTATTTTCTCTATATCATTGGCTGCCACCACGCCACTAATATTTGTAAAATCCGTAACAATTCCGTCGATCACGATTAAAGGATATTGTTTACTATCATACAACGTACCAACTCCTCGCAGTAGCAAAGAATTATTTCGAGCCGGATTTCCATCGCTACCCGAGATCTGTAAACCGGTCGTATGGCCTTTCAATGCTGATAAAATATCACCGTTGACCATATTATTACTGACTTCCTTTCCATCAAATTGTTGCGCAGCCCCTGTCATTTCACTCACTTTCCGAACAGAATAACCGGTAACAACCACCTCATCCACTTCCGTAACGTCCTCTTCCATCATTACATTGATTTCGGATTGCCCTTTGTAAGGAATCTCCCGAGTTTTCATGCCAACAAGTGAGAATACCAGTACCTGATCCCCCTGCGGAACCTGAAGGTGATACCCTCCGTTTATATCAGTAGCAACCCCTATCGTCGTCCCTTTTAGTAAAACGGTAGCACCAGGTAGAGGTGTCCTCGACTGATCTCGAACAATTCCCTTCACCGTTCTTCCTTGCGGTGTATTCGTCTGCTGCGATTTAGATGATTTCAATACAATCAATATTCGTTCATCCTTGTATTCAAAATCATAATTACTATCTCTGAAAAGAGTCCGCAAAGCCTCTTCAACCGTCACCCCGGAAACATCCAATGAAAATTTCCGTTCTCTATCAATTACTCCTTCTTGATAGCCAAAAGAGATACTTGTTTGTTTATTCATCAACAACAGGATTTCGTCCAAAGAAACATCCCGAACATGAATAGTGACCACCTTATCCTCAAGGGAAAGGCCTCGTGTAGACTGAACCGGAGTGGTAACAGCCTTTGTTTGAAATGGCAGTAAAATCACTGCAAAAAGGAAATAAATACACCACGCATTTTTTGCTACATACTTTTTTTTCATAATTTTGTATAGCATTTGGTAATACAAATTAAGTTACACTTATTCACACGTTACTAAATCACACTTTCCGACAGAGACCGACGCCAATCTGATTCTGCGGGAAGGTCTAAAAGGGCATCCCTAGGATGCTCTTTTATTTTCTACTCGGTTCTATATTCCATATTTCCAATTTTAATTATTTCTACACCTGTAATTTCCGTAATAAATTTAAAAACTTCATCCAAAGAATTATCCTTGTTCGTAATCAATGTCAGTTTTGTATTTTCCTGATCCGGTCGAACCTTAATCTGTACCCCGTACCATATAGACAATTCCGACATAATTCGTCCCAAGGTTTGTCCTTTAAAAACAAACATATTTTCAACCCACATGATATAATCCTTCGGGTTCACCTCTTTCACCCGAATCTCCCCGTTTTCAAATTGACGTACTACCATTTGGGAAGGCTTGATCTTGATCTCTTTCTGGTTACTAGCTTTGAATCCAATACTTCCTTCGACTAACACAATTTCAAGATCATGATTTTCTCTAGAATACACATTGAATTGTGTTCCATAAACCGTGATGTTATTCTCTCCCATTCGCACCAAAAAGGGTTTATCAGACTTCGCTACTTTAAAAAAAGCCTCCCCCACTAACTCAACTTCCCGTTTATCCCCTGCAAAATCGACAGGATAACGAAGTATACTTCCGGCATTTAAGATCACCTCTGTTCCATCGCTAAACTTCAACGTGTAGGTGTACTTCCGGGGAACAATCAACTTATTATAACGCAGGGAACCAGATTGCCCGGTCGTTGTATATTTCAACATATTCTCCTGCAATTTTTCAATTTCATAATCCCGATTCACGATCGCTTCTCGAGCATAGTCTGCCAAAATCAAGGAACTATCGTTCTCCAATATCAAAGTCGGTTGAGTATATTGTTCCGTTACGACCTGACTATACCAATCATCATATTTCTCTTCCTTTTGCTCGGATATAAGCCAAAAAACAAAAGCCACGGTTGCAGCAACAGAAGCTGCGACACGATACCATATTCTAAGTTTTTTCTGCTTGGGTTTCTTCTCCCTCATCCGCTCAAGCAATAAAGCTAAATTTTTCTCTTGATCCTCTTGGGCCAAGCGGTCATAATATTCACGATGAATTTCAGCAGAAGTCAAGCGGTCTACCAATTTTCCGGAAAGATGATTCTCCTTCAGAAAAGTGTTGAACTCCCCGTTCTCATCCAAACTCAGATTTTTACCATAGGTCGATACCAACTCTTCAGCAAGGTGATGAGCCCGATGAAAATAACTTTCAAATTTTTTATCTTCCAATCCCATAGGATTATCTTTTTTACCTTTTATTCGTATCATCTTTTACCTCCGGAACGTACAAACATCCATACACCTTCGATTACTTATTAAATAAACGCATGAAACAAGAAAACTTACTTCTAAATCGATTTTTTTTCGTAAAAAAATCACATAAATGCAAATACGCATTGAATACCAATCATTTACAATGATAGAAAAACAAAGAAAGTACACCAACTTCTTTTTGTATTTGCAAGTTTCTAATTTTATGAATTAATTTGTTTTTTGAAAATCAAACTCCTGTACTGATAAGATAAGTATTTCCATCGGAATAAGATTTGATAAATATGATGATATCGGAAAAAGAGGAAGCCATCTTACTAAAAAATTTCAATCGCCGAATAGAGAAAGATTTCGGAAAAGTTTATTCTCTATTCTATAATGATTTATTTTATTTTGCAGCAAAACTTTACCAACACACAGAAGTGGAACCCCGTGATGCTATTCATGATATTTTTTTAAACCTGTGGCAATCAGCCTCTCTAAAATTCGAACACTTAACCGATATCAAAGCTTACCTGTTCGTCTCCTTGCGTAATCATTTCAAAAGTTACGTTAGGCATCACCAATATATAAAAGAATATGAGGCTAGTTTGTTACTAGACAAAGATCAATTTGAAGTAGATATCATTGAAAGTGAAACTCTTTCCACCTTTCACCATATTCTAGAATTATTACCCGAAGAGAGCGCCGAAATATTAAAACTATTTCTCAATGGTTGGAAAGCGGAAGAAATTGCTCAAAAACTAGGCAAAAATAAGCAAACAATTTACAACAAAAAATCAGAAGCGATCGCTTATCTCAAAAATAAACTTTCTAAAGATTCACTGCTCCTTTTATTCATTTTGAATGACTATGAAAGAGAGGCAAGAGATTAAATCAAGAATCGCTCATGGAAATTTGACTTATAACATTAGTAAATCTTTTTTATTTCACCTGACCCCAAGAGGATTAAATTATAAAATTGAATCGTATTCACCATGCTGCTATTATCAGTTCGGATTATGAAGTTTCGAAACGTTTCTACACAGACATTCTAGGACTAACAATCGAAAGCGAGCATTATCAGAAGGAACAGAATTTGCATAAAACAGATTGTTCTCTGAGCAGGACATATGGTATCGAATTGTTTTCCTTTCTCAATCCCCCTACCCGGATTTCTTATCCTGAAGCTATCGGATTACACCATCTTGCTTTCGAGGTGGATAGCATTGACGAAACCAGAAAGGAACTAGACCAGAAAAGTGGCACTCACGAATCTGTACAGACGGATGAATATACCAAGAAACGGTTTGTTTTCTTAAACGCTCCCGACGGATTGCCTATCATCAATTCTTTTTCCCGCATAAACGCCACTCCCTCTCGCACGCCTGCATTCCCAATCTTTATTGCAGCCTTGCAATTTTTCATTTTATATTTCCTAATCACCATCATTTCAAAATATAAAATCAATATTTTGCTAATAGACTTTATTTCTATTCAGAAGTACCAAATTGATCTTACTTAACAAACAAAATATCCCGAAAAGAAGCAAGCAGAACCCTCGATATAATATCCAAATAAGTTTCCTTTCTCGGTATACTTTAGGTATAAGTTCGGTACATCTCCGCTCATGAGCGAAGATGTACCGAACTTACACCCAAAGTGAAGCGAAAGTGTCTCCCGTTCTCATTAGAACTACAACGGATATTGACCACATGATATTATAATTCTCCCGAAGCGAAATAAAAGTTATCAATACTAATCTGGTATTTTCACGTTTTGGGGATCCTCACTCTGAAACCGCTCAAATTCTCGCAATACTAATACCATATCATTAACAAACTCATCACTACATCCCTTTTCTATCGCAGTCTGCAAGTAAGTTTTTAATGTCGCTATCGCACACACGTCTTTTCCCGTCAAAACAAACGCCGGAACATCCTCCGTTAAGCATTTATGCAAAACTTGATGTTGATCTTTCATTCTATTTCAATTTATTATTTACTATATGCGAAGATACGACATCTTCAACTTGTTATTACCATCCTACATCATAAAATAACAGTATCTTTATAAAACATCATCCCTCTTATCCCCGTAAAAAAGTAATAAAACATAAAGTATTATGAAACATATCACTACACTCATCGCACTAGCTCTAACGCTAGGGACACTAGTCCCCCTTGCCGCTCAAACTAAAATGACAGCAAAGGAAAAACGTACACAAACAAGACAAGAGCGGAAAATAGCTCAACAAAAAGTAAAAGAACAATTATACCAAGACGCTGTTCGTGCTTTGGAAAACAACACGTTTGTATTGGAAGCAGATCGCCTGATTTTCAAACGAGGCAGATCGGTAAGTGTCAGTTCTGTCAAAAACTTCATTTCCATGGCAAACAAAAAAGCCACGGTACAAGTCAGTTTTGACACCCCTCGTCCACTTCAAAACGGGCTGGGAGGTTTTACTGTAGAGGGCAACGTTTCAGACATCCGAATGAAAAAAGATAAAAAAGGAAGCATCATTTATAGCTTTCTCGTTCAAGGTGTCAGCATTTCCGCTCAAGTAAGCCTTACCCTTCATCAAGGCTCAAATAACGTATCAGCAAACATCTCACCTTCATTCCACTCCAACACGCTAACCATGACCGGAGAATTAGTAACACAAGAAAAAGCTCGTGTTTTTGAAGGATTTAAACGTTAAACCTTTGAGAGGGAGAACAGGGGTTGAAAAAATTAATCTCTATATATTTTAAGATGGAAAATCTGGGCGTAAAATTAATATACACGCAGATTTTCCAATTGAAGCTTTATTATCTTCCTCGTCTTCGTATCCAAATGAAAATAGAAATCATTAAAAGTATTCCCGGGAGAATCCATGTCATAAGCACCTGCCACGTTCCAATTTTCGCCTCATTTAGATAGATCACATTATCAGGTGGCGTCGGACGACGCACATCGATAGGAACCTCGTTATCGGACATCCAATAAAATCCACCCATAATAACAGTATAATTAGAAGCAGAAATACCCCTCCGATGCATACTTAATTCTCCATTGCTAATACAATCAGCATCACCCAAGATCATTATTTTCTGTTCTTTATTGTTAATTTCCCGGGAAAGAGCCAAAACAGTCGCATATGATTTCTGCATTTCCCCCACACTTACAGATAAAACAGGTCGTTCATCCACGAAATTTGTAGTTTCAACTTCATTCCAAGACAACGAATCACTTATAAACAAAGGAATTACATTATACTCATTATTCCTATCATATTCTAAACCAGCAGCCCCAGACATAACAAGACATCTATTATTCTGTTTCATTCCATCAAAATAATAATTCAACTTTGCAGCCTCTTGGGAAGGTTGGGCAACAATCAGATCCGGAGAAAAATTCTCGGTCAATTGCACCAAAGTACCCGTAGCTAACCGAACTCCAAACTTTTCCAACAACACATTCATTATTTCCGAACGTTTCGGCTCACACGTGATGAATAAATTTCCACCACGAGCGATATAGCGCTCTAAATTTATTTCTTCAGTCTCGGTTAATGGTTCTTTCATCTCGGCAATGACTAATATTTTTATATTATCTGGAACCTCATCTGTCAGCCTCACATTCAAAATATCAAATCCTTGATTAATCAACGCATAACGAAATCTCTTTTCCAAAGCGAAACCACTATATTCCCGATCTCCCGTACGATGAATATCCCTTTCTCCATGTCCTACCAAAAAACCAACAGTAGGCAATTCCATTGCTATTCGTTTAAAGGCAGCTGTAATTTCAGATTCCCCCGGATGATGTTGCATATCGTCAAAAACTCGCAAGAATGTCTTTTCCCCATTTTCTCGTTCCAACAAACGAACAAACATATTTTTTTCTCCAGATAAATCTATTTGTTCACGAATTTGTCCCGGACTTAGGAATAAGCTAGAATCCAAACCGTGAATCCGCATGATTTCCCTTGCTCGCTGTTCCGTATTCAAATTCGGAAAACGTTGATCTTGCGACAAACTCTGAATCGTATCATAATAATACACGTATTTTAATTTAATGTCCGGTTTAAAACGCACGTATTGTTTAAAACGCACTTGATCCGTTTTCACTCGCGAAGGACTAGCGGTCCATATATCTTGCTCATCCAAAGCATTCAAATAACTTGTAATAGTCAATCCCCCCTCCAAACGACTGATCACATCTTGGCTATTAGGGGTCAACGTATTCATCTTCGTCGCAGTCACATCATAGTACCCCATCAATTTGGGGCGTGAAGACAAGTATCCCAAAAAACAGGCAAGTAGTACAACCCCGACATATCTACCCAAAGTTAAAAACCAAGGACTCTTTTGCCTACAAGCCTGCAAACGTATTATAGCTAAAGTAAGAAACAGAACAATTACAATAACAAAATAGAGTAAGTCCTCACTACAAATCAATCCGATTACAAATTCACCGGCTCGCCCAGAGATTGACAACCAATAAGTAATATCACGAATGAACTCTATGTCCTGCCACATATCTTTCACGTAATTCAACGCTCCCAACATAGCTAATGTCAACATTGCCGCAACAACTTGATACGAGGTCAAACTTGACATGAATAAACCCACGGCAGCATAGGCACAAATTAACAAATAAACACCCAGTAATCCGGTTAGAACAAGCGGCAAATCAAAGTCCTTAATCGTGAAAGCACCAAAAAGTGTAAAGATAAGCATGATTCCAACCAGTACAAGCCCATAAATCATCATGGACAAGAATTTTCCCAGAATAATTTGTACGTTTGTTACAGGAGAAGAGTATAGTAATCTGATGGAACCACTTCCAAATTCTCGACTCATCAATCCCATTGTCAATAAAGGTATATAGAGAAACAAATATCCCTGAATAGCAGGGAATACTCCTCCCCAAGGATTAGAAAAAACATTGGACGTCACGGAAACCAATTCATAACCTAACGCCTGGTTACGCACTAATCCTCCAAACATATTCGTGAAAGTCATTGCTGTCTGGAATGTAAAAATTACAATGACCAACCAAGCTACAGGTGAATAAAACAGGGTCTGTAATTCTGTTTTTGCTATTTTATATATTGTTTTCATGGATGATTCTTTTATAATGAATTATTTCTTAGATAATTTGGCAAATATTGTATCTAGTGAACTTTTTTCTAGATAGATCTCGTTTAAGCGCCAATCTCGTGTCATACTTATTTCTACTACTTTTTCCATCATCTCCTGAGCATTTACGAAATGCAGACGGAATCTCGTACCCCCTAATTCTTCCACCTGTAATACCCCCGGAATGGTCCGCAATTCCTCTACCGACGGTCTTGTTATCAAAGACACGCACACGGAACTCGGAGTTATATAATTGTCAAATTCTTCAACTGTCCCAGAAAACACAAGACTTCCCTGTTCTATCATACGAATATATTTACAAGTGGCCTGCACCTCTGAAAGAATATGCGTGGATAACACGACCGTGCGTTCCTCCGCAATCTCCTTTACCAAATGACGAATCTCCATAATCTGGTTCGGATCTAAACCATTGGTTGGCTCATCCAATACCACGAAATCCGGTTTATGAATAATCGCTTGTGCAATCCCAACTCGTTGCTGGTAACCTCCCGACAAGTTACGGATTAAACGTTTTTGGAAATGAGAAATTCCACATTTACCCATCACTTCAATCACAGCCTTATGAATTTGTTTACCAGGAATGTGGCGTAAACTTGCGCAATATTCAAGATATTCTTCCACGGTCAGATCTACATGCAGAGGAGGCTGTTGCGGCAAAAAACCGATATGCCGTTTCGCCTCTACAGGATTTTCTCGTGTATTAATCCCTTTGATAAAAACATTTCCTCTTGTCGGTTTCAACACACCACACATAATATTCATCGTCGTGGATTTACCAGCCCCATTGGAACCAAGTAAACCATAAATACCATTTTTTAGAATTTCAAAGTTTATATCTCGAACCGCCCACTGCACACTATAGCGATGAGATAAATTCTCCACTTTTACAATAACTTCTTCCATCTTTTACATTTATTTACATACAATCAAAATTGACATACCTTGAGCGAGAGGAGTATTTTACCATACTCCTCCACATTTATTTATATTTCAGAACGATCTATTCGTAAATCATATCACCTATAGCTTGTATATCGAAACCATAAGTTCTCAACAAGTAGTTTCTCAAAATATCATACTTCTTTTTCACCAAAGGATATTCCAGCTCAACTTTCCACTGTTCAGATGTTCTGCCTACCATCCCATTCAAAAAAGCCTTCAGATCATCCATTTTATTCAACGTGCGGGAAGGCCAATTTACCCGAGTAGACCACTCGTTCCCATTATTGGCCACGAATCCCCGGTTTCTTGCATAATCAGGAGAAGACGGTGTTGTGTTTGCTGCTTTAGAATAATCACTCAATGCAAAGAACTCTTCGGGAAAGTTTATCTTATCTATCCATTTTTCCCATAAGCCTTGTTGAAGGTTAATCTTCAAACTCAATTTCGTACCCACAGACATTTTCTTTAAAGTATCCGAACAGTAACTAACAGCAATTTGCCCGTTCATCGCCCTTACATCTTTAAATTGTGCAGAAGATCCATAACGTAAAGCTGTCGCTAAAAATATTTTATAAGGCATATATTTTCTATGAAAATCTACCGGATAAAGCGAAAACCAAACCTCATTCAGCAAATCTAACATCTCTCCTGCATATAACGGATCCGCCTTAGTATACGTGTAATCACTAGATGAACCTTCCATTTGACTCCAATTAAAATCACGTTCCGTGTATTCATACAAGATATATGTTCCGTATTGATTATACAACTCTACAATACGGTTATCTGCAGGAGACTTCCCCTGAGGCAGAATATAATCTGGAGTCAACGGATCAACGCTTCCCACACCATTTTCTTCCGAACAAGCGATCAGCCATATGCTCAAAAACAAGGCAATATATATATTCATTCTTTTCATAATTGGCATATATTTATTCATTTAATATTAAATTCCTTTCCTCTCCGGTTCATAAGCAGAGACATTCTGCTCCAGACGATTATTATTCATAATCATTGTGGTTGAAAAAGGAATCGTATATAACGGATCTTTCTCCTTCAACGTAAACATCAACCAAGAATCTACCTTTTTAGCCTTATATTTATGGGATATAGAAGGCATTCCATAACGACGCAAATCAAACCAACGTTGTTCATCATAACACAATTCTAACCTGCGCTCCAAACGTACCTCATCCAATAAATCTGTTACATTCTCTATTGAAATATCTTCATAGCCAGTAATCCTACAACGGCGTAGATCATTCAAATCAGCCAAAGCCTCATTCGTTTTATCCATTTGTGCATAAGCCTCTGCACGATTCAAATAGGCCTCTGAAATACGCAATGTATTCGTCGGTCCCATCCCTTCCGCATAATCAGGGGTCTTTTTAGTAGTTTTTCCACCGACATTAAACCAAAATTTTTTCCGACAATCGTTATCTCCATATTTTGAAAGTAATTCTTGAGAAGGTACATATCCGTATTTCAATTGGCCATTGCCATATCGCCACTCTACTTCCGAATGCGCATAAGTCGGCATATAAAACGTCGAAGAAGATATCGAGGTATAATTTGTCAAACCTTCAGTAGTTTCAATGGCTCTACCCGCCGCCTTTACAGCATTCTCCCACTGCTCCATGTACAAATAGACTCGGGATAGCAGGATATAAACAGAAGTCACATTAAGGCGATAGTTTCCAACCCGTTTCGGATTCTTCTCAAACAATTCAGCTGAAACTTTCAAATCTTTCACGATTTGAGCGTACACTTCTTCTACCGTGTTTCGCACAAGGCCATTCTCGACTAACCCGGCAGTCAATTTTAAAGGTACACCTAATGAAGTCTTGTTATAGTGATAAGGCTCTCCATATAGATTCACAAGTAAATAATAATAAAACCCACGTAACCCGTAAGCCTCGGCTTTCACATATTCTCTTTCAACCTCGGATCCTGTAGCTTCATCTATCCCATCCAACGTCGCATTAACCCCTTTCAATTGGCTATAAACGTTCTCGTACAGATCTATTATTTTCATTCCTCTCTCCCACATATCAGGTTGCCAAGTAAAATACCCGAAATAATCCACTGCATAGGCATTATTAGCATCGCCATAATATAAATTTTCGTCTAGTTCAACATCATCATCCAGTAAATAAAGCACATCATATCCAGGCATTCCATAGGCAGATCCTAACAAAAATTGGCTATAATCGGCGACCGTCGACACAATCACTTCATCTTGAGATTTTTCTTCCAAAAAGTCAGAACAGGCACTTAAAATCAATATCCCGACTAAAATTATTATCAAATTTTTCATAGCAATCTCCATCTTTAATTTTTAAAAAGAAACTTGTAAGGATAATGACGTAACCCTTCGTGTTGGCCAATTACCCGTTTCTGGGTCCAACCCATCCCACTTTTTATCTGATACCCACGAAAAAGGATTCGTCATACTCGCCTTTACTTGCATTCGCCGGATAAAAAATCGCTCTAACCAAGGTTGCTTGAATTCATAGGCAAGAGAAATAGAACGACAACGAATAAAATCCGTATTTGCCACTCGGACATCCGATAAATTATACATGTAGTATAAATTAGTCGATACCGAAGTAGAAGTAGCTGTCGCCGGTAACATGATTGTCTCATTACCGGTTCCCGGTAAAGAAGGTATGTTTGTAAATTGCTCGTCACCTGACTTTTTCCAACGATGACGCAATTTTCGAGAAACATTCTGCTCCGGCCGCGGCAATCCCGGCTGTGTACTAGTCGCACCAGTGTAAAGTTCTGGTAAACGGGCATGTCCTCCCCATTGTATTGTAAATAAGGCATACAATGAAAAACTTTTGTATTTTATCATCGTATTCAAGCCCCCGGAAAAGTCTGGCATAAACTTTCCAGACTCAACTAAAAAGTCTGCAGGAGTGTTCGCCCCTTCTATATCCATCTTATCAAATACAGGCAAACCATTTTCCGAATTCAGTCCCGCAAATTGATACGAGTAAAATGTTGAGAAAGGACTCCCAGGAATAATCGCACTTCCTTCAATATAGTCATTCAGTGTATTTACCCGTTTATTCTTATCTATTTTATTACGAGAAACAGCCGTATTCAAAGATAATTGCCAAGTTACATCCTTTGTACGAATTGGAATTACATCTATAACAAAATCATACCCGTAATTTTTCATCGTGGAACCAGACACAATGCCATTAGCAACTCCATTTTCATAAGGAACATTACGAGAAGAAAGTACCTCGCTTATTTTCTGATAATAATTCAAGGTAAAATTAAAGCGTCCATTCAAAAGAGCCCCATCTAATCCTAAATTATAAGTCTTCGTTTTTTCCCATCCTAAATCAGGATAAGGCAAAGATTTTATTTTCAATACAAAATCCTGATAACGAGTGTCTATTCCTCCATCATATGCGATCAAGTAAGGAGAAACCGTGGTTACAGCATTCCCCTGATACCCATATGAAGCATAGAAGTCCAAATTATTTAACCACCATAAATCTTGAGCAAAACGTTCATTAGCAATACGCCACTTTAAACCTACAGACCACGTCGGTTCGAAACGTTTATTTTTATCTTGTGCAAAACGATTTGATGCATCTATCCGGCCATTAAAATTAATCACATATAGATCATTATAGGTATAAACTGCCGACATATATTCGCTAAGAGCATTTTCTTTCCGATTCACCACGCTAGAAGCTCCATTTACAATGTCCGAATTACTCGTTTCAGAACCATAAGACAAATAAGTGATCGGTGGAGTTGCAAAAGTCTCTCCACGATCCGGCAAATATCCATAACGCTTGCTTGAACCTCCTTTTGATTTTACGGAATTTGTCTCGATACCAACTTGCAAGGTAAATCGATGTTTTTCTTTGAACAACTGGTCGTAGACTAGACTATTCCGCACCATCACGGTTGTCGTATTTATTAAATCTGTTTCCAGAATACCACCTACAGGTAACGGAGAAGATTTCATCTCCGTACTATTCGCAGCCGCCGCTCCATATTCATACCCACGAAGTTGGGTAATATAAAATGAATGTTCACTTGCATATTTTTTTGAGTCGGAAGAAGAAGATGCATAAGAAAACATTCCCTGGTATTCCAATCTTGGCAAAATACGCCATTTAAGATCAATTGTTGATCCCCATGTACGGGTATCGTTTTTACTCCCCGTGTGTCCCCGTTCGTTCAAAATATTATAATTATACATGTATTTACCACTACCACTAGGACTATATTCACCTATTTTCTCATGAAAAAACAAAGAACCGTCTTCATTATAAGCAGGTATTGCACGTGAAGTATTATAAGCGTAACTAAACGGATCAACATTGTAAGCAAATCCATTCACATTACGGATACTTCCTTTCAACAATAAATTGATCATCAATTTCTGTCCGAAATTCACAGTTGTATTAGAAGTAGCCGTGAACAAATTTACATCATTTCCTTTTGCCTCTCCTTTCTCCCCCGCATACCCAAAAGACGTACGATTTAACACTTTCCCGTTTCCTCCACTAATACTCACGTTATGAGAATGATTTAACGAATTACGAAATAATAATTTGAACCAATCCGTATTTTGTTGGGCCATCTTTTGATATTCCCGGTCCATTTCTTCAAGCGTAATTTCCTTGTTTATCAACCTTTGAAGCAAGCCGGCGTAACCGATAGGAAGAATCGAGGATGTGTAGGAACGTCTCTCGTCATATATGTCCTTCGAAAATTGCATTATCTCTTTCGAGTTCATCTGATCATACAATCCATAGCGAGGGCGTTGTCCGATAGAAAAATCTCCATTATAATTCACAGCAATATCTCCTTGGGTCGCTTTTTTCGTGGTGATAACAATAACACCATTAGCAGCCTTTGAACCGTAAATCGCTGTTGCAGAAGCATCTTTCAACACGGTAATTGTCTCGATATCATTGGGATTCAACCATGATATAGCATTTCCTGCTAGTTGTCGAATATCATCAGCATCAACTGAAAATTTCGTGTTATCCTCCGAGTCAAAAGGTTGTGGATCTCTTTGTATCACCCCATCGACTACCCAAACGGGTTCTTGACTCCCTAATAACGTGGAAGTTCCTCGTACCCGAATTTTAGGAGAAGCCCCAACTAGTCCGGTCTTATTCATGACTAACATTCCGGGAACAACTCCTTGCAGCATCTGATCAACAGACGAAGCTCCAGCCATCAAAATATCATCCATCTTCACCGTGGTTGAAGCCCCCGTGTAATTTCCTTTGGCAACATTACCATACCCTGTAACGACAACATCATCCAGTGTTTTTACCTCTTCTTCCATACGAATCATATATTCCGTTTTTCCCTTTACCAAAGGAATATATAATGTTTTCATACCGATAGAAGTGACTACAAGAGAATCCACTCCTTTAACAACATTCAACACGAATTCCCCATTCGTATTAGTTGCCGTCCCAAGAGATGTCCCTTTTAAGATGATCGTTACCCCTGGTAGGGGATGATTTTTATCATCTTTTACAACACCATGAATAGTAAAATTATCCATACCCTTCAACATCTGAACTTCAAGTATCACCACAAAATCCGGCCTCTCTTCATAACGAACCTCTTTACCATTGAAAATTTGTTTCAAGGCTTCATCTAAAGTGACATTTCTCAAATGAACAGTCACCTTTTCTTGCATGTCTACTTGACTTTCACTATAGAAAAAGTCTTTTCCATACTCTTTCCCCAGCTTATTCATCACCTCACCGATCACTTCATCCTTCACTTCCAACGAGATTCGTTTCATCTCTTGAGAAAAGATTGTTTGCGGAAGTAAAATAAGGCCTAACCAAAAAGGCAAAAACCTCCAGAACCATGTTTTTTTACTACTGTCCTGCCAAAACAGGACAAGTCTACGACTTTTTTTCATATATTTGTATTTAAATTTAACCTAGCTTTGTTCTTTAATTGTGACTTTAGAACAAAGCATTTACAATACAAGTCGAGAAAGTCTTCAGCCCTTTTTCGACTTTATTTTTTTGATATAATAATTTTTTTACCTTCCATTGTAAAACGCACTGGGCTCGAAAGTTCTATCATTTCCACCAAATCTTTCAATGGCCGAAATTTCAGCATTCCTCCCGAAAAATGTATGTCTTTTAAATTCTCGTTCTCAAAATAAACAGAAACATCATACCACCGAATAATTTGTTTGACAATGTCTTCTAACCTAGCATTTTCGAATTTAAATCGTCCCTCTACCCACGAAATCACACTAGTCGGATCTACTTTTTTCACCGAAATTTCCTCGCCAAACGCAACAGCTTGTTCACCCGGTTCCAATATAACTTGCTTTCCTCCCGAGTTACTTACACAAACACTACCATTTACAAGTGTTGTCATGACCCGTAAATCATCTTGATAAGCAGACATATTAAATTTCGTACCTAATACTTGAATACAAACTTGTTCTGTTTCCACATAAAACGGTCTAGTTGCATCAGGCCTTACCTCAAAATAAGCCTCTCCTTTTAATCGGATTCGCCTTTCCGAGTCGTCAAAATGTTCAGGTATTTCTACCGTAGAAGCAGAATTTACCCACACGATAGTTCCGTCTTCCAATAGCATACGGTATTCTCCTCCATTCGGAACAATTAGTTGATTAAAACGTTTCACACTATCTTGACGAACATTTCCTTTATAATGCAACATCCGATTAGAATCAATTTGAAGGGAAGCAGCCCCTTCTCCAGAAATAAGTGTATCTTTAATTTCCTTACTTAAAGCAACCCTCGTTCCATCTGCCCACACAAAAAAAGCTTGTTGTGTACTAGGCCGACTAAACTCATCAAATACAAGATCTTTTTCTTCACCCACTGGTTCACTTCCATACTCCCAAAACAGGGCTCCTGCAGTCAAACACACGATTAAAACAGCAGCATAATGCATCCATCGAATCATTCGCTTGTGGCGGTATCTCCATCTTATCTTTTTAAAACCCGACTTTATATCAGGATTATATGATTTACCCGTATCCATCCACAAACGCACTTTACGCATTTCCTTAAAAATAACAGCATGTTCCCAAGACTCCTCCAACCAAATGTTTAATTCTCGCTCTTCGGAATCAGAAAGTCCTTCGTCCAACTTTTTTACTAATAATTCTTCTATTTTATCATCCATCATTTTTCAAGTTAGCCACGTGATAAACACGTTATTTACAACAAGGACGCAAAAAAGAAAAAAAAGGGTGAAAAGGAAGGTTA